>JBOHVN010000171.1:0-23072 GCA_050735675.1 Binatia bacterium | reverse complement strand
AGATTGCAAGAGACTGATTTTACTACCAATTTTTAGACCCGGTGTCAACCAGGCGGGGTGATCGATGGGGCCCTCGATTGCAACCAAACCAAGCCGCGGTAAAGATATTGAAAGCCGGACACGATCGTCGCAAGCGCGCTGGCGCCAACAAAAAATTGCAGCACCCATTCACTGAGCAGTCGCGGGTCGTGCAGCGTGAGCAACGCCAGCCCTAGCGTCAGCAGTTGCAACGTCGTGCTCCATTTGCCGATGAGACTCGGCCGGACTTGGAGCCGTTCCTCGACCAAAAAGTAAATGATCGCATAGCCCATCACGATCAGAACATCGCGAACGACGACGACGACGGCGAGCCAAACAGGAATGCCGCCGATCGAACCCAGCATGACGTACGACGAGATTACCAGCAGCTTGTCGGCGACCGGATCCAAGTATGTGCCGAGCGCGGTTTGCTGGTTCATCCGGCGCGCGAAAAAGCCGTCGAGAAAATCCGTCAAACCGCCGATCGCGAATACCAGCAGCGCCTGCCAGTAATAATGGTAGGCGAGAAATTCGAGAAAAATTGGAATCGTCAGAATGCGAAACAGCGTCAGGCAGTTGGGCAGGTTCAGCATGACGCATCTGGCAGGCAGGTGAAAAAGGCTGGAGTGCTGGAGTGGTGGAGTAATGGAATGATGGTTTCAACACTCCAACACCCCTTTCGCTCATATCCCTCCGATGTGCCTTGCCTCTGAATCTTTTTGAGCAGCCTGCACACAGACTTTTTCAGCAACGTGTTAGGACATCCGATCGGGTGGAACGGGACTCGCCTTCAAGAGCTTGTGCATCTGCCCCGCCAGCTTTGGCGTAACCATCGCGGTCACGCGAATGACGTTGCCTTCGTAGATTTCTTCGACGATGCGGCCGCGCTCGCGCAACAGCGCGACCAGCTCGCCCTGCCCTGGCGACAAACAAGCGTGCAACTCGACTTTATCGCGATCAAGAATCTTGCCTACGGTGTCGAGAAGCTCGGCGACACCCGTCCCGGCCAGAGCCGAGATCGGACAAACATCAAGCACCTCTCTTCTTTTAAGCTGCCGTAGGGGCACGGCTGAGGCCACGTCGACTTTATTGGGCACGAGCAGCGTGGGAATTTCTCCCGCGCCGATCTCGCCGAGCACTTTCTCAATCACTTCGATCTGTTCTTCATAGAGCGGGTTGGCCGTGTCGACCAGATGCAGCAACAGATCGGCCCGGCATACCTCTTCCAGCGTGCTCTTGAACGCCTCGACCAGCGAATGGGGAATCTTGTTGATGAAACCGACCGTGTCGACGATCATGATCTTGTCGCCGTTGGGCAAGCGCAACGCGCGCGTGGTCGGGTCCAGAGTCGCAAAAAGCTTGTCTTCGACGAACACCCCGGCGCGCGTGAGCGTGTTCATCAAGGTCGATTTGCCGGCGTTGGTGTAGCCTACCAGCGCCACGGTGGCGAACGGCACTTCGTGGCGTTCTTTGCGCTGCAACGTGCGCGTGCGCTCGACGGTCATGAGCCTTTGCTTTAGGTGGCCGATGCGCTCGCGGATGCGCCGGCGATCGACTTCGAGCTGAGTTTCACCGGGTCCGCGCGTGCCGATACCACCGCCTAAGCGCGATAAGTGGGTCCACTGGCGCGTCAGCCGCGGCAGCAAATACTCGAGCTGCGCCAGCTCGACCTGAAGTTTGCCTTCGTTGCTGCGCGCGCGCTGGGCGAAAATGTCGAGGATCAACTGGCTGCGATCGATGACGCGGACCTTGAATGCGGTTTCTAGATTGCGCTGCTGCGCCGGCGTGAGATCTTCATCGACAATGACGAGATCGGCGTGAATTGCCTGTAACGATTTCTGAATTTCATCCACCTTGCCGCGGCCGATCAGCGTTGCCGGCGTGATGTTTTTCACCTGCTGGCTGTGTTTTTCCAACACTGTCGCGCCGGCGGTTTCGGCCAATCGTTCGAGCTCCTCCAAACTGAGATCCAACGGCGCTTTAGGGTCGCGCGACGGCAGCTCGACGCCGACCAGCACGGCCCGTTCCTTGGGCTGTCGCGTTGAGGTCACCGGCTTCAAGATTCTAACGAGCGAAAGCTGACGCGCGCGCCGAAAAGCCGCTCAACCGTCGCTTCCAGTTCCGGCGTGGACGCGATGCGCACTTGGTCGGGAAGTTCGATGACGGTTTCACTCTCACCCGCGCCGAGCATATGGAGAAACACGGTGGCTCGGCCCGGATAGTCGAGCAGCGTGTCGCGCAATCTCACCAACTCGTCCGCGGATACTTCGGCCTCGCGCACGTAGAGATGGACTTTCTCGCCGTTGCCATTGTTCCTGCCGTTGCCGTCGGCGTAGCCGTTCTTATGGTTTTTAACCGCTTCGGCCAACGGAGTGACCTCATTGGCGATGATTTGCATCCGGTCCTCGCCGATTTCCAAGCGCCCCTTGACGAAAATCGGGTCATCGGCGCCAAGCAGCATGGCGCATTTCTTGTAGGTATCCGGCCAGGTGATCACTTCGATAAAGCCGGTTTTGTCTTCGAGGTTGAAATTGCCGTAGCGGTCGCCTTTCTTGGTGTTGCGCAGTTTCAATGCCGACACGACTCCGCCAAGCCTCACTTCACCCGGTGTCGCATTTTCTTTCAGCGCGGCGATGGTGCCGTTGACGATTTTCTTCAGCGCGCGATCATATTTGTCGAGCGGATGCCCGGTGATATAAAAACCGAGAGCTTCCTTCTCGAAGGCCAGCAACTCCTGCGACGACCATTCCGCGACTTGCGGGTACACATCGCCTGCATTCTTGGCGCCCTTGCTTGGCGCGCCGAGCATGCCGAAGATGTCGATCTGGTTGCTCGCTTGATCGCGCTGGTGCGCTTGGCCCGCTTTCATGGCATCGTCCAGCGCGCCGAACATGCGCGCGCGCGAAACTTGGGTCGAATCGTACGCCCCGCACTTGATCAAGTTTTCGATCACGCGCCGGTTCACCGCCGTCATGTCGACGCGCCGGCAAAAATCGAACAGAGACTCAAACGGGCCGTCCTGGCTGCGGCTCTGCAGGATCACTTCCACCGCCTTCTCGCCGACGTTTTTGACGGCCGCCAAACCAAAACGGATCTTTTCGCCGACCGGAGTGAAGTCCGAACGGCTTTCGTTGATGTCGGGAGCGAGAACCTCAATCTCCTTTTCGCGGCACTCGGCAAGGTTCTTGATCACTTTATCCGTGTCGCCCATTTCCGACGTCATCAGCGCCGCCATGAACTCCACAGGATAGTGAGTTTTTAGATACGCGGTCTGGTAGGAAACCAGGGCGTACGCCGCCGAGTGCGATTTATTAAAACCGTAGCGCGCGAAAGTTTCCATCTGATCGAAGATCTCCGTGGCTTTTTTCTCGTCGATGTTTTCCTTTTTCGCGCCCTCGACGAAACGCTCGCGCTGCGCCGCCATTTCCTCGGGATCTTTTTTGCCCATAGCCCGCCGCAAGATATCGGCGTCGCCCATGGTGTAACCGCCGAGCACCTGGGCGATCTGCATGACCTGCTCTTGATAGACGATGACGCCGTAGGTGTCCTTGAGTATCGACTCGAGCAGCGGTTGCAGATACTTGATCTTTTCCTTGCCGTGTTTGCGCTTGATGTATTCTTCGGCCATGCCGCTGTCGAGCGGCCCGGGGCGATAGAGCGCGAGAATAGCCACCAGATCCTCGAAGCAGTTGGGCCGGATTTTCACCGTCATCTCGCGGATGCCCGTGCTTTCCAGTTGGAAGACGCCGGTGGTATTGCCGTTGCAAAGCGTTCGGTACGTTTTCTTGTCGTCGAGCTCCAGCCGGTTGATGTCGATCTTTTCGTAGCGGGTCGCTTCGATCAGCTTCAAACAATCGTGAATCAAGGTCAGCGTCTTGAGACCGAGAAAATCAAATTTGACGAGGCCGATCTTCTCCACGCAGCTCATGTCGTACTGCGTGACGATACCGCCGTCCTTATCGACGAACAGCGGCAGGTGATCGACCAATGGCAGATTCGACAACACCACGCCGGCGGCGTGGGTCGAGGCGTGGCGCACCAGCCCCTCGAGCCGCAACGCATGCTCGATCAAAGTTTTCACCCGCGGATCGCCCTTCATCATCTCCCCCAACCGCGGCTCCATCTTCATTGCCTCGGTCAGCGGATAATCGAACCCCTGCTTCGGCGCGGGAATCAGCTTGGCGATGGCGTCGGTCTCGGCGAAGGACATACCGATCGCCCGTCCGACGTCTCTGATCGCGGCCTTGGCTTTGAGCGTCCCGAAAGTCGCAATCTGCGCCACCCGGTCGGCGCCGTACTTGTCTTTGACGTATTGGATGACCTGGGCCCGGCCGCGGATACAAAAATCGACGTCGATATCCGGCATCGAACGGCGCTCGGGATTTAAGAAGCGCTCGAATAACAAGACATGGCGGATCGGATCGAGGTCGGTAATCTTGAGCGCGTAGGCGACCAGGCTGCCGGCCGACGAACCGCGTCCGGGGCCGACTGGAATCCCGTTTTGCTTGGCGTAGTTGATAAAGTCGGCGACCACCAAAAAGTAGCCGGGAAATTTCATCCGCTTGATGACGTCGAGCTCGTATTCAAGCCGTTCATAATAACCTCTTCGCGCCTCCAGGTCGGTAACACCGTCGAGCCGCTCTTCCAGCCCCAGGCGCGCCAGCTCGTCGAGATAATCATCGAGGCTAATCTCCTTGGGCGGCGTGAAAGTCGGAAAATGATATTTGCCGAACTCGATCTCGACGTTGCAGCGATCGGCGATCTCCAGCGTGCGCTCGACCGCGCCCGGACAGTAGTCGAAGCCGTGGATCATTTCATCTGCCGACTTGAGGTAGAGTTCATCGGTCTCGATTTTCAAGCGATTATCGTCGCTGACGGTCTTGCCGGTCTGCACGCACAACAGCACGTCATGCGCGTGGAAGTCCGCCCGCTCGCCGTAATGGCAATCGTTGGTTGCCACGACCGGAATCGACAACTCTTTGGCGAGCTCGACCAACTGCCGGTTGACTTTTTCCTGCTCGGGAAGCTTATTGTCTTGAATCTCGATGTAGTAGCGGTCGCCGAAAATTGATGCGTAAGTTTCCGCGGCCGCCTTGGCCTTCTCATGGATGCCGTAGTTGAGCGCCTGGGAAACCTCACCTTGCAGACAGGCGCTCAAAGCGATCAGTCCGCCGTTAAGATCCTTGAGCAGTTCCTTGTCGATGCGCGGCTTGTAATAAAAGCCTTCCATGTAGCCGAGGGAAACCAGTTTGCAAAGGTTGCGGTAGCCCTCGTTGTTCATCGCCAGAAGAATCAGATGGTTGTTGTATTCTTTGGGTCCTTTGTCGACGCCCTTCTTCTCGAAGCGGCTGGTCGGCGCGACATAGATTTCGCAACCGATGATCGGCTTGACGCCGTGGCTGATCGCCTCGCGGTAAAACTCCACGGCGCCGAACATATTGCCGTGGTCGGTCATGGCGACGGCCGGTTGCTTGAGCGCTTTGATGCGCTCGAAAAGCTTTTCAACCTTGTTAGCGCCGTCCAAAAGACTATATTCGGTATGGCAATGAAGATGAACAAAACGAGAGTGTTTCATCGGAGTTAATTTACAACTAGCACAAAGCAACTGGCGCGACAATTATTTCGCGCTGATATCGTTCGAAGAGTTATCCACAGGAGCGGGCCACAACCCGGAACTGACGAAATCTTCCAAAATAGCGCCGAAGGATATTGGCGAATCTGAATAGCTTGACGTGACAGAAGAGCATCGACAAAGACTATTCCCACTCGATGGTGGCGGGGGGCTTGGAAGAAATATCGTAGACGACTCGGTTGACGCCGCGCACTTCGTTTAGGATACGGTTGGATATCTTACCGAGCAAATCGAACGGCAACGCCACCCAGTTGGCCGTCATGCCGTCCTGGCTGTCGACGACGCGGAGCGCGATGACGTTTTCGTAACTGCGTTCGTCGCCGACGACGCCGACGGTCTTGATCGGCAACAGCACGGCAAAAGACTGCCAGACTTTGTCATAGTAACCGGCAGTCTTGATTTCATCGAGCACGATCACGTCGGCGTCGCGCAGCACTCTAAGGCGTTCTTCGGTCACTTTGCCGAGAACGCGAACCGCCAATCCCGGTCCGGGGAATGGCTGGCGCTGAATCATTTCGCTGGGCAACCCAAGTTCTTTGCCCAAGATTCTCACTTCGTCTTTAAAGAGCTCGCGCAGCGGCTCGATCAGCTTGAATTTCATGTTGGTCGGCAAACCGCCGACGTTGTGATGCGACTTGATGGTCGCCGACGGACCCAGCACGGAAACGGACTCGATCACATCGGGGTAAAGAGTTCCCTGGGCGAGAAACTCGATTTCACCCAGCCGACGCGCTTGTCGTTCAAAAACTTCAATGAACTTGTAGCCGATCTGCTTGCGCTTGATTTCCGGATCTTCGACGCCTTGGAGCTCGGCAAGAAATTCTTCGGTGGCGTCAACATAATGAAAGCTCTGGCCGAATCGTTCCACGAACAAACCGCACACCTGTTCGGCCTCGTTCTTGCGCAAAAGGCCGTTGTTGACGAAGACACAAACCAGCCGCTCTTTGACCGCGCGGTAAATCAACGTCGCGGCAACCGCGGAATCGACGCCGCCGCTGAGCGCGCAGAGCACGCGGCCGTCACCCACCCGCTCGCGGATCTGGCGCACCGACGACTCGATGAAATGCTCCATCGTCCAGTCGGGCCGGCAGCCGCAGATGCGGAAAATGAAGTTGTTCAGCACTTCGCGCCCGCGCGGGGTATGCGCGACCTCGGGATGAAACTGCACGCCGAAAAAGCGCCGGCTCGGATCGGTGAAAGCGGCGATCGGCGAATTGACGCTGTGCGCGAGCACATGCCAGCCTTGAGGGGAATGAGTCATCTTGTCGCCGTGACTCATCCAGACCCGAGTGAAGTCCTGCTTGGCGAAGCCATGAAATAGATCAGCATCGTCATCGATGATCAATTCAGCCGGGCCATACTCGCGACGCTCGGCGCGTGCCGCCTCGCCGCCGAACGTGATATTAACCAGACCCATGCCGTAGCAGATACCGAGAACCGGCACGGGCAGCTGGAACAACTCCCGCTCAACTCTCGGCGCGCTCTCCTGGTAAACGCTCGCCGGGCCGCCGGAGAGGACGATCCCTTCCGGCCGCAAAGCTTTAATCTTTTCCAGCGGAATATTGAACGGGTGAATCTCGCAGTAGACTTTGGCCTCCCGGATGCGCCGCGCAATCAACTGGGTGTACTGCGAACCAAAATCGAGGACGAGGATCATTCGACTCTATAATTAGGCGCTTCTTTGGTGATGAACACATCATGGACGTGGCCTTCGCGAAGCGCCGCCGAAGTGATTTGCATAAACTTGGCCTTCGCTCGCATGGTGGCGACATCGCGGCAACCGAGATAGCCCATGCCGGCGCGCAGGCCGCCGACCAGTTGTTGGATATTAAACGAAAGCGAGCCCTTGTACGGCACCTGCCCTTCGATCCCTTCGGGGACGAGCTTGTTGCTATCCATCACATCGGCCTGGCCATAACGGTCACGGCTTCCCTGCCCCATGGCGCCGATCGAGCCCATACCGCGATAAACTTTGTAGGTTCGGCCTTGATAGAGGATGGTTTCGCCGGGGCTTTCTTCCGTGCCGGCGAACAAACTGCCGATCATGACGGAATCCGCGCCGGCGGCCAGGGCCTTGGTGATGTCGCCGGAATATTTAATGCCGCCGTCGGCGATGATCGGCACGTTGTAGCGCGCCGCCGCCTTGGCGCAACTGCCGATCGCCGTGATCTGCGGCACGCCGACACCGGAAACGACCCGCGTCGTGCAGATCGAGCCCGGACCAACGCCGACTTTGACCACGTTAACGCCGGCTTGAATCAAAGCCGCCGCGCCCTCGTCCGTGGCAACGTTGCCGCCGGCCAGGTCGAGCTCCGGATAGCGCCGGCGAATCTGGCCGACGACATCGAGAACGTTTTTCGAATGACCATGCGCGGTATCAACGGCCACCAGATCGACGCCCGCGCGCACCAAGCTCTCCACCCGCTCTTCCCAATCCGCGCCGACGCCGACCGCGGCGCCGACGCGCAAGCGGCCGCGCTCGTCCTTGCAGGCGCGCGGGTACTGAATTTTCTTTTCAATGTCTTTGACCGTGATCAAACCCTTGAGCTCGAAGCGGTCATCGACGACCAGGAGTTTTTCGATGCGGTGCTGGTGCAACAATTCCTTCGCGGTCTCGAGATCGACGCCCGGTTCTACCGTCACCAGATTTTCCTTGGTCATGACCTCGGAAACGGGTCGGTCATGGCGCTTCTCGAAGCGCAAATCGCGATGGGTGAGAATACCGACGAGGCGGCCGTTTTTCGTCACCGGCAATCCGGAGATGCCGTACTTGTTCATGATCTCCTGCGCGTCGGAGATTTTCTGATCCGGCGCCACCGTGATCGGATCGGTGATCATGCCGCTTTCGTATTTTTTTACTTTTTCGACTTGCGCCGCCTGCGCCCCAACCGAAAGATTGCGGTGGATGATGCCAATGCCGCCCTCCTGGGCCATGGCGATCGCCGTCTTGGACTCCGTCACGGTGTCCATCGCCGCGCTCACCAGCGGGATATTCAGCGTGATTTTTTCCGTCAAGCGAGTCGAGACGTCGATATCGCCGGGCAAAACGGACGATTCGGCGGGAATCAACAAAACATCATCGAAGGTTAAGCCCACCGGCAGGACTTCTTGTTCTAGCATCGCTCACCTCCGAGCGAGGCAAAAAAAAACCCAGACCTGGGCCTGGGTTTTGCCGCTGCTCGTTTGTTCACAAGCAAACATGAAGTCTTATACCAGGAAATGTTTCGAGCGGCAAGGAGAAGAACGGGTGGCCCGCGGACCTGAAATCCCTTGATTCGACACCCTATCGGGTGATTTCAAGCGACCGTAGGGCAACGGTCGACGGCTGTTTGGGCGGATCTCTGGCGAACCCGAATGGACGTCGCGCTAGAATCGCCAGGGTAGCAAGGGCACATCGCTGCTGACTAGTGTCACCCGTGGAGAGCAGCGACGCTGTAGCTCTAACGCAGCCCCAAGTAGCCGAGGATGAATAGAACCACAACAATCACACCGATGATGTAAAAGATATTGCCGGGCATGGCAGGCACTCCCTTCGGGTAAAAATTTTGGGGTCGTGTAAATCGAAAGTGTCGACGACCGCGTGCTTTTGGCTGACGCAAACCGCCTGCCACAAACGCCACGAACGTTTCTGTAGTGAATTCAATGCACACCATCGTCAACCGTCCCGAAAATAGGATTGGACCCCATGCTCCGTCGCTCCCCGGGCTTCACAAATTCATCAGATTTTTAGCTAGCGGTTCGGTCACGGTCTCTCCACGCGGTCTGCCCTGAGTATCCGTCTTGAAATGAAGAGAACAACTACCACATTTACGTTGAGAAGACCGCTAGAGTATGGTACCAAAACTTTTTTATGCCTCTCTATGAATACGAATGCGCCAAGGGTCATCGCTTCGAGGCGATACAAAAAGTAACGGACAAGCCGCTCAGACGCTGTGGCGTGTGCTCCGGCGCCGCCAGGCGTGCGATCTCTCAACCGACCCTGCTCCACAACCGCGGCGTTCATGTCTTCGACCGCGTCACCAAGGACGACGCCCTGCGCGCCCGTCCGTCATCTTTGAAGTCGTTCAAAAAAGATAAATTTTAGCGAATTTAGCATTCTTCTGCGCGAAAACGCTATGGACTCTTAGTGCTCCAAACATCCGCAGCCGGCTCCTCTCATCCTCGATTCTCGATCCTCAATTCTCGGCCGTCCGTGAGATTCCATTTGTTATCCTAAACGACCTCTGCTAGCGTACCAGCGCTTCACGCCCGATTATGCTTGCCAAGGTCAACAGCGCGGCTCTTTACGGCATCGACGCTCTGCGCGTCGAAGTCGAGATCGATCTGGCGTCGGGTTTGCCGCAGCTCGCCACGGTCGGACTGCCCGAAGGCGCGGTAAAGGAAAGCAAAGACCGCATCCGCGCGGCGGTGAAAAACTGCGGTTACACTTTTCCCGCCAAGCGCATCACGATCAACCTCGCTCCAGCCGATATCAAAAAGGAAGGATCGGCTTACGACCTGCCGATGGCT
Organism: Binatia bacterium; assembly: GCA_050735675.1. Lineage (GTDB taxonomy): Bacteria > Desulfobacterota > Binatia > UBA9968 > UBA9968 > DP-20. Next base: position 12,913 of record JBOHVN010000171.1, on the reverse strand, counting down.
GTCGGCATTCTCGCTGCCGAGGAGTCCATCGGGAAAAAATTGCTCCACGAGTATCTCTTGATCGGCGAGCTCTCGCTCGACGGATCGATAAAACCCGTGCGCGGGGCATTGCCGATCGCCCTGGCGGCAAAGAAGGAACAAGTCAAAGGTCTGATCCTGCCGGAGCAGAACGCGTCCGAAGCCGCGGTCGTGAGCGAAGTCGAAGTCCTCGGCGTACGCAACTTGCCCCAGGTGGTGGAATTCTTAAACGGCGCGCAGCGCATCGAGCCGACCACCGTCAACGTTGCCGATCTGTTCAATCGCCACTCGCAGTACCATGCCGACTTTAACGACGTCAAAGGTCAACAACATGTGAAGCGCGCGCTGGAAGTCGCCGCCGCCGGCGGCCACAACGTCATCCTCGTCGGCCCGCCCGGATCGGGTAAGACCATGCTTGCGAAAAGGCTGCCGACGATCTTGCCGGATCTCACCCTGTCGGAGGCGCTTGAAACGACGAAGATTCACAGCGTCATGGGCACCCTCAACGGCCAAGCGATCATCGCCACGCGGCCGTTTCGCTCGCCGCACCACACGATCTCCGATGCCGGCCTGGTCGGCGGCGGTACGGTGCCGAAGCCGGGAGAGGTGTCGCTCGCTCACAATGGAGTGTTGTTTCTCGACGAACTGCCGGAGTTCAGGCGCAATGTCTTGGAAGTCATGCGCCAGCCGCTCGAAGACGGGAACATTACGGTCTCGCGCGCGATGGGCTCGATCAACTACCCTGCAAGCTTCATGTTGGTTGCCGCGATGAATCCCTGCCCGTGCGGCTTTCTAACCGATCCGCAGAAGGAATGCGTCTGCACGCCGCTGCAAATCCAACGTTATCGCTCCAAAGTCTCCGGCCCGCTGCTCGACCGCATCGACATCCAAGTCGAAGTGCCGACCTTGCGCTACCAAGAGCTCGCCACCAAGGATGCCGGTGAAAGCTCGGATGTCATCCGCCAGCGCGTCAACGCAGCACGAGTGCTGCAATTGAAAAGGTTCGAGAAAGCCAAGCTGCACTCCAACGCGCAGATGGGCACGCGGGAAATCAAGCGCTACTGCTCGGTGAAAGACGATGCCGAGAAACTGTTGGAGACCGCGATCAACAAACTGGGGTTGAGCGCCAGAGCCTACAGCCGCGTCCTCAAAGTCGGCCGCACCATCGCCGACCTCGCCGGTTCCGAAGACATCCACGCCTCGCACATCGCCGAAGCCATCCAGTATCGAAGCTTGGATCGCAGGATGTGACCGCAATTCTGAATTGGCATTGTTCAAAGACACTCTCGACTAGAAATTAGAAGCGCAGAGCCTATTGAAATTGGAAGTTTCGCTAAGGGAACGCCCGCCACCAAGGAGCAAGTCATGTCTCAGATTGTTTCAATTCATTCATATCGGGGTGGAACTGGTAAATCGAACATTACCGCCAACCTCGCCGCTCTAATCGCCGCCCGAAATCGACGGGTCGGCGTCGTGGATACGGATATCCAATCGCCGGGAATTCACATTCTTTTCAGCTTGAGCGACTCTAACATGCACCATTCGCTCAATGATTACTTGTGGGGGAAATGCCGCGTCAAAGAAACCGCTCATGATGTGACCGCGCGCTTGGCTCCGAACATGGGCGGGCGGATTTTTCTCATGCCTTCCAGCATGGGGCGGGTCCTTGATGATGCACATAAATCGGCCTATATTTGTGCATTATTAAGGAGGGGCGCTTATGGCGCATACGAACATCGACTTAGACGAAAAGCTTTTGGCCGAGGCCATGGAGCTAACGAGAGCCAGAACCAAGAAAGAGGTGATCCACCTCGGACTCCGTGAGCTTATCCGGCTAGCTCGGTTGCGAGCCGTCAGAGAGCACAGGGGTAAGTTCCATTGGCGCGGTGACCTTCGGAAAATGAGAGAGGAAGAGACGCATGAATGGAGAAAGTCCCCTGGTCGATACAAGCGTTCTTATTGACTACTTCACGGGCATTAAATGTCGAGAAACTGAGATCCTGGATGAACTCTTGGGACAAGGCCCCGCTCCGGCGACCGCTGCCATTATTGTCCAGGAGTATTTGCAAGGATTAACCAACCCGGCAGAGTTCACCCTTGCTGAAGCTGACCTGGAATGCTTCGATCGACTCCCGCCACCCGATTACTCGGTTCATCTCGTTGCCGCCGAGAACCACCTCAAAATGAGAAAAAGGGGTGTAACCATTCCGACTGTCGATACCTTGATTGTAACGATGGCTGATACTGCCGGATGCGCTCTTCTCACCCGAGATGGACGGCAAAAAGATTTGGCCCGGTTTCTAAAGGTGAAACTGCGGTAAAAGGCTTACGACGTGAGTCTACGGTCGGTACCCGCGCTATCGTGGTCGCCGGGGTGAAGCTTGCCGCTTCAGGGGCCCATTCATTCCGGCGCGCACAACGTCACTCCTATCCTAACCTCTCCCCGTCAAGGGAAAAGGAACTTGCAACCAGCGCCTAGTCAGCGATCACTTTAACCCCAGCTTGGTAATAATAGTGTCGCATGTTTCGAAGACTGCCTAATTTTGTGCGTATTTTTTGTAGATCGCGTCCGTCTTGGCCGCCATGATGAAGTCGTTCTTATGTAAATTTTTGATCTTGTGCGTCCACCAGGTGACGCCCACTTTGCCCCACTCGGTGGTCAGGCGCGGATGATGGCCTTCCTCTTCCGCCGCGGCCCCGACGGAGTCCGTGAACGCGATCGCATCTTTGAAATTCTTCAACTTGAATTGGCGGTCCAGCTTCGGGATCGAGTCCTCGGTGATAATTTGCCACTCGGGAATTTTCGGCTGCAGCTCTTTTATTTCTTCCGCCGTCACGGACGGCGCGCCGACTCGGCAGGCTTCGCATTTTTGTTCGATCAGTTCTTCCATGTTTTAACTCCTCCAGTACTCCAAAACTCCATCACTGCAACTAGCCGATACGCATCACAGCTTAGGCATCACTTCCTCAGTAAATCGCTCCATCGAATCCTTTACAAGCACGTGCGGCACGGTGCCAATGTTGAACCAGGCAAGCAGATTCGTCGCGCCGGTCGTTTGCGTCAGTTCTTTGATTTTCTCGATCGCCATAGCGGAATCACCAATCACCGCATGCTTCTCGCATACCGTATCGAATTCGACCATCGATCCGGCCGCAGTGCGCAGGCGCGCCGGCAGCTCCACGCCGCGCCGGTTCAACCATTCGGTGTAGTCCAGTCGCAGGTCGAGAATGGTTTTAAAGTAACTCATGACGCCCGCTGCCGAGCGCGCTTTGGCTTCTGCCGTCGTCGCCGCCAAGTGCATCGGCATCAGTAATCCCAGCTCGCGCGCCCTCCGATCATGTCCATGGTGCCTCAATCCCTCCCAGTACGCCGTCGCGTACTCGACAACCTGTTCTGGCGTGCGCGTATGAATCGGCAAAAACATGTTGATCCCCAGGCGCGCGGCCACTTCGACGCCGTCGAGCGAGCTGGTCGCCATGTAAAACGGCGGCAGCGGTTTTTGCACCGGTTTGGGATTGACGATGACTTCGGGAATTTGGAAAAATTTCCCAGTGTGAATGAGAGTCGGTTCGGACCAAGCTTTGCGAATCACGTCGAGCGATTCCGCCATGACCGCGTGCGTTGATTTGTGGTCCGCGCCGAAGCATTCATACGCCCGGCTATGCGGATGGCCGCCGCCCGCGGCAAAATCCATCCGGCCGTTGCTGACCAGATCGAGCATAGCCGCTTCTTCGGCGAGCTCTACCGGATGGTGCACCGGTAAAGTGTTGACGGCGACACCCAGCCGCAGCCGCTTGGTGCGCTGCGCCACGGCGCCAAGCACCACATACGGCGCGGACAGCAGCGAAAATTTCGGCTGGCAGTGAATCTCGGCAACCCAGTAAGTGTTAAAACCCAAGCGATCGGCGAGCTCGGCTTGATCGAAAAATTCTTCGAGCCGCGCGGCGGGAGAAGATCCTTGCGGGCATTGGATTTCGGTAAACAGACTGAATTTCACTCTTGCGATTCCTCTTGGGCCAGACCCTCAGGATCGAAGCTCTCGATTGAAAAACTCGAGAGCGACTAAATTGCTGCGTTCGTTGCCGCGTAAAGAGCAACGCTCGCGCGGATCGTCAAGCGGTTCGAATTTCGTTTGGGTTTATACCGTTCTCAGTAACCTAACGCGTAGGCAACGCGGCGCGGATCGGCGCCGCCGAGCCAGCAACCGTTATCCCGATCGCGCACGATAATTTTGGCGCTGCCGAAGGACCATCGGTCGACGACTGAAACGTTATGGCCTTTCTTGCGCAGGCCATCGAGCGTCGCCTGATCAAAGCCCTCTTCCATACGTAGAGCCTCCGGCAGTTGATCGCGCGGCGGCGTGCCGGGTTGGTGGCTCCAGCGCGGCGCCTCGACGGCGCTCTGCGGGTCCATATTCAAATCCACCAGATCGTGAATCAGTTGGAAGTTGGTCTGCGGCTGGTCGTCGGCGCCCGGGCTGCCGCCCGCGGCAAAAACCTCGTCACGGCGGAATAGCATGTAAGTGTTCAGCGTGTGGGCGGGCCGCTTTCCCGGCTTGAGCGCGTTCGCCATTGCGGGGTCGAGACCGAAACTGCACAGGCGGTTGTTCATAATCACGCCGGTGTCGCCGCCGATGAGCCGCGAACCGAACGGCGCAAAGACGCTTTGAATAAACGAGATCGCGTTGCCGTCGCGATCCGTAGCGCACAGATAAGTCGTATCGCTGCTCTGATTGGCGGCGGTCGCCGCGGGCCGGTTCATGATTTCCGCCACCAACTCGCGCCGCTTCGCGGCATGTTCTTTCGAGACCAGCATGGTGATTCTCGGATCGCCGAACGCGGGATCATCCAAGTAGCGAACACGATCTTCGAAGGCGAGCTTTTTCGCCGCGACCTGGCAATGAATCATGTCGGCGCGGCTCATCGTGCCGTCGTTCATCGGCCAGCGCTCCACGATATTGAGCATCTCGAGGACCATGAAGCCTTGGGACACCGGCGGCTGCTCATATACAACCGTGTCGCGGTACGCGGAACTCAGGGGTTCTAACCATTGGCAAACGAGCGTGCACAAGTCTTCCTGCGCCAATAGTCCACCGTCTGACCTGATCGTGGCGCAGATCTTGTCGGCGACCTCGCCGGCGTAAAAACCGTCGCGCCCTTTTTGCGCGATCTTCTCGAGAACGTCGGCTAGACCTTTTTGCACGAGAACTTTGCCGGGTTTCGGGCCTCCGAGGGGCTGACGATAGAAACCATCGATCCAGGGAAATTCCGCTCCGATCTCATTGATGCTTTCAGCGAACTCCTGCGAAATCGGAAAACCCTGACGCGCGATCCGCACCGCATCGGATGTCAGCTGAGCCAAGTCCTTGGTGCCGTATTTTTTGTGCAGTTCCAGCCAGCCGTCCACCGCGCCTGGTACGGCGATGCTGAGCGGTCCAGATTGCGGAATGCTCTTGAGACCGCGTTCGTGGAAATAATCGATGCTGGCTTTCGCCGGCGCCGGGCCGCTGGAGTTAAGCGCTTCGACCTTTCCGGCTTTTTTCATGAACACCAAAGCAAACAGATCGCCGCCCGGCCCGCTCGCCTCCGGCTTCACCACGGCCATGACGAACGCGGCGGCCAGCGCCGCATCGACGGCGTTCCCGCCTTCTTGAAGCATCTTGATGCCGGCGAGAGCGCCCAGCGGGTGACCCGCGGAAACCATACCGTTCTTCCCCATGATGACCGGCCGCGCCGCTTTGGTAAATTTCATGCTGCTCCCATCCCAAGGATTCTCGTCGCATTGCCGCCGAGAATGTTTTCTTTATCGACCGCGTTGAGTTCCAGTCCATCGATCGCCTTCAGGCTGTTTTTAACCAGCACGCAACCCTCTTCCGGCCCGTAGGGATAATTGGTGCCCAAGACCATTCGGTCCGGGCCAAAAAAGTCTTTAACGCAACGCAAGGTCGAGGCCGGATGATCAGCCGTATCGACGTAGAAGCGCCGGAAGGAATCCAGCGGATTCTCCTGCAAGCCGTATTTGTGGCGAATCTCGTTGGTGCGGCCGCTGTAGATGTTGATTGCCCGCTGGGCGAAGAAGGCGAGCACGCCGCCCACGTCGGCGACCACCCAATTAATCTCGGGAAAGCGCTCGAGCACCCGGCCGTAAACCAGGCGCGTCATCGCCACCGTGCTGTCGAAGGCCCAGCCGAAGATCAAGGTCGGCATGATGTCGATGCCCACCGCCTCCGTCGCCAGCGGCGCGGTGGGATGGATGTAGACCGGCAACCGGTACTTCGCCAGACGTTCGTAGATGGGAAAAAGCTCTTCACGGTCCAGAGCCTGGCCGTTGAGATTGGCGAAGCAGCCGAAGCCGCGCAGCCCCAGCTGATTCACCGAGCGCTCGAGCTCGTCGAGCGACGCTTTGATGTCGCTGGTCGGCAGCGTAAAAAAACCGATGAAGCGCTTGGGGTGCTCGCGCGCAATCGCCGCGACGGCGTCGTTGGCAACGCGCGCGATTTTAACGGCGCCGTCGCCCTCGAAACGATCGGCGCCCGGCGCGGGAATCGTCAGGATGTGAATATCGATGCCCAACTGATCCATGTGTCTGAGGCGCTTCTCGATATCTTGCCCCTGAAACGTCGCCGTGTTGATCCGGCACTTGAGCTGCTTGTCGTAGAAATACCTCATGCCGCTGTGCGGGTCGGGCTCTTCGAGCACGACCGCGCCATCGAGCCGTTTCATCTCGGCGATGTAAGCTTCGGGAAATACGTGCGCTTGGAAATCGATGATCATGTCTTTTCACATCCTATGGGCCCTATAGGTCTTATAGGCCCTATAGGCCATATAAAGCCCTGGCGTTGTCATCGAGGATCTTGTTGACGACCTTCGGCGGCACCGCGCCGTCTTCCCTAAGCTTGCGCAGCGCAAGAATCTCGGACGACGTGTCGTTGTGCCCGTAGTCGGTACCGATGATCAGCATATCGTCGCCGGCGTATTTGAGCACGTACGGCAGATCATCATCGGTCTGGCAAGTCACCCAGATCTTGTTTTTTCGCAGCACCTCGGTCTTGTCGATCTTGTTGCCGCCGCGCTCCCGCCGCCGGGCGAAATCATGAATCGCATAGGGGACCCACTGGGAGCTTACTTCGATGAACGACCATCTCGTCTTGGGAAATTTTTGCGGGATATCGTTGAAGATCAGCGAGTGAAAAGACCCGACCACGGCAAGCTTGAATTTGTTAAAGCCGCATTCGTCGAGAAAGTATTCGTGGACCGCGAAGCTGCCGGTAGCGGAATGAACGCAGATCGGCAAATCGAGCCGGCCGGCCTCCTCGTAGATCGGAAAGAAATACGAGTCGCTGATCCGTTTATCGCCCTCCAGGCCGCGCATGAAGATGCCGCACGCGCCGTGCTCTTTTGCGTAGCGCGCTTCCTCGATCGCATTTTCCATGGACAAGAGCGGTAATACCGCGACCCAGCGTAAACGGTCCAGCGCCTGCTTCCAGATATCGATCAGCCAACGGTTGTAGCTTCGCGTCACCGCCAGCTCGACTGCCGGCCGGCGCGTAAACGGCCGCAGAAAAATCGTCGGATAAAGGACCTGCACGTCAACGTCGAGCTCGTCCATGTGCGCAAGACGCGCCGCAATGTCCTCCATTTCGCGGGCTTCGCGGGAAGTGTCATGACCCACGTTGCGCGCCTTGCCGATGTAAGTGCCGTCCACCAGCCACGACTCCCCGCCCGATGCCGCATCGTTCGGCGTCGGCACGATGCGCGGCCTCATGTCGCGCTCCGACTCCAGCATATAATCCCAGGTGTGGTTGGTCTCTAAAACATGCGCATCCGAATCGATGACCGCCATGATCAAAGTCCTCCTGATCTAGATCTCCCGCTTCTCACCGGCGGATCGAGCCCGGCCTTCTCGGTCTTCGATCCGACCGAACTATTACAGCCCTGACAAGTGTAGTCGTAAAGCTCACCGTCCGGCAGGACGAGCAACAGGCGCTGTCGTACCGGCATCGCCCGGCCGCACTTATTGCAATAAAGCAGGGCGGCATTGAATTGGTCGAACGACTGCTCCATCGATGCTTACGCTATCAGGCCCTATGCTCGCCTTCCTGTTCCGCCGCCTTTCTCGCTTTGGTTTCCTTAACGACCTTCTCGGCGAGATGCGCCGGCAATTCCTCGTAGTGCGAAAATTCCATATGAAACTCGCCCCGCCCGCTGGTCAGCGAGCGCAGGTCGGGCGCGTATTTCAAAACTTCGGACATCGGTACCCTGGACTTTATAACTTGGGTGTGACCTTTGGTGTCCATGCCCAGGACCTTGCCGCGCCGGCTGTTCAAGTCACCAATGACATCGCCCATGCATTCGTCGGGCACGGCAACTTCCATGTTCATGATCGGCTCGAGCAGCACGGGTTTAGCTTTCTCGACGGCGTTTTTGAAACCCAACGACGCGGCAATCTTAAACGCCATATCGGAGGAATCGACGTCGTGGTACGAACCGTCATATAAAGTCACGCGCACGTCGACCATCGGATAACCCGCGAGATAGCCGTTGCCCATCGCTTCTCTCACGCCCTTTTCCACCGCCGGAATATAATTGCGCGGCACCGCTCCGCCGACGATCTGATCGACGAATTCAAAACCGGCGCCATGCGGCAGGGGTTCCACCTTGAGCCAGGTATCGCCATACTGGCCGCGTCCGCCCGATTGTTTTTTGAGCTTTCCCTGGGCGCTGGCGCTGGCGCGGATCGTCTCCTTGTAAGGCACCTTGGGCGCTTTCAACACAACTTCGGCGCTGTATTTTCGCCGCAACTTCTCGACGACGATTTCGATATGCTGCTGGCCCATGCCCGAAAGAATAAAATCGCGCGTCTCCTCATCGCGGTGCAGCGCGATGGTTGGATCTTCCTCCATCATTCGATGCAGGCCTTGAGGAACTTTGTCTTCGTCGGCCTTGCTCTTCGGTTCCAGAGCGAAGGAGATGACCGGCGAGAATTGCGCCGGACCCTCGAATTGGATCAGCGCCTTTTCGTCGCATAAAGTGTCGCCGGTCCTGACCTCTTTCAATTTTGCCGCCGCGACGATTTCGCCGGCGACGGCTTCTTTGACGCCTTCCTGCTTCTTCCCTTCCAAGCGGAACATGTGGCCGATCTTTTCCTTGGCCTGCTTGTTCACATCCAAACAGCCCATGTCCGAGGCGATCTTGCCGGACAGCACACGCATGACCGACAGCTTGCCGGCGAACGGATCGCTGATGGTCTTGAACACGTAAGCGGAGAACGGCGCGTTGGGGTCCTGTTTGCGTTTGACCGCCTCGCCGCTCGACGGATGCTTGCCCTCGACCTCGCCTTCATCGAGGGGCGACGGCAGATAATCCAGGATGGCATCCAGCAGCTGCGCGACGCCAATTTGATGGGTCGCCGAGCCGAAAAGAATCGGGAACAGCTTTCGTTCGCGGATTCCGTTGCGCAGCGCCTGCTTGAGCTCATCCGTCGAAAGCTCTTTGCCGTCGAGAAATTTTTCCAGGAGCTCATCGTCGCTTTCGGAGATGTCCTCGATCAGCGTCTGGCGCATCTTCTCCGCCGTGTTTTTCAAATCATCGGGCACCGCTGTTTCGGTGAATTTGCCCGAATCGCCGTCGTAAAGGTTAGCCTTCATCGACAGCAAATCCACGACCCCTTTGAATCCGGCTTCGACTCCGATCGGCACCTGGAGATAGACTCCCTTGGCTTCCAGAGTCTCGAGCATGGGAGCGATCCGCTGCTCCACATCGGCCTGCTCATGATCCATCTTGTTCACGAACAAAATCCGGCTAATGCCGTCGTCGTTGGCCTGCGACCATAAGCGTTCGGCCTCCACGCGCAGCCCAGCCGACGGGTTGAGCACAAACACCGCGCCGCCGAACCCGCGCATGCAGTTGATCGAATCCGCAAGAAACGCCGCGTAACCCGGAGTATCGATAAGAGTTAGCGGGTGTTTTTTCCACGACAGCGAGTGAAACGCCGTCGAGATCGAAATATGATGCTTGATTTCCTCCGGCTCGTAATCGAGCACCGACGTACCGTCTAGTACCTTCCCCAGCCGCTGAGTCGCCCCCGCCCCAAACAACATCGCTTCCCCTAACGAGGTCTTGCCCGAACCTCCTTGACCTAGGATGCCGACGTTACGAAGTTTTTCTAGCTCCGCTACAGCCATGTCGATGGGTTCCTCCTTATTGGAATTTGCTAAGTTTGAGCTCTTGCTTTCACTTCTTGGAGTGAATTTCGCTCGTGGATGATGCGCAAACCGTCAAGAGTCAAAAATTCGTCCACCGCGCCGATGCTGGAACATTCCGACGCCACCAGCGGCGCCAGCCCGCCGGTCGCTACGACTTTGGCCCTGACACCAAACTCGTCTTGAATCCGCCGCACGATGCCGTCGACCAAACCGACATAGCCGTAGAATATTCCAGCCTGTATGGAATTGATGGTATTGCGTCCGATCACTTCCTTGGGCTTGACGATCTCGATGCGCGGCAATTTCGATGCGCGCTGAAACAACGCCTCTAACGAAATGGACAAACCCGGCGCGATGGCTCCGCCGATATACTCGCCTTTCTTGGAAATCAGATCGATCGTGGTCGCCGTTCCGAAATCAACGATGATGCAAGCGTCGTGAAATTTCTCGTAGGCGGCGATGCCGTTGACAATCCGGTCGGCGCCGACGTCCTTAGGGTTCTCATAGAGAATCGGCATGCCGGTCTTGATACCGGGACCGACGATCAAGGGCTCGATTTGAAAAAACTTGTCCGCCAACTCCTGCGTCGTCGTCAGCATAGGCGGCACGACGCACGACACCGCGATGGCGGAAATTTGCTCGCAGCGATGGCCGGAGTAATCGATAAGCTGCGAAATGATCACGCCGTATTCATCGGAAGTGCGCTCCGCCTGCGTGGCCAAGCGCCAATGGGTGACCCGTTCTTTACCCTGGTATAAACCGAGAACGATGTTGGTATTACCGATATCGATGGCGAGTAGCATGAATTTCCGTATCAAGTCTCCAGTGGAGTCACGTCTCCAGCCACAATGTTTCGTCGTCGCCCATCCTCAGTTTCCACAATGAGCGCGCCAGCACGGTCGATGCCCCGCGCCCGGCCGATTATGGTTTGATCGCCGACCTCAACCCTAACGCGCCGCCCGAGCAAGCCAAAATGCGCTTCCCAACGCGGCCGCAGAGCGGCGAAACCGCTCTCTTCAAGCTCTCCATAGCACCTGTCCAGGTCTTGAATCAATCTCACTAACACGGTTTCGCGAGAAACATGTTTTGCGGTCAAATCGGCGATCGAAATCGCCCGCTCGCGCAGCGCCTCCGGCATTGCATCGGCGCGGTAATTGAGATTGAGTCCGATGCCGAGAATGACGTATTCGATGCGCTCGCTGTCGCAAGCGGCCTCGGTCAGAATTCCCGCCAGCTTTTTGCCGTCGATGAGAATATCGTTTGGCCACTTGATGGCGGGCGGCCGAGGGAGGAACGAGCCGACCGTCTCGGCTAGCGCCACGGCCGCGGCCAAAGTAATCTGCGGCGCGTATACTGGCGGCAAGCTCGGCCGGAGGATAATCGAGAGATAGAGATTGCTAAACGGAGGCGATTCCCAACGCCGTCCTAAGCGGCCGCGGCCCTGGGTTTGCGACTCGGCGATAACGATTTCGCCTTCTGCCGCGCCGCTCTCGGCGAGCTCGCGCGCCCAAGTGTTGGTCGAGCCGATCTGTTGGAAGTAATGAAACCTAATGCCTAAACGTTTCGGGCTTAGCCGCGCGCGAACGTGCGTGATGTCGAGCGCCGCGCCGGAAGGCGCTGACGGTATGCCTTTTCTTTCACTTGGCGGCATTCATAGTAATCTTCATGTTGAAATCGACCACCGGCGCGGAGTGAGTGAGCGCGCCCGACGATATGAAGTCGACGCCGGTCGCCGCCACCTGGCGAATGTTTTCCAACGTGATTCCGCCGGAAGCTTCGACACCTGCGCGCTTATTGACCAACTTGACCGCCTCGGCCATTTGCGCAAGCGTCATATTATCGAGCATGATGACGTCCGCCCCGGCGTCGATCGCTTCTTGAACCTGCTTCAGGCTGCTTGCTTCAACTTCTATTTTTGCCATGAACGGGGCATGGCGGCGCACGGCTTTCACGGCTTCGGCGATCGAGCCGGTCGCTTCGATATGATTGTCCTTCACCAAAGCAGCGTCGTACAGGCCGATTCGGTGGTTCATCCCGCCGCCCATGCGCACCGCGTATTTTTCCAGGGTGCGCAGCCCCGGCGTGGTCTTTCGGGTGTCGAGAACCTTGCACGGATACTCCTTGACAGCCTCGACGTACGTGCGCGTAAGCGTTGCGTTACCCGACAATCGCTGGAGAAAATTGAGCGCCGTTCGCTCGGCCAACAGCAGCGCGCGCACCGGCCCGACGGCCTCGGCCACGACCGTCCCCTCTTTGACTTGCGTGCCGTCATTCGTCAACAGACGTACTTCGACTTTCGGATCGATAAAATAAAAGATGCGGTCGAGCAAAACCAAACCCGCCACCACGCCGGCTTTCTTGGCCCGGAACAATCCGGTTCCGCGCGACTCGGCCGCAATCGTCGCCATCGTCGCTAGATCGCCCGCGCCGATGTCTTCGTCCAACGAATCACGAATTAATCGCTCGATCTGAGGGCTGACCAGAATATCCATTAGCTTATTCCTCCCGCTTGGAATCCGTCGATCTTCTCCAAGCTGCTGCGCAGCGTGCGAATCTTTTCCTCGAATTGACTCGCCTTCTCCTTTTCCTTTTGGATTACCTCGGCTTTGGCCTTCGCAATGAAATCGCTGTTGGCAAGTTTCTTTTGCACCCGGGCAAGCTCGTCCTCGATCTTGCCGACTTCTTTGGAC
>JBOHVN010000170.1:0-12262 GCA_050735675.1 Binatia bacterium | reverse complement strand
GGCTTCGCCATGGCCGACGGCGACTGCTACGATCCTAAACTGGCGGAGCTTTCATGGAGCTTGGTGACGGATTTTCTCGCGCGTGAATTGGAAAACAACTAGTGCGCGCGAACGGTAACGATCAAGTCATCGAGTAAACGAAATTCGCCGCTTCAGCGCGCTCCGTCCATCCGGCTTTGATGTAAAACTGGCGCTGGTACGATTCGCGGCTACGTAAGTTGATCAAAGACAGCCGCTGACAGCCTCGCGCCCTTGCTTCCGCTTCGATGATTTTAAGCAGCTTCCCGCCCACCCCTTGGCCGCGTGCAGATTCGCGAATAAATAGCTCGGAGACGTAGCCTTCAGGACCGGACATAAACAGATAGGGCAACCAATGAACCGAGCCGTATCCCGCGATCTCACCGGCTGGCGATTCCGCGATGAAAACTGAATGGCTTTGGTCGGCAAGACATTGCGTCAACCGCGCTTCAACTCGCGCCCTCGAGCCGTCGGTGTTGCCGCTGTTGAACGCTTCGAACCAGCCAATTGCTTGCAGCAGGACCGCGAGCTGGCGCGCATCGTCCAGTGTGGCTTTTCTGATCGGGATATCCATTGAATCGCTCCGTCTGACTCAGATGATCCCCTTCTCCTTGAATTCCGCCAATCTCGCATCGTCATAACCAAGCGGTTTGAGATACTCGGCATTGTGCTCGCCGAGCTCGGGAGGCGGCAACGGATGGGGATTCTTGCTGTCGCTGTAATCGTTTGGAAACGCCACGGTGCGTATGTTCGGCTTGTCCTTGCGCTCGATCGTAATCTCAAGACCCATGTGTTTGATCTGCGGGTCTTCGAACACTTCTTGCAGGTTGTAAACCGGCGTGTACGGCACGTCGTTGGCTTCCAGCTGTTCCATCCAATAGGCCCGCGGCTTGGATTTAAAAAATTCGGCGAAGACTCGGTTCAGCTCGTCATAGTTTTTGCGCCGGTTGGGCCGTGTGTTGAAGCGCGGATCGTCGATCATTTCGGGATGGCCCGCCGCTTTGCACAAGCCTTCCCAAAATTTCTGCGGCGACGAGAGATGAATCGCAAACGGCAATCCATCGGAGCCGCTGAACGCATAAGTTTGCGACTGCATCGGCCGCGTGTAGGGCCCGGGAATCTTCCCGGTCGCAAGCGAGTCCGTTGCCGGCGCGATCAAAAACGCGAGCACCGAGCCGGCCATGGTAGTATCGACCTGCTGCCCTTTGCCGGTTTTGGCGCGCGCCGCGATCGCGCCGAGCACGCCGATACAGGCAAACATACCGCTCAGGCTGTCGGCATAGTTGGGGCCGATCGGGCGCGGATTTTTCGCGTCCATCAACAGGCTCAACATGCCGCCGAGCCCCTGGCCGACGGTATCGTACGCCGGCCGCTTGACGTACGGACCCGTCGGACCGGTGCCGGTGATCGATAGATAAATTATTCCCGGGTTGGTTTTGCTCACGGTGTCGTAATCGATGCCGAGCTTGGTCATGACGCCGGGCCGATAGTTATCGAGAACAACGTCGGCTTTCTTGGCCAGCGCCCAAAAGATTTCCTTCCCTTCCGGCGTTTGAAGATTGAGCGTGATGCTCTTCTTGCCGCGATTGTACGCCCAGAAATTCGGCTGATCGCCGCCCAGATCCCAGCCGCGAAATGGATCGCCGCCCTTGGGATTCTCGACTTTGATCACTTCCGCGCCCATGTCGGCGAGCAACATTGCGCCGTAGGGCCCCGAGATAAAATTGCCCAGCTCCAAAACTCTGATGCCGTCCAAGCAACCGTTCATCCTTTTCTCCTGTGGCGTTGATGTTCTTTAAATGTCTCGGTCTTGATGACCGATGTTTTTTGTAGGGGCAGACCCCTGTGTCTGCCTCTCAAATGGGCGACCACAGGGGGTCGCCCCTACGTTTTCTCATGTTACGAGACCGCTTGCTCTGATCCAGGACAGATTACGACCGACTAAACCGGCGGCCGTTTAGCGCCTAGATGATTCCCTTTTCTTTGAACTCCGCGATCTGTTTCTCACCATATCCCAACACGCCCAAGAATTCGCTGTTGTGCTCGCCCAGCTCCGGCGGTGGCGCGGGATGGGGAATTTTCGTGTCGCTGTACTCCAGAGGAAATCTTACCGTGCGGATCGCCGGCTTGTGCTGACGATCGATCTTAATCTCCAATCCCATGTGTTGGATCTGCGGGTCTTCGAACACTTCTTGCAGGTTGTAAACCGGCGTGTGCGGCACGTCGTTGGTTTCGAGTTTCGCGAGCCAATAAGCGCGCGGCTTTTGCCGGAAAAATTCCGCGAAGGTCTGATTCAATTCATCGTAGTTTTTCCTGCGATTGGGCCGGGTATTAAAGCGCGGATCGTCGATCAGCTCGGGATGCCCGGCGGCATTGCACAAGCCTTCCCAAAATTTTTGCGGCGACGAAAGATGGATCGCGAACAGCAAACCGTCCGAGCCCGAGAACGCGTAAGTTTGCGATTGCCGCGGGCGAGTGTACGGACCAGGCGGGCGGCCGTGCGCCAAAGTCTCGGTCGCCGGAGCATTCAAGAATCCCAGCACCGCGCCGGCCATCGTCGCGTCGATTTGTTGGCCTCTTCCGGTTTTCGTTCGCGCAGCCAGCGCGCCCAGGACACCCAGCGCGGAGTAAAGCCCGCTCAGATGATCGGCGTAGGCCGGCCCGATCGGACGCGGATCCTTGGGATCCATTAAAACACTGAGCATGCCGCCCAATCCCTGGCCGACGGTGTCATACGCCGGCCGGCTGACGTACGGACCCGTCGGGCCGGTGCCCGTGATCGAGCAATAAATAATCTGATCGTTGATCTTGCATACGGTTTCGTAATCGATGCCGAGTTTCTTCATCACGCCGGGCCGATAGTTCTCAATGACGACATCGGCGTTTTTGACAAGCCCGTAGAAAATTTCCTTTCCCTCGGCGGTCTGCAGATTCACCGTGATGCTTTTCTTGCCGCGATTGAACGCCCAAAAGTTCGGCTGATCGCCGCCCAAGTCCCAGCCGCGAAACGGATCACCGCCCTTCGGATTCTCGACCTTGATCACTTCCGCGCCCATGTCGGCGAGCAGGCACGCGCCATACGGTCCCGAAATAAAATTTCCCAGTTCCAGAATTTGAATACCTTCTAAACAACCCTTCATTCTACGCTCCTTACAATTCTGTTTTTTTACGCCTTGCGCTGTGCTCGTTGCGCTTTGCTACTATGTCGATAGACACCTGCCGGCAATTCGGATATTGCAGTTTTCATATATCCCAATTAGCAGGAGCACAAGATGGCCACGCCTCCATCGGTCACCGAGAAATTGGCCCAGTTCGTCAGCGCAACCGAATTTTCGACAATCCCCGAGCCAACTCGTGTCAACGCCAAGCTGCATATTCTCGACACGTTCGGCGTCGCCTTGGCCGGTGTCGATCAACCGGCGGCACAGATCGTTATCGATTACTGCAAACGCCTGGGCGCTGCGCGGGAAGCTTCGATCTGGGGCACGATACTAAAAGCATCCGTATCGACCGCGGCTTTCGCCAACGGGTTGCTCGCTCACGCGTTGGACTTCGACGACTGGGATGCATTTATCCACGTGGGCCATCCGACCAGCATGCTCATGGGCGCGGCGCTGCCGCTGGCGGAAAACATCGGCGCATCCGGCGCAGATTTACTCAAAGCATACGTGCTCGGCATCGAGGTGATTGCCAAGGTCGCCGCCAATGCGCCCAACGTTCAAGACCGCGGCTTTCACAGCACGCCCGTTTTCGGCAGTCTCGGCGCCGCGGTCGCTTGCGCGAGCCTGTTGCAACTCAATCCCGACAAAATCAAGACCGCGCTCGGCATCGCTGCGTCAGCCGCCGGAGGCATCCACCGCCAGCAAGGCTCGATGGTAAAACCCTTTCACGCCGGCAATGCCGCGCGCAACGGCGCCGAAGCGGCGCTGCTCGCGCAAGCGGGTTTTACTGCCGATACCGCGATCCTCGAAGCGCCGCGCGGTTTTTGCGACACGTTTTTCGGTCCGGGCAAATGCGACTACGAAAAAATGATCGAGAACATCGGCAAGCCGTACTTCTTGGAATCTCCCGGCCTCGGCCTTAAATGGCACCCGTGCAGCGCGCCGCAGTTTCTCGCCGCCGACGCCGCGCTGCATTTGAAGCGCGCGCACAATATCCACTACGAAAACGTGGCCCAGATGGAAGTAAGCATCCCGCCGCTGCGCTATGCGCGCCATTACGCGCCGGAAGTGAAAACCGGGCTGCGCGGCAAGTTCGCCATCAACTACGTCGTCGCCATGTGTATCCTGGACGGCAAGCTTGAGCTGGCGACATTCACCGATGAAAAAGTGAACCAGGAGAGAGTCCAAAAGGCGCTGAGCAAAGTTCATGTGATTTGCGACGAAAGCATTCCCGAACCGGGTCCTTATTGCCCAGTAGCCGTAGAACTGAAAAACGGCACGCGTCACAGCTACACCGCCAAAATCGCCAAAGGCCATCCGCAAAATCCTCTAGCGGAGAGCGAAGTCATTGAAAAATTTCGCGGCAACGCGAAGCTGGTGATCTCGGAGCGGAAAACCGAAGAACTGACCGGCCTGGTCGGAAAACTCGAAACCGTAAGTAACGTGCGGCGGCTCATCGATCGATTGACTGTTGCTGATTGAAAAATCCCGACCGCAATGCAAGTTCCCTCCTGTTCGTTCGGGGTGACCGCTCTAGAGAGTTGAACGTTACCCGGACCCGCAGCCCAGCTTCGGATTGGTCTCTGACCACCCATCACTCCAATACTCCAGTACCCCAACACTCCACTTTCTTCATTGGACATCCATTTTCCACTGCGATAAGCAGTGCTGAATCTTCTCTCTCTGAGGAGGCTTTCCGTGCCCAGCAATCAACCTCTAGCGCCGCTCTTCGAAGCCGATCGTTTAGCCATTATCGGCGCCAGCGAGCGCAACCACTATGCCGTCAATATTTTCAAGAATCTGCAAAACATGGGCTTCGATCCGTCACGGTAGTGATGCCGAATTCGTGGAGGTTTGTTGAATACGCGTACCCACATCTGGATCTCCTCTCAGCGTACTCGGCGCCTGCAATTACCCATACAAAAGCCTGAAGACCCAACTTTATTAGCGACCCGCCTGGGAAAGCTCAATTACTTGCGCAGTGAATAGTCGCGCGCGGAGGGTTCAGTTTGGGTCAAAGATCTCTCGCGGAGTTTAGCTGAGTATTCCCGAAGCGTTCGAGATGACAATTGGTCGCTGCTTGTCATTTCGAGTCCTTCGAGATGTTCAGGATAACTCCGCGAGAAATTTTTCTCGAGTCGTACGCAAAACTGTTTCTGTGTAGCTGTGCTGCTGCTCCGGGAAGTCGAATTTCAAGCGCGGTCTTAACTCTTCGCGGGTTCGCTAGCGGATACCCACGATCTTACCGTACTTCTTGGCAAGCTGATCCACTTTCTCGGCCTGATCCTTGCTCATGTAGATCATCTGTTTACCCTTCGCCTTCCGATAGTAGGCCGTCCCGGGAATCAACGCGGAGCTTACGCCGACGGTTCTTTCCCAGATCTGTTGGGACTCCGGAGTCGTCATAAAGATCGCGAAGAGGTGCGCCGCATTGGGATGCTGCGCGCGCTTGAGCACGCCTACGTGATATGAGGGAGCGATGACCGGCTGCACCTCATCGGCCGAGGCGACCGGAGCCCCCGTCTGTTTGGCAAGGTAGATATAACTATCGGTCAAACTGAACGCGACGAGAATCTCGCCCAGTTGGAGTCGGGTATAGGTGGGTCCCAACTGTCCCACAACGGGGTTCTGCTGCACCAGGGCTTTTACATAAGCAGTGGTCTTTTCTTCGCCCCAGGACCCGACCGCCAGCCGCCCGAAATGGTGGGTGGCGGTGGTCACTCCCAGCTTGCCCTTCCACCTCGGGTGGAGGAGGTCTTCCCAGCTCTTTGGCGCATCCTGTGGGGAGACCATACTGTTGTTGTAGACGGGCACGATGTACTGGTGGACAAAGGAGATCGAGCTGCTGTCATGATCGATTAATTTTTCGTCCACTCCCAACGATCTGTAGTCGAAGGGTTTGTGGAGCTTGCGAAGCCAAAGACTTGCATGGTGGGCATCAGTGGCGACCATGACGTCCCATTCGGGAGGCGCGCCGGTCGCCGCCTGAGTCGCAACCTTGCCCACGTCCCGGGTCATCGATCCGGAGGGAATGAATTTCACGTTGATATTGGTACCGTATTTTTTGTTGAAGGCTTGAGAGAAGGCCTGCGCGCCGTCAGCCTTCAAAGTGGATGGGCCGTAAAAATCGAGGGTGCCTTCCTTGCTAGCGGCGGCGATCAAGTCATCCAGCGGAGCGGCCGACGCAAGAGAAAACCACAGAAGCACAACGAGGGTGGCGGTCATGCCCGAGTGAAGGAGACGCAGCGATCAAATTTCTCACCTCCTGCTACCTGGCCATTGGACCTTCGGCGGGAGTCGCGCACTCTCCCCAGATGTGCCCGCCAACTCTTTATTCTTAGGACCGCCGTCTATCGCTCGTCCGCAGATTTGTCAAGGGCGGCGGCTGAGAGGCCCGCCGAAAGCCGCAGCATCCTGTCGCTCTATTCGGCCGGCCGTCATTGAGAACACCTTTCACAATACAATACCGGCCGGTAAGCCGTAGGTGACACTCACTGGGTATCAAAACGTGAATAGGGTCATGAATGCGATAGCCATCAGCAGGCGGATCAAGGAAGCACGGACGTTCCTGTGGGAATTTTCTTGATCCGTTTTAATCGAGTCTTATCGAGAAATACTTACGGAAAAATCCTGTCTGACCCAATTGCCTGACATCCTTGTCCCGACCGCTAGCTTTTTCTCCGCTTTGCAGCAATTATCTTGCGGTGGATCAGCATAGCCTTCTCTCCAACATAGGGCTTGTATTCATAATCGCGACTGCCTTTGCGTTCATTGCCAAGTTTCTCAAGCAACCTTTGATTCTTGCCTACTTGGTTGCGGGCGTCGTTATCGGTCCAGAGATTGGCTTCGCCTGGGTACAGGACGAGAACACCATAGAGCTGATTTCCGAGATCGGCCTAATTCTCCTCCTATTCATTATCGGATTAGAGATCGATCTGAAGAAGCTTCTCAGCGCCGGTCGGACAGTGCTCATCACAGGCATCGGTCAATTTCTTCTCTGTGTCGGCCTGGGCATCGGCTTGGCGATTCTGATGGGATTCACGCCGGCCGGCGGCAATTTCGACTGGCTGTACCTGGCCGTAACGCTGGCCCTGAGCAGTACGCTGGTCGTCGTGAAGTTGCTATATGACAAATCCGAGCTTACCACCTTGCCCGGCCGAATCACGCTCGGCGTTCTCGTGTGTCAGGATATCTGGGCCATCGTTTTTCTCGCGCTGCAGCCGAACCTCCACGACCATCATTTCGGCACTCTCGTGGAGTCTTTCGTCAAAGGCGCGGGGCTGGTGCTCATGACATTAGGTCTGGGCTGGTACGTGCTGCCGCGTTTTTTCTCGTTCGCCGCCAAGGTCCCGGAGCTCATGTTGATAGCCGCTCTTGCCTGGTGTTTTTTGGTGAGCGGCGCAGCCGATTGGTTGGGGCTTTCCCGCGAGATGGGCGCTCTGGTAGCAGGCGTCAGCATGTCTACCTTTCCGTACAACCTCGACGTCATCGCTAAAGTGATCAATATCCGGGATTTTTTCGTCACGCTGTTTTTCGTCGCGCTCGGAATGAAGATCCCACAGCCAACGGTAACGATGGTCACTGCCGCCATCGGCATGTCGCTTTTTGTTCTGGCCAGCCGCCTGCTCTCCGTCTTTCCGGTGCTCTACTGGCTCGGCAATGGCTTACGGGCAAGCCTGATACCTTCCATCAATCTCGCCCAGATGAGCGAGTTCTCACTGGTCATCGCGTCGTTGGGATTGGCTCTAAAACACATCAGCCCCGAGTTGGTAGCGACCCTCACTTTTGTCTTTGCCATTACTTCGGTCCTGTCGACCTATCTCATTGCTTACAATCACGAGATCCAACGCCGGCTCGTCCCGCTGTTGTTGAAGCTCGGCTTTACAAGCGGCGCCGACAACGACGACGTTGCTGAAGCGGCGGAAGCGGAAAATTCAATTGTGTTTCTCGGTTGCTTCCGCGAGGCCAGCTCCATTCTTCACGAGATAGAGTTGCGCGCAAAAGAGACGGAGGATGACGGCATCCTCGCGCAAATTCTGGTAATCGATTTCAATCCTCATGTGCTGCAAGAACTCAAGCGGCGAGGCATCAAATGTCTTTACGGCGACGTGGCGCATATGGACACTCTTCACCACGCCCATATCCATTCGGCAAGGATCGTCGCGTGTACGATCTCGGATGATATCCTGCGGGGAACTACCAATCTAAGGCTCCTGCGGCAGGCGCGACGCCTTTGTCCGCATGCGCGGGTGATTACGGCGGCCGACAATCTTTCATCGGCCATCGAGATCTACGAGCAGAACGCCGATTTCGTTTACATCGCGCGTCTCCATTCGGCGCATTATATGGCCGAATTAATCACGCGCGCCGTGTGGGACAGCGACGGATTCAAGGTCCATCGCGAGGAAGAGATCCGACTTTTGAAGCAACGGATCGAAGTTCTCCGGTAACGACAACCCGCGAGAAGCGGCGACAACCGAACAAAAGAGCAACGTAATGCGGCTCGGTTTGGAGATTAGCTCCGATGCGCCGATCTCGACAAGCCGTGTTTGGTCGCGTACAAGTTTTTATATAATGCCCATCTCGCTCGCTCCGCCGACACTTACTTTCCTTGCGACATTTTTGCTGTTCGATGTGCTGACAACTGCGCCGGCTTTTTCCTGGTATGACAAAGGCCATCGAATTGTCGGCTTGATCGCCCAGACGAATCTCACCGCCGAGGCGCGTAAGGAAATTGAAAAGATACTTCCCGGGAGCATGACCTTGGCGGACGCGGCCGTTTGGCAGGATCATGAAGGACGCAGCATGCGAGATTTCGATCCACTCCATTACGTCAGTATTCCCGAGAACGCCGGCGGCTACGATCAAGCGCGCGACTGCCCGGAGCGAAACTGCATGGTTGAAGCTTTCAAATGGTTTTCAGCGGTCATCGCGGACAAGGATGCGCCGATCATGATGCGGCGGCTCGCGCTTCGCTATGTCGCTCACCTGGTGGGCGACATGCACCAACCGCTTCATGCCGGCCGCAGCGCCGATCGGGGCGGAGTCGATATGCCCATATCTTACAAAGGCGAAACAACCAATCTTCACTTTTTCTGGGACACGAACCTGGTCGAGCTGGAAACGGGCAATGAGAAGGAGATCGCCGCGCGGCTAAGCGCGAATCTCACGGAGGAAGAGCGTCACAAATGGCAGGCAGGCGATCCTGAGCAGTGGACAAATGAATCGCTCATGCTGGTCAGGTCGCACGCGTACAACACCGGCGCATCGATCGAGCTTTCTGATGATTACGTGGAGAAAGCCCGCCCGATTGTCCGAAGAAGGCTTGTTCAGGCGGGAATGAGGTTGGCCTGGGCGCTGAATACCGCTTTGAAATAAGTCAAAGCCTGCAGTTCCGCAGATGAAGCGACTTACGGCAATCAGGCGCCTGGATTCTCGACCAGTTTGAGGAGTAGGAAGATCTCGCTTTGTGAGCTGCCGGCCGGTTAGTCAGGATCTCCGCTAGTGTATTAAGCCGAGGAAGTGATCTTTGTCATTTACCGTCGCAACCTACAACGTTCTTGCCAATGCGTACATCCAACATACCTGGTATCGACGCACTCCAAAGCTAGTGCTCGACCCGGTGTGGCGTGTGCCCGCTTTGGTCCAATACGTGGCGGCATTGGCAACCGACGTGGTTTGCTTGCAAGAGGTGGAGATCGACGTTTTCGTCGCGCTGAACACGCGCCTCAACGCAGCCGGATACTTAGGGCAGTACGCCCGCAAGCGGGGCGATCAACCGGATGGCTGTGCAACGTTTTACCGGCAACATGCCTTCGAGTTGATCGGCACACGAGTCGTTGAGTATGCGGATGGATCTCGATGGAAGTCCAACTCCGGACACATCGCGTTGATTGTATTGTTACGGACCGCCGGCCGGGTCCTAGGCATTGCCAACACGCATCTCACCTGGGACTCTCCTGGCACACCGGGCGCGGCAAGACTGGGCTACCGACAAGCCCAGCAGTTATTAAACGAATGCCAGACGATGGCGCCAACATGCGACGGCTGGCTCATTTGCGGCGATCTCAATGTGACGCCCGACAGTGAAGTTGTCGCAATATTCGAAAGGGCAGGTTTGCAGTACGCCCACGCCGGGCTTGCGCAAACTTACACCTGTAAGGTCAACACCGAGATAAAAATGATCGACTACCTTTTTTATTCCCCTCAACTTCGCGCGGAGCCCCGAGACGTGGAAATTTCGGATCAGACTGTTTTGCCGTCTGCTGAACAGCCTTCCGATCATCTGCCCATTATCGCGCGGTTTTCCTGGAAAACTTGAGCTGGTACAACCGTCGCTGCAGGTACTGAGTCGCTTTCGCCGCTGGAGCGCAAGTACTCAGCGCTCATTAGCAATTCGACCAACTCGTGGCCATCACGATCCCACGATCTCCCACGAACACCAAGCGCGGATGCCGTCTTGAATGCGACGAATCAGCACGAATGCTTCTTTTAAATGACGGCGCTCCAAAGTCGAAAGAGCGCTCAAATGGACGTTGTGATCCAGCGGCCGGTTCGCTTGTAACGCAGCCAACTGCTGGCGCAAGCGAAGCTGTAACAAGAACTGAAAGATCTCTGCGAGCGCCGAAGCGTCATCCTGACTGAGAAGGGCTCCGGATTTTCCCGCCGTAGCCAATCGCTCCAAAGTCGAGCGCTCTAGTAAGCCAACTCCCAGCGCGGCGGCACGGGCCAAGCCGACGATCGGCGCGAGCCCGCCTTTTTTCACATCGACCCTGCCGTCATCGCTGCGTATGCGGTTGAAAAACCCCAGCGGCGGTCGAGCCAAAGCCGCTTCCGCCAAATGAGCGACAAAGGCCTTTTCAGATCCGGCAGCGGCCAAAATTTCGTCCAAGGGTGCCAATGACAACGCGCCGGCAACTGGGCGAAAGTCGAAAAAGATCGCGGCATCCAGCAACGCCTGCGGCTCCGGGGTGCGCACCCAGCGAGCAAAAAGGCTGCGCCACTGTTCAATCGGTTTGCACCAGCGAGTCGCCATAAAGCCACCGGCACAAGGTGGAAAGCCGACCTGAATGAGTCCATTGACGACCCGTTCGGCCAGCGCCGCCAAGTAGACACGTGCCGTCTCCGACTCTTCTCCGTAGACCAACGCGTTATCTTGGTCAGTAAGTAGCGCTTGCTCTAGACGCCCCTCGGAGCCAAAGACAATCCACGAAAAATTTGTCGGCGCCGGACCAAGATCTCGTTCGGCCAGATCCACCAGCCGTTTGATCAACGCATCGTTGAGGCTGGAGACGATCCGCCCGATCTGGACGGCACCAACGCCACCGCGGAAGAGTGTTTCCACCATACCCGCGACTTCCCGCGAATAGTGCGCGAGCTTTGCCGGCGTCTCCAGCATTTCGACGGTACGCCGCAGATAGAGCGGATTGCTGGCCTGATGCTGCAGCAAATCCGAGCTGCTGATGAGTCCGACAATCTTTCCTTCTTCGACCAATGCTAGATGATGAATGTTCTCTTCGAGCATAAGGTGCAACGCGGCAAGTACCGGCGCATCCGAGTCGAGCGTCTTGAGAGGCCGGCTCATGATCTGGCGGACCGGGGTTTCCGGGCCCAACCCCGCCGCCAAGACGCGGCCCCGAAGATCCCGGTCAGTGACGATGCCTGGGGGATCATCAGCCACCAACACCGAACCGATGAGCGCCTCGCGCATTGTCCGTGCCGCTTGCACTACCGTGGCGCCGGGCTCAACAAAAACTGGCGGTCGCTTCAGCAGATATTTCACCGGCAGGCCGAGATTGTTCTCGGGCATGTCAATTTCTCAGGACTTGGTTGGAGGGAATGGTTTCAAAATATTGTAGCTCGCTGATATCCGCAAGATTGAGAGGGCAGAGTGATAAGGTAACCAGTGGTGTGACTTCGTGACGCGGACCGTTAGAGACGCCGCGCCAGGCTTTAGCTAGTTTCTGTCGCGAAACTGCCTATTATACCCGGTGTCACGATGCGGCGCCCTTGATAACTCAGCATTTTTTTCGATGCCATAAAGCTTGAAACGAAGAAATCATGAGTTTCGCGACAGAAACTAG
>JBOHVN010000169.1:0-27364 GCA_050735675.1 Binatia bacterium | reverse complement strand
TTCATACGGCGTCTGCTATAGGCGTTAGCTTCGTGGTGGAATTGCCGTCTCCGCTTTTGGTTGCGGCTTCGCCGCGCTAGGCCATATGCTATTTCGGACGCGGATCACGCAACGATGCATCCGGCCGGTTTAATTCACTCCTGCGAAGTAAACGCACGGCGTTTACCAAGCGAACGCAAGGTTGGCGTCACGACCAGCGTCTGTCTCATAAGGTGACTACGAGGATGGCACAGGGGAATGACCCAGAGCAATATGGATAACGCGAGAAACGCGCCCTGATGCTCCTTATCTCTTGATTAGGTAATCTTCCATTGCTTCAGCCGCCGCTTCCTCTTCCGCGGCTGTGCTTGCGGTCAAGTCCCTGGCAGGCTTGTATTCGAGCGGCAGGTGAAGCGCGAAAGTTGTTCCTTTATCCGGTTTGCTTTCCACGATTATCTTGCCGCCGTGATTTTGAATGATCCGTTCGCAGATCGACAGACCGAGTCCGATTCCCTTGCCCTTTTTTGCCGAGAAAAACGGTTGAAAGATTTTCGATAAATCAGCCTCGTCGATGCCGCTGCCGCTGTCCATTACGGTGATCGCCACGACCGGCTCGGGCCCACCCAGGGACTTTAGCTTTGCCTCCACGCTGAGTTTGCCGCCGTTCGGCATCGCGTCGACGGCGTTCAATAAGAGATTGACTAAAACCTGTTCCAATTGCTGCGGGTCGACGGAGATCAGCGGCAAATCGTCGGCCACGCTGATATTGGGCTCGATTTTCCATTTGTACATACGATTGGAAACCATGTTCAAAGTTTTTTCGATGACCAGCTTGACGTCGGTGAGGGAAGGATCGGCGTCTTTGGGACGGGCGAACTGGAGAAGCTCTTGAATGATCCTTTGGCAGCGCTTGGTTTCTTCATCGATGATCTTTAATGCTTGATAGTTTCGGCTATCCGGTTCGCACTCGTTCAGCAGTTCCTGAGTGAAGCCCATGACAATCCCCAGAGGATTGTTAAACTCGTGCGCCATGGATGCGGTCACGACCCCGAGCGAAACCAACCGGCCGGAGGCGATCAGCTGCTGCTCGAGTTCCTTGGCCTGCTTGCGCAACTTGGCTTCGCTCTCACGCAAAACTTCTTCGACCCGCTTTTTGTCGGTTAAATCGCGAGTGACGACGGAAAACGCAACCAAATTTTTTTGCTCGTCGAGCAGCGCGGAGATCACTACATTGGCCCAGAAATGCCGGCCGTCCCGGCGCACTCGCCATCCCTCTTGCTCGCATCGACCTTCTCGCGCGGCATTCTGCAATGCTTGGATGGGCAGATCGCGCGCTTGATCTTCACCCGTATAAAAGCGGGAAAATGCTTCGTCGACGATTTCTTCGTGGCGATATCCTTTGATCCGTTCGGCGCCGGTATTCCACGACGTCACTCGTCCTTCCGGGTTGAGCATGAAAATGGCATAGTCCTGCATGCTTTCGACCAGCAGGCGGAAGCGCTCCTCGCTCTGCTGAATTGCTCTGAGCTTCAAGCGCTCGTTCATGTGGAACAGATCGACAAACACTGAAACCTTGGCTTTTAACACTTCGGGGACGACCGGTTTGAACAGATAATCGACGGCGCCACGCGCCGCCCCCCGATAGACGTCGGCTTCCAGGGTATCGACGGCGGAGAGAAAAATAATCGGGATATGGCGCAGCCGCTCGCTTTGGCGGATCAGCTCAGCCGTCTCGAAGCCGTCCATGTCCGGCATGCGCACGTCCAACAGGATTAGGGAGAAATCCCGGCGCAGCAGCCAGCGCAGCGCCTCTTGCCCCGACGCCGCCGGGACCGTTTTGCGCCCCGGCCCGGAGAGCAGCGCCTCCATGGCCAGCAGCGATTTTGGGTCGTCGTCGACGATGAGGAGGTTAGCTGTCGGTTCGGTATTCATAATTGACTCGCGGGATCCTTTGTTTACCGAAGAGCCAGATACGCAGCAAAGCGAGCAGCTCCTCCGCGTTGACGGGCTTGGCGATATAATCGGAAGCACCGGCGTCGAGGCATTTCTCTCTATCGCCCTTCATCGCTTTGGCCGTCAGAGCGAGGATTGGCAAGAGCCGGCGTTTCGAATCGCGCCGGATCCGGCGCATGGTTTCATAACCGTCCATCTCCGGCATCATGATATCCATCAACACGGCGTCGATCTCCTGATCTTGATCGAGCAAGGAAATGGCTTCCATGCCGTTTTCGGCGTTCATCACGTGGACGCCGTGCTGTTCGAGCAGGCTGGTCAAGGCAAAGATGTTACGCACGTCGTCGTCGACGACGAGCACTTTCTTGCCGACCAGCGCTTCATCCGTTTGGCGCAGCCGCTCCAACATCTGTTGCTTGCCGGTGGGAAGGTCGGCGGCGACCAGGTGTAAAAACAGCAAAACTTCGTCGAGCAGGCGCTCGGGCGATTGGACGTCCTTCAGAACGACGCTCTCGGCCATGCGCGCCAGGCGGATACCG
The DNA here is from genome assembly GCA_050735675.1 of Binatia bacterium. GTDB lineage: Bacteria > Desulfobacterota > Binatia > UBA9968 > UBA9968 > DP-20. Next base: position 24,893 of record JBOHVN010000169.1, on the reverse strand, counting down.
TCATTCTCGGTCAAGTCTTTGCCGGTGCAAACGACGATTGGCAGCTCGCGCAACTCGGGGTTCTGGCGGATGCATTCCATCAGCTCGAAGCCGGAGATGTCCGGCAACCGCAGGTCGAGGATCAGACAATCGAACTTGCCGCCGCGCAAGGTTTCTAGAGCTTCCGCGCCGGTTCCGGCGGTGGAAATTTCCACGTCCTCGTGGCTGAGCAGCTCGACAATGCTCTGGCGCTCGATTTCATTGTCTTCAATCACCAGCAAGCGCCGCCGGCGCGACTGGGCGTAGCGCATGACCCGGTCGAAGGCCTTTTGCAATTCGTCGGTGGTGGCCGGCTTGATCAGATATGAAAAAGCACCGTGCCCGAGCCCTTGCAAGCGCTCTTCCTCGACGCTGATGATCTGCACCGGAATGTGCCGCGTTGTTGGATCTTGCTTCAAATGGTTCAGCACCGTCCAGCCGAGCATGTCCGGCAAGAAGATATCCAACATGATCGCCAGCGGTCCGAACTGGTGGGCGAGCGCGCGCACGTGCCCGCCGTGCGTCGATACGACGCCTTTTAACCCACGTTCGCGCACCATGCCGAGCAAGACATGCGCGAAATGCGGATCGTCCTCGACGATAAGCACGACCGGATCGCCGGGCGCGATAGATTCGCGGTCATCCGGAATCTGCTCCGGCTTGCTGGTCTGGTGAACAATCAGCGGCGCCGGCCGCGGCGCGCTGCTTGTCTCCTGGAGCGCGCTGGCTTGCGGGCCGAGGTAGTTCTCCGGCAAGTAGAAGGTAAAAACGCTGCCTCGACCGGGCGAGCTGTTAAGGCGTATTTCACCGCCCAGCAAGTTCGCGAGCTCGCGGCTGATCGCGAGTCCTAAACCCGTGCCGCCGTAGCGCCGGCTGGTGCCCGCGTCGGCCTGATGAAAAGCCTCGAAAATGATCTTCTGTTTGTCGGGTGAAATACCGATGCCCGTGTCCCTTACTTCGAAGGCAATCACCTGGGACGCGCCGCTCAATGCCGGATGGTCGGCGCTCCAACCCTCCGTCGCCACGTTCATGCGGAAGGTAACGCGTCCCTGCGAGGTAAATTTAAAGGCATTCGACAGCAGGTTCTTTAAGACCTGTTGGAGCCGTTTAACGTCGGTGTTCAAGCTGCGCGGCAGCCGCGCATCCATCTCGATCTCGAACGCCAGGTGCTTGGTATCGGCGAGATGGCGGAAGCTGCGCTCGACGGCGTCGCGCACGCTCGTGAACGAAAGCTCTTCGGGCTCCACGGTCACCGTGCCCGATTCGATCTTGGACAGGTCGAGAATATCGCTGATGAGGTTCAACAGATCGGCGCCGGCGGCGTGCACGTTGCGGGAAAATTCCACTTGCTTGGCACTCAGATTGCCCTCGGCGTTGTCCGCCAGTTGCTGGGCCAGGATGAGAATACTGTTGAGCGGCGTGCGCAGCTCGTGCGACATGTTGGCGAGGAATTCGGATTTGTACTTCGAAGTGAGCGCCAGCTCGGCGGCTTTTTCTTCCAAGGCGTAGCGCGCCTGCTCGATTTCCTGGTTCTTGCGCTCGACCTCGGCATTTTGCTCGGCGAGCTGTTGCGCCTTGCGGCCCAGCTCGTCGTTGGTTTGCTGCAACTCTTTTTGCTGTGCTTGCAGCTCGGTGGCAAGCTTCTGCGATTGCTGCAGCAAACCCTCCGTCCGCATCGTCGCTTCGATGGTGTTGAGCACGATGCCGATGCTTTCGGTCAATTGCGAGAGAAAGGTGAGATGGGTCGAGGTAAATTCCGTCAACGAAGCGAGCTCGATGACGGCTTTGGTCTCCGCCTCGAACAACACGGGAAGCACGATCAGGTTGCGCGGCGGCGCCTCGCCCAGGCTGGAACTGATGCGGATGTAGTCGGGCGGGATATCCGTGAGCAGTATGCGGCTCTTCTCGAGAGCGCATTGGCCGACCAGTCCGTCGCCCAGCGCCAGCCGGGCGCGTTCATCACGGCTCATGGCGCGCGCGTAGCTGGCCAACCTGGCGAGCTGGGGACGGCCGTTGCTCAAGTCCATCTGATAAATCGCGCCGCATTGCGCGTTCACCAGCGGCGCCAGCTCCGAGAGCAGCATCTGACCGACCGTAGTCAGATCGCGTTGGCCCTGCAGCATATTGGTAAACCGGGCGAGGTTGGTCTTGAGCCAATCCTGCTCCATGTTCTGGTCGGTGGTCGCGCGCAGGTTTTGAATCATCGCATTGATGTTGTCCTTGAGCTCGACGACCTCGCCGCGCGCGTCCACCTGAATTTCGCGGGTGAGATCACCTTTGGTCACCGCGGTGGCGACGTCGGCGATGGCGCGCACCTGGGTCGTGAGGTTGGCGGCGAGCAGGTTGACGTTGTCGGTCAGATCTTTCCAGATGCCGGCGGCGCCCGGGACGTTCGCCTGGCCGCCCAATCGTCCTTCGACGCCGACTTCGCGCGCCACCGTCGTGACCTGTTCGGCAAAAATCGCCAAGGTATCGGTCATGCTGTTGATCGTTTCAGCCAGGGCGGCGACTTCACCTTTGGCTTCGACGGTGAGTTTTTCTTTGAAGCTGCCATTGGCGACCGCGGTGACAACTTTGACGATACCGCGCACTTGAGCGGTCAAGTTGCCGGCCATCAAGTTGACGTTGTCGGTCAGATCTTTCCAGGTGCCGGCGACGCCGGGCACGACGGCCTGGCCGCCGAGTTTACCGTCGGTGCCGACTTCGCGGGCCACGCGGGTGACTTCGGCGGCAAAGGCGTTGAGCTGATCGACCATGGTGTTGATGGTGTCTTTGAGCTGCAAGATCTCGCCTTTGACGTCGACGGTGATTTTCTTCGACAAGTCGCCGTTGGCCACCGCGATGGTGACATCGGCGATGTTACGCACCTGAGCGGTCAAGTTACCGGCCATCATGTTGACGCTCTCAGTAAGGTCCTTCCAAACGCCGCTCACATCGCGCACCTGAGCCTGGCCGCCGAGTTTACCTTCGGTGCCGACTTCGCGGGCCACGCGGGTGACTTCGGCGGCAAAGGCGTTGAGCTGATCGACCATGGTGTTAATGACTTCCTTCAATTGAAGAATCTCACCTTTCACGTCGACGGTGATTTTCTTCGACAAGTCGCCGTTAGCGACGGCGATGGTGACTTCGGCGATGTTGCGGACTTGGGCGGTTAGATTACCGGCCATTATGTTGACGCTCTCGGTAAGGTCCTTCCAAACGCCGCTCACATCGCGCACTTGAGCTTGCCCGCCGAGCTTGCCTTCGGTGCCGACTTCGCGCGCGACGCGCGTCACTTCGGCGGCAAAGCTGCGGAGCTGATCGACCATCGTGTTGATCGTGTCTTTGAGCTGGAGAATTTCGCCTTTGGCGTCGACCGCGATTTTTTTCGATAGATCGCCGCTGGCGACGGCGACGGTGACATCGGCGATGTTACGAACCTGGGCGGTCAAGTTGCCGGCCATAGCATTGACGCTGTCGGTCAAATCCTTCCACGTGCCGGCGACACCGGGCACGACCGCTTGGCCGCCGAGCTTGCCATCGGTGCCGACTTCGCGGGCGACGCGCGTCACTTCCGCGGCAAAGCTGCGCAGCTGATCGACCATGGTGTTGATCGCTTCTTTGAGCTGGAGAATTTCGCCGCGCACGTCGACGGTGATTTTCTTCGACAAGTCGCCGTTGGCGACGGCGATGGTGACATCGGCGATGCTGCGCACTTGAGCGGTCAAGTTGCCGGCCATCATGTTGACGTTGTCGGTCAAATCTTTCCACGTGCCGGCAACGCCCGGCACGACGGCCTGGCCGCCAAGCTTGCCTTCGGTGCCGACTTCGCGCGCCACCCGGGTGACTTCGCCGGCAAAAGCATCGAGCTGTTTGACCATGCCGTTGACCATCCGCGCCGTCGCCAAAAACTCGCCGCGCAGCGGCTGCCCCTCGGCCTCCACGGCCACCGTTTGAGTCAGATTGCCCTTGGCCACGGCGCCGATCACGCGGGCCATTTCCGCGGTGGGACGGACCAGGTTTTCGATCAAGTCGTTGACCGCATCGACCCGGCTCTTCCACGATCCGCGGCCCGCGGATGGCGCGACTCTTTGCGAAAGTTTGCCCTCTCTACCGACGACGCGGCTAACCCGCTCCATCTCTTTAGTGCTATCCGACATCATTTCGACGATATCGTTCAAGGTATCGGCGATTTTGCCATCGATCCCGCTCCAAGTGGCGGGCAGGCGCACGGAGAAATCGCCTTTTTTGACGGCAGTCAGCATTTGCAATAGCTGTTTGGCATCGAGCCTGTCGCGGTCGATGATTGTTGCCATGTTCTTTGCCATAGTTTCTCCTATGAACGTGACCGGAAAACTGAACTGACCGTCAATCGAGAAACAAAGTTATGGGTTGGAGATCGGATTGAAACGGTACGCTCGACCCCAGCGGCTGTGTTCGCATGAAATTGCCTTCAGGCCCGCTCTTATGTGGTCACGTTAACTGCATTGAGCTGTTAAAGATTACCCACAATTATTTCACATAAATCGACTGTCTCAAGACCTAAGTAAAAAGATTTCGGACGAACGCCCAGTGCTTTTTGAGTTGCCTAAAGGAAGATGCCTGTTTAACCCAGCGGGGGCAAAACGTAAAGGCAAAAAATTGGATGATTCGCGAAAACCCTGTGGACATGTCTTTCGTGCATGCTATCGTGGGGTAAAATCTGGGGCCCCCTGGCCAGGGGTTGTCGTGTCCCGACTGCAAGTTTCACGATGGCTGAACAGCTCATTCCCGACGACGTCGCGCGATTCGTTCTCGACAAGATCGATTCCGTAGCGCAACTTGAAGCGCTGCTGCTGCTCCGCAACGATCGTGAAAAAGATTGGAGCGTTGGTGCATTGGCGGCCCGTCTGTATATCCAAGAGGACCAGACCGCTCAATTGTTGTCGGTCCTGCAGGCGCAGGGCTTCGTAGCCTCGAAGGGAAGTGACCCCGCGCTATATTGCTACGAACCGGCGTCGCCGGAACTCCATGCGATGCTCGAAGGGCTCGCCGAAATTTACGCGAAGCATCTCGTCCCCGTAACCAATTTAATTCATTCCAAGCCGAAGCCGAGAATTCAAGAATTTGCCGATGCGTTCCGGCTCAGAAAGGGGGATTGAGCGTGGCTAGCCTATTCTATGGCCTGTGCACACTCGCGGCGCTCTTTTGTACCGTCTTATTGCTGCGCGGTTATTATCGAAGCCGGTACAGACTGCTTTTGTGGGGCGGAATTTGTTTTCTAGGGTTGACATTGAATAATGCCCTACTGGTGGTCGATAAGATAATATTTCCGGAAGCGGAGGTAATTTTGATCGGGGTAAATATAATCATCTGGCGTTTGCTCGCAGCATTGATTGCGATGTTGGTCTTATTATACGGGATAATTTTTGACGCTGAGTGAGGTGATTTGTGGATTTGATGTTGTTGGGCGCCATCGCGATGGCCTCGTTTGTAGCCGGGCTTTTTTTTCTGCGCTTTTGGCGCGATACCGATGACCGGCTGTTTCTATTTTTTGCTATCTCGTTTCTGATCGAGGGGATCAATCGGGCCGCGCTCGGCTTATCGGGAGATCCGAACGAGGCAAGGCCGTTTTTTTACTTCGTGCGGTTTCTCTCCTTTTTACTGATTCTCATCGCGATCGTGCAAAAGAACTTGACGAAACGGCGAAACCCTGTGCCCAAGGCAGGCAAGCGCGAGTAGACGCGCGCTGTCATTGGCCGCTGAGATAGAAGTCATGACTCACGACAAAACTGCGCACTTTTGCCGAGGGTCGTTCAGTTCCGCTTTAACCAGAATTGTAAAGCCGAAGCCGGCCTGCCGTCATTTCGCGCGTGAATTTGTAAAAGTGCCAATGCACAGCGCAGCGATTGACGAATTGCGCGAAGCCGCCGGCACCGCGCAGATATCGCCTTCCGTCACTGAAAAAATAGCGCAGGTAAGTTCCGCCAACGGCTTTCAGACTGCCGTCGCGCAGCAGCGTTCGAAACAAATTCCATGTCAAGATGAAGCCGTAGAGCAGCGTCTTCAGTGGATTGTAGCCGCCGGCGGTCTTGGCGGCGATTCCCGTTCGTCGCCGATTGAATTCGGGCTGGCGAAATTGATGGAAATAACGATCCAAGAAACTTTCCGGCGTGTAGAGACGATTCAATAGGCTCCAGTAACCCGTTCGCAGTTCCGCCGGCGACATCTGCGCCGGCATGATATTGCAGTTGGCGTCATCCAGCCGCAGGCGGCCCTCTTTCTCCAAACGGTCGTAAAGGGGAGTCTTGGGCACCGCGACGAGCATTCCGACCATCGCCAGGAGAATGCCGTTGTCTTGAATGAAGCGAAATTGGTCTTCGAAGATTTGCTTATCGTCGTTATCGAAACCGACGATGAATCCGGCGCTGACCTCCAGGCCGGCGTTTCGAATTCGCGTCAGCTTGGCCTCGAGAGAGTCTCCAGTTATGTTCTGAAACTTTTTGGTTTCTTTCAGAGAATCCTGCCTCGGAGTTTCGATGCCGATGAACACGGAGCGGAAATTCGCCTGATACAGGAGCTCGAGCAGCTCCGAATCGTCGGCGAGGTTGATGCTCGCTTCGGTGGTCAGGCGCAAGGGAAAAGAATGGCGCTCTTGCCACGTGATGATCATGCGGAGCAGCTCCTTGGCGGCTTTCTTGTTGCCGATAAAGTTGTCGTCGACGATAAAGCAGGAAAAGAAACCTGCTTTACGCATTTCGTCGAGCTCGTCTAAAAGCTGTTCGGGCCGCTTCATGCGCGGGCGCCGGCCAAAGGTTACGATAATGTCGCAAAATTCACAGCGAAACGGACAGCCGCGGGAAAACTGCAGCGCGCCGGAGGCGTAGCGGTCGACTCGGAGCAAGTCAAAGCGGGCCTTGGGGAGCTTGGTCATGTCGGTGGGATTGGCTTGCTTGTAAATATTCTCATAGTTCTTCCCTGACGCGAAAGCGTTGACGAACGCCGGCCAGGTCTCGTCCGCTTCACCGGTAAACAGGACATCGCATAAGCCATCGAAGAATGACTCATTGACCGAGGCGTAAGCGCCTCCGACGACGGCAAAAATGTTGAGCTCGCGAAGACGCTCTAAAATCTGCCGCATCCGTTCTTTTTGCACGATCATCCCGGTGACGCCGACCAGGTCGAAGCGCTTGAGCGAAGCGAAGTCGATCGGCTCGACGTTCTCGTCGAGAAGGACGATATTATGATCGGGAACGAGGCCGGCGAGATGCGGCAAAGCGCCGGTCACCATCGTGCATTTCTTATTGCCTGGATAAAGCGGCAGGGCGTAATCAAAGCCCCAGTAAGACGGGTCGAACTTCGGATTGATAAGGCAGATGTTGAGTCGTTTCATTATCTAAGATGTTGCCTGTTCGTTGATTTCTGATGTCCGGGGATCGATCAGAGTTTGGCCATCCCAACGCATTTTTGCCACTTTATCGCAGGTATCGGTGAGTACAACACAAAAATGCGAAATAGAATAGGGCTGGGGACATTTCGTTGACAGCGGACTGCGCTCATTATCTTGCATTACGTGAATTTGCTAACGGGCTCGCTGCGTTCGAAGCCTCGGCAACCGGAAGCTTGTTTGCCGAACTTCCCCGCGCCTAATCTCGGCGCGGGGAGTGGTTTGGATTTGCTTAGCCGTGATTTCGGCGGTCGCAGACGGCGTCGATGAGCGCGGGTTTTCCCTGCTTGACTTGCTCGATGGCGCGCTTGAGCGCGGGTTTGAGCTCGTCGCCGGTTTCAAACGGGCCTTCGGCGTACCAGCCCATGGATTTTGCCAAGCCGGCGAAGTCGGGATCGGGGTCATATAAATCCATGCCGATATGCGCCCGCGCGGGATCGGTGCCGCGGGTTCTTGCCAGCACAAGTTGATGGTTCCAGTCATTGTAGTAGGCGCGGTTGTTGAACATGACGATCAGCATCGGAATTTTATACTTTGCCGCGATCCACAGCGAGCCGGCGTCGAACATGAGATCACCATCGGGCTGCAAGTCGACGACCAGGCGGCCAGTTCCTTTGTTGGCAAGCGCAACGCCCAAGGAAAGACCGATCTGCGTGCCGGTGCCGAGCTCGCGGCCGGCATGGCAATAGGGCCGGTCGAAGTTCCAAAGTTTTTTGCCCCAACTCCCCAGGTCGCCGGTGGTGAGCACCCAGTCTTCGCCTTTGATCGCATCCCATACTTCGAGCGCCAGGCGCGGCACGGTCATCGGTTTCGACTCCCAATGCTCTTGAGCCTGCTTGCTCCACTTGGCGCGGTTTTCCTTGTGGCGTTTGCCGATCTCTTCCGCGCGCCGGGCGATCTTCTCGGCAAGGCCCGGAGTCTTGGCGATGCGCTCCTTCACGAGCTTGGTCAGCTGCGGCGCGGTGGTGACTGGGTCGGCGGTCATGCGTTGCTGCGCGTAGTAGGGCCGGGCGTAGTCCATCGACCATTTGCTGATCTCGATGTCGGTGAAACCGATGTCGATCCAGGTTGCGTTCGCTTGCACTTTGCTGACGACGGTGCGCGTGGCGATGTCGCGCACGTGCGTCGGCTTTTCGAAGTCGGCGATGTCGAGCGTCAGCACAACGTCGACGCCTTGGTAACAGCCGTCCGGGTCCATGGTGAGATTGAGCGGATGGTCGCTGGGAAAGTTTAATCGCGAGCCCACGTCCCAAACCGAGGCGCCGAGCGTTTCCGCCAACTCAACTACGTGATTCCAACCGTGCGGCGGGCGCGCGGCGAAGTCGGCGATGATCGCGACGCGATTGGCGGCGGCTAACGTGTCGGCGGCTTTGATCAGCGCCACCGCATCGGCGGCCGGAGCGGTCGGTACGGTGATGGTGCCGGGCGGCGGCATCTCGACGTCGTGAGTCAGCTCCGCTTCTTGAAGACCGGCGTCGTAAACCATATAGACCGGTCCCTGGCGCGCGCTCATCATCACGGAGTAGGCGCGCGCGAACGCGCCGGGCACGCCGTCGACCGTGGTCGGTTGATAATCCCACTTGACGAAATTGCGGATCGCTTCGCCCTGGCCGTTGGCGGTGTGGATCCAGTCGATGAACGGACGCCGCTTGGGCTCGGCCATCGGGCCGGTGGCGCCGATGATAAAAACCGGCGCGCGGTCGAGGTAGGAGTAGTAAACGCCCATGGGCGCGTGCAGCAATCCAACCAAGTTATGCACGATGGCGATCATCGGCTTGCCCTTGGCGCGCGCATAGCCGTGCGCGATTTGCACGGCGATCTTTTCGTGCTGACAGAGCAACATCTGCGGATCGTTCTCGCCGTAGTTGACCAGCGAGTCGTGCAGCCCGCGATAACTCGCCCCGGGGTTGAGCGCGATGTATTCAAAGCCGTAGCGCTTGATCATGTCGACGATGATGTCGGACTGCCAGCGCTTATCGGATTTTTTGATAGCCTCCGTCTTTGGGGCAGGTTTTGCCATCCGATTTTCCTCCTTGGTGAATTCGATGTTAGTGCGCCGGCGTCGAAGCCGGCTTTCAGGTCAGAAAACCTATGTTAGTTAGCATCTCCTTAGTTTAGACCGTTCCCATTGAGTGTCATTCTGAGCCGTAGGCGAAGAATCTCGGCCGAGATCCTAGGATGACAGCTCTGATGACTAAAATATCGCGACCATTGATTTTGATTCTTCGCGTAAGCCTCTGAACAATCGTATGAATCTCTTCTACGCGTTTTCTCCGCGGCGCCAGACCACGGCGTCGACGAGCGCCGGCTTGCCGGCCTTCACCTGAGCGATGGCGCGCTTCACGGCCGGGCCGACTTGCGCGGGATCTTCGATCGGGCCTTCGGCGTACCAGCCGATGCCTTTGGCGATGTGCGCAAAGTCCGGCGGCGGGCCTTCGAGGTCCATGCCGATATAAGCGCGCGCCGGATCGGTGCCGCGCTGGTGCGCCATATGAATCTGGTGCGCCCAGTCGTTGTAATAAGCGCGGTTGTTGTACATCACGATCAGCATCGGAATATCGTACTTGATCGGCATCCACAGCGCGCCGAGATCGAACATCAGATCGCCGTCGGGCTGCAGATCGATCACGAGTTTCCCGGAGCCCTTGTGCGCGAGAGCGACGCCGATCGACAGGCCGATCTGCGTGCCGGTGCCGAGCTCGCGGCCGACGTGGCGATAGGGCTTGTCGAAGTCCCATACTTTGTGCGCCCATTCCTTGAGCGTATTTGCCGTGAGCACCCAGTCGTCGTCCTTGATAACCTGCCATACCTCGTGGGCCAGGCGCGACTCGGTCATCGGCCGCTGGTCCCATTCCTCTTTGACTTGCTCCTGCCATTTTTGCCACTGGCGCGCGTGCCGTTCGCCGGTGGCTTTCTTGCGCTCGTTGATTTTTGCAACGAGGGATTTATTGCCGTCGATGCGCTTACGGCACGCGGCGGTGAGCGCCGGCAGCGAGAGCGCGCTGTCGCCGAGCACGCGAAGGTCCCAGTTGTGGTGCTTGTTGTAGTCGGTGGCCCACTTGCTGATCTCGATATCGGCGAAGCCGACGTCGATCCATTTGCAGTCCGGCGCCGTCACGACACTAATCTCGCGCGTCTGGGTGTTGAGCTTATGCGAGCCGCGCGTCCAGTCGACAACATCCAGTGCCGCTACCACATCGACGCCTTTGAAGGCGTCGCCATGAAAACTCACGCTCAGCGGGTGGCGGTTGGGGAAACCGAGGCGCTTGTTGATATCGTAAACCGACGCGCCGACGGTCTCGGCCAATTCAACCGTCGAGTCATAGCCGATGGGCATGCGCGCGGCGTATTCGGTGAGCAGCAATGGATTCTCCGCGGCCATGAGCATGTCGGCGGCTGCTTCGACAACCGCCGGCTCGGGCGCGATGCGCGAGGGAACCTTGACCGAATATTTAGGCAGCGCCATTTCCTCTTTCATCGGGCTTTCCTGCATCGCCGAGTCATAGACCATATAGATCGGACCCTGCGGCTCGCTCATCATGATCGAGTAGGCGCGCGCGAAAGAATCCGGCACGCCGTGAATACTGCCGGGCTGGTAGTCCCATTTGGTAAATCCGCGAACGACGTCGCCCTGGGCGAAGGCGGTGTGAATCCAGTCGATAAAAGGCCGGCGGAGTTTCTCATCCATCGGTCCGGTGGCGCCGACGATAAAGACCGGGCAGCGGTCGATGTAGGCATAGTAAATACCCATGGGCGCGTGCAAGAGGCCGACGACGTTGTGGACGATGGCCATCATCGGCTTGCCGCTCGCTTTGGCATAGCCGTGGGCGATCTGTACCGCGATCTTTTCATGATTGCAGAGCAGCATCGGCGGCTTGTTCTCGCCGTAATTGACCAGGGAATCATGCAAGCCGCGGTAGCTCGCGCCGGGATTGAGCGCGATATAGGGAAAATCGTACTGCTTGATCAAATCGACGATAACGTCGGACTGCCAACGCTGGCTAGATTTTTTGATCTCGGTGTCGCTCATTTACCTGCCTCCTCAAATGGACTGGTCCACTAGACACGAATTCGCCGGCTCTCGCGGTCCGTTTCTTTATGTCAGAAAACTTTGCATCAGTCACCTGCTCCCCGCCTGGAGCGAAAGCCATTTGATAACCGGCGCAGTGAAAGCCGTCAAGAGGCGCGATGGCACCTAAAGCCGTTCAAAGTTCCAGGTTCAAAGACTTGTCCTGAACGAAGTGAAGGATCTTTCTCTACCAAGACAGATCCTTCGCCGGAGGCTCAGGATGCGCGATGAGCGCACTTTGAATATTGAACCTTGAACAGGTCATAGACCCAGGTACGCCTGGCGCACGCGGTCGTCGTTCAGCAGCTCGCGGCCGGTGCCGGACATGACGATGCTTCCATTCTCCAGCACGTAGGCGCGTTGAGAGATTTTGAGCGACACCGCGACGTTTTGTTCGACGAGTACCACGGTCAGGCCTTGTTGGTTCAGCGCGTGAATGGCGTGAAGCAACTGGTGCACCATTGTTGGCGCAAGGCCCAGGGAGGGCTCGTCGAGCATGACCAGCTCGGGGCGGCTCATCAGGCAGCGCGCGATGGCAAGCATTTGTTGCTCGCCGCCGGAGAGTGTTCCGGCCAGCTGCTTGCGGCGCTCGCCCAGGCGCGGAAACAGTGTGAATACCTCATCCAATGTTTGCTTCGTCGAGGCGCGGCTGCGCGGCACCATGGCGCCCATCTGCAAGTTTTCCACCGTCGTGAGACTGGGAAAGAGCTGGCGCCCTTCAGCGACCTGGCCGATGCCGAGATTGCAGATTTCGTGTGAATCGCGATCGGTGATGTCATCGCCGGCAAAAAAAATCCGCCCGGCGCGCGCCCGTTCGATGCCGGCTACGGCGCGAATCAACGTGGACTTGCCGGCGCCGTTGGCGCCGACGATGGCGACGATTTCGTTTTTACGCACGTCGAGCGATACGCCGGCGAGCGCTTGGGCGTCGCCGTAGTAAACCTCGAGATCTCTGACTTCGAGGAGAGCGCTCATATCTCCGCGCCCTCGCCGAGATAACATTCGAGCACCGCGCGATCGCGCACGACTTCTTCCGGCGCGCCGCCGGCGACAACTTCGCCATGGTGGAGCACGACCACGCTTTGCGCCAGCGCCATCACGGCGCGCATGACATGCTCGATGAGCAAAATAGCGATACCCTCGCGGCGGTTGATCTCGCGCAGGAACTCAATCAGCGGCTCGCATTCCGTCGGACGCAGGCCGGCCATCGCCTCGTCGAGGAGTAAGAGTTTCGGCCCGGTGGCGAGAGCGCGCGCGACTTCGAGCCGCTTGCGATCAGGCAAGGTCAAGGCCGAGGCCGGTAGATCGCGCCTCGCGCCGAGACCAAGTTGGTCGAGCAAATGGAGCGCGTGGCGGCGCGCCTGGGCAACACGTGAATTGCGCTTGAGCGCGCCAACAATGACGTTGTCGAGCACGGATAGCCCGCTGAACGGTTTGACGATTTGAAACGTCCTGGCGATTCCCAGTTCGCAGATTTGATCGGGGCGTAGCCCGTCGATGCGTGTCCCGTCAAAGACGATTTTACCGGCGTCGGCGGCGGTCGCTCCGGCGATGATATTGAAAATCGTCGTTTTGCCGGCGCCGTTGGGACCGATGAGCGCGGCAATGGCGTTGGATTCAAGCGAGAGTGAAACGTTCGTCACGGCGCGCAGGCCGCGAAAGGATTTGCTGACGCCTTGGACATCCAACAGAGCATTCATTTCGAAACTTTGAGCTTGCGGGCGAGGGCCGGCCAGACGCCTTGCGGCAGGAGAGTGATGACGGCAAAAAGCGCGATACCGTAAATCAATTGTTTCAAACCCGGAATTTCCCAGCCGAATGCGGCAAGCAATTCCGTGGCGCCGTCGCCGAGCAGCGTCAACAGCGCGGCGCCGAGTATCGGGCCGAAAAGGGTGCCGATGCCGCCGATGATCGGTCCGAGGATAATTTCGATGGATCGACTGATATGAAAAATTTGTTCCGGAAAAAGATGATTGTAATAGAAGGCCAAGAAAACTCCGCCAAGCGACGTGAGCACGGCGCTGATCATCATCGCGAGCATCTTCCAGCGGAATGTGTCAATACCGAGCGCCCGGGCCGCGTCTTCGTTTTCGCGAATGGCCTGCCAGTAATAACCGGCGCGGCTGCTCATCAACCACGCGCTAAGAGCGAAAGCGCCGGCCGCGAGCGCGAGCATCACGTAGTAAAACATTGCCGGGGCGCCGCGCAGATTCACTAAATCGATCTGCTCGCGCTGCGCGACTTTGAGGAACAGACCGCCGGAGCCGCCGAGCCAGCTGAAATGGTCAAAGCCGATGCGGGTGAATTCGGCGAACGCAATGGTCAGAAGCGTGAAGTGAACGCCGGAGATGCCGTAACGGAAAGCGAGCCCGCCGACGGCCGCGCTCAAGAACATGCAGAGCACGACGGCAAGCCACAGGCCCGCCCAAGGGCCGACGCCGAAATGATAGTGCAGTGCCGCAGCGGCGTAGGCGCCGATGCCGAGATAGAGCGAGTGGCCGAGCGACAACTGGCCGGCGAAGCCCATCAATATATTCCAAGCCTGGCCGGTGTAGGCGAAAAACAAAAAGAGCGTGGCGACGGATAAAACGTAATCGCCGGCGGCGAAAGGGAGCCAAAGCAACATTGCGCCCAAGCCGGCGAGCAGAGAAATGGCGCGCGCGTTCACGATTTGTCGCCCATGAGACCGCCCGGGCGAAAGATCAACACGGCGATGAGCAGGGCGAAGCTGAACATGCCTTTGGCTGACGGCTCGATGAATAAACCGGCCATTGCCTCCGACACGCCGATGAGCACGCCGCCCGCGAGCGCGCCGCTCATGGAGCCGAGCCCGCCGACGATCACGATCACGAAAGCGAGCAGCGTGAAGGCGGGGCCGGAACTGGGCGTCAAGTCGACCAGGGTGATCATCATGCAGCCGGCTATCGCGACTGAGCTGCTGCCGATGCCGAAGGCGATTGAGTAGACGCGCTTCACGTCGATGCCGACGACTTTGGCTCCGAGCCAGTTATCGGCGCACGCGCGGACCGCCGTGCCGGTACGCGTGAAGCGAAAAAAAGCGAAGAGGCAAGCCGAAGAACCGCAGGCCACCAGGGCCGCGTACAATTTTCCGCGATCGACGAGCAGGGGGCCTATTTCGATCGATTCCAGCAAGTCATCGAGCTGCACACCGCGCGCATCCGGTCCGAAGATGATCAGGAGCGCGTTTACCATGATCACGGCGAGTGCCAGGAGCAAGATGAACTGGCTGTGTTCCGGCCGGGTTATGAAACGATTGATCACCACGGCCTGCAAGAAGTAGCCGAAAACGAAGAATACTGCGGCGATCGGAACGAGCGCGACGAAAGGGTCAAGATTCCAAAACGCATAGGAGATCACGGCGACGTACATGGCGATCGTCATGATCTCGCCGTGCGCGAAGTTGACCACGCGCGCGACGCCGAAAATCACCGATAAACCGAGCGCCATGAGCCCGTAAACGAGCCCGGTAAGCACGCCGGAAACGATGACGTTAGCGATACCGATGAGGTCGATGGACATGGCTGGTTCATTAGGAACCGGATGATACATGGGTAATCGGCAGGCAACTCATGTTCACGAAAACAGTCCACTAGTGTCATTCTGAGGAGCCTTGCGACGAAGAATCTGCTTGTGCATTTTCCAGGCTGGCCAAGGAGAAAAGCAGATCTTTCGCCTTCGGCTCAGGATGACATCCTTAAGAACTCTCTCAGGGGATCAATCAACGACACGTAAGGATTTTACGCTTTCTTATACTCGCTCCACGGGAACACGGGTTTGGCTTCGGCGGCCGGCGCGGGCAACACGACCACCGGTTGCTGTCGTTGGTTCTGGATGCACGCCGAAAGATTACCCTCGACTTGTCCTTTGGCATTGAACTTGATCGGCGCGCCGATCATCATGCGGTTCTTGATTTCGGTCCGGCGAATCGCATCGGTGAAAGGCGGCGCATCCGTCGATTTGGCGCGCTTGTAGGCGTCGGCGGCAATGAGAATCGCTTCGAAAGTATAACCGACATTGAGGGCGTGAAATCTGAGTTGATCCCTGGGGTTCTGTTTTCGGAATGCCGCGTCGATGGTCTTGCTGAGCGCCGATTTCGGGTCATACCAGGGTACGTTGGAAATGCAATGCTCGGAGAGCTTGCCGAGCGTTTGATAAAATTGGTTCTCGTACATGCCGGGCGAGCCCGGGCTGATGACGCCCATGATATTCCAGCGCTGTTTGACGATCTCGCGGCGCAGCACGATGGCGTCGTTTAAACGGGAGACGAGCAGCAAAAAATCAGCCTTGGTCGTTTTCGCTTTGGCAATCTCGACCGACAAATCTCTTGCGGCCGGATCGTACGAGATCGTTTCGACGAGCGTAAATGGCAAATTGAGCCGCGGCAGGATCACGCCGATCGCTTTTGCGTTGGCTTGTCCGAAAGTATCGTTAACGTGCATGAACACTGCGCTGCGCGGTGTTGTGCCGGTAGCCCGAAAGAGATCGTTGATGAGAGTCAAACCGTTGGTGACCAGCTCGGCGGCCACCGGAAAATTGCGAAAGACGAACTTGTAACCCTGTTCCGTGATCTGCGGCGCCGCGGCGATATTGATGATGAACGGTACGCCGCGCTGCTCAGCGACCTGAGCGATGGCAGCGGCAGCTCCGGAATCGAAAGGGCCGACCAGGCAGTGGGCGCCTTCTTGAATCAATCTCTCGGCGCGCGTGCGCGCGGTGTCGACGTTGGTCTCCGTGTCGGCGTTCATCAGCTCGACGTCGACGCCGAGCAACTCTCGAATCACGCCCGGCGCGAGATCGGCGCCTTTTTGACACGACTGGCCGATCAACCCTTGCAGGCCGGATTTCGGCAGCAGCACGCCGACTTTTAGCTTGTTGGTTTGCGCGCGCACGATGCTAAACGGCGCCAGCGCCGCGGCTGCGCCAGCGCAGAGGATGCTTTTCGTGAATTGCCGGCGATTCATTTTTTCTGCCAAAATTGGTTTCCCAGCAAGGGCTGACGAGCAGACAAACCGCGGCCTTTACTGTAATCCGTTCAACATCCGCAACAGTTGACTGGCTTCGTCGAGCCGAGTGACCGCCCACGCCGCATCGATCAAGGCTGATTGCGCGTTATTGTCCAAGACACCTTCGCAGCAAGAGCGCACCTTGGTTTCCAGATCTGCATCGCTAAGCGGGTTTTCCGGGCCGCCGCGGTAGCGCTGGTCGGCCCAGCCTTCGACAGTGCGGCCGTCTTTGAGTCGAATGGCGATACGCGAGCGCATCTTGTCAAAGCCCATTTTTTCTATTTCAGGGTCCAGCTCCGTGATGATCTGCCTTTGCATGGACTGCATTGCCGCCGATCTAACGAAATCGTCGGAGAATTCCCGTTTGCCGGCTTTGCGGCCGAGCGCGATCATCGCCAGCGCCGCCGGCAAGGAGAATTTTGCCTGCAAATGATTGGCGGCGACGGGATAACGAATCGGTTTCAATATATTTGTTCCCGCGTAGACTTTAACCGTTTCGATGTCATCCGGCTTTACCTCGTGCTCGGTGACGAGTTTCAGCATCAAGTCGATGGTTGGATGGGTGAGCACTCCACAGGGATACGGCTTGATCGACACACCCGGGTCAACGATCGTCCACACTTTGCCGAAGCCCTGCGAAACTTTTTCCGCGCTGATCCCGCCGCCCTGGACGGCGTAAAATCCCCATGGCCCGTCTAACGCATCGGGATCCGCGGCAAAGCCGCGCGCGGCGAGCAGGGCCGCGGTGACGCCGTTTTCCGCCGCGCGGCCGACATGCAGCGGTTTGGTCATCGTGCCGAAGTTACAGCGAATGCCGGCGGCGAAACTCGCGGCGATGCCGAAACCGCTGCGCAGTTTATCGCCGGTCAATTGAAGCAGCTTCGCGGCCGCCGCGTAAGCGCCGAAAGTGCCGACCGTACCGCTCGAGTGCATTCCCTTTATATAGTGCTGCGGCAGCATCCACTCGGAGATTTTGCATTCGACTTCAAAGCCGGTCAAAAAGCCAAGCATGAAAGTCTTGCCATCGATGCCGCCGACTTTCTGCGCTATTACCAGAGCGCTGCTCAATGGCGGGATGGTAGGATGAGTCAAGAGACCGTACACATGCGCCGGGTCGACGCTCACCTGGCTGTCGTCCCAGTCATGGGCATGGCCGGCGGCGCCGAGCACGCGTGCCGCCATCGCCGCGGGCACTTTGCCGGCTCTTCGACTGAGTAAGAGCGCATCCGGCCGCCCGCCGGTTTGCTCCGCATCATCGGCGAGAATCTGAACGGTCTGTTCTTCGGAGCCGGCGACGAAGAGGCCGAGGCCGTCGAGCAGGCAGCGCGTGCCGATGCGGATGGCTTCGGCGGGGATCGCGTCGAAACTTATTTTTTCGATAAAGTCGGCGGCGGCAGCGGTCGTTTTCAGTCCAGCGGGGATGGTTGCGAAAGCGTTTTCTTCACCGGCCATGAGTTAACCTCGCGTTGACGTTCGATTGCTGAAGCGCGCGAGGCTCGACTTTACCCGCGGACCGGAGCGCATGCAAGATATTCCTGCGCACCGGGTTTCGCGAATCCAGCAGGCTGCTAAAAAAGACTCATATACTCCGTTGCACTTGATAGACGTCGAGTACTGGAGTGGTGGAGTGCTGGAGTAATGGATTGAAACTCAACACTCCAATACTCCTGTACTCCAACGCCCCATTTCGCTCACTCGCCTCGCCGAAAAGCTTAGAGCCGCTGCACCTTGATGGAATAGTTACCCTTGCCGCTCGCGCGGTTGTAATGACGCACCTGGACGAAGTACTGACCCGCAAGTAGGTCCGTGATAATACGAGCGTTAGTGTCGACTCCAGAATCGTCGTCTTCAGCGATCAGTGCGGTTTGGCTGTTCGGGCCGAATAACTTCATGACTACATCCGTCGGACCGCGCGTGTCGATGCGGTAGCGGCCGTCGCGTGGAGCGGTAAAGCGGTAGAGATCTTCCTCACCGAATTTCCCGATCGATGCGGTGGTGCGCTTTTTTGCATTAACTTCGAGCTCGACAGCGGTTGATGTCGTTTCCCCGGTCTTTGGATACATTTTAGCGCCGGCGATGAATTGTTTGTCGATGGTCGACAGAACCTCATTTGCCTTGGTCGCCATTCCATTGAGCGTCCAGGATGCAGGAAAGAAATAAAGCATGATCGAGTCCGGATCGAAGTCGGTCCCGTTGATTTGGTCGACGCTGTATTTGCGCAGGACGTTGTGGCGGGCGGTTGCCTCATCCCAAAAATTCGGCGACTTCGCCAACTCTTCGATGACCACTTGTTCGTTCCATTGGATGCCGCCGCGGGGATTTTGGTGCTCATGGGCCAGGCCGATAGCGTGGCCGAACTCGTGGGCGGCCGTACCGCCGTCGAGAAAACCAAGGTTCATGGTCGGTTGATTCAGCGGGATCGCGCGGCAATCGGTGCCGACATAGGACCACGCGCCGTCGTTGGAATCGAAGGCGATGCGGATTTCCGCGTTGGGCGCGTTGTTGAAATCAAAGTTCAAATTCGCCGACTGTCCCCACCAGCCGGCCTGTTCCCGGGCGGTCGCTTGCTCGTTCGTCGTCCCGCTCAGGAATCGAACGCGCAGAGTCGAGCCGTTCATCCAGGTCTTTCCGATGGGTGCTATGGCCCGTTCGCGGCCTCTCTGCCGCATCGTGTGCTGTGGGCGCATCTGTTCGTTCGGCAAAGTGCGATCGATACAAATTTTTGGCCTGTCCGCCATGATGGGTATGCCTCCTCTACATTAGTCTGTAGCCTGTGCCGCAACGCCGCTGCCCGAGAGCAAACCTCATTTGCAACCGTCGGCGGTTGCGCGAGGTCGCATGAAATTACAAAGATTTTACGAGTCTGGCGCCAAAGACGTTTTGGCAGCGACGGTATGGGTGCATTTTTGTTTAGCCGAACCTCAAACACGTTACCCGCCGGCGTGGGGCGGTTCGTTGGCTCCCGCCGCTTCCGCTCGGATTTCAATCGACCAGCTCGGAAATGTAGTAGTCGATGTAGCCCCGGTTGGCGTTGGGCTGGGCGTGGCCCTTGACCATTTGCCCGCACTCTTCTTGGCTGTGAGTTTTCAGCGGGCCCAGGGGCGCGGCCATGATCTGAATTTTCGCGGACCGGACTAAATCGAGTCCGAGCCGAAGCAAGTTGTCGAGGTTGTTCGACACCACTGTGCCGCCGTGGCCGCGCAACAACACGGCATTGCGATCGCCCAGTGTAGCGGCGACTTTGTCGCCCAGTTGATGAGTTCGGATAAGCAAAGGAGAATCGTAGATCGGCGTGCCGCGGTGAAAGTGGACACCACAGTTGGACAAAATCTTAATTCCTTGACCCGTCGCGGCTACGACAATCAATTCGTCGGGATGGTAGTGCAAAATGCACTGGACATCGGCGCGCGCCTTGTAGATGGACGTGTGCATGGGTGTCTCGCCATTCGGTTCGCCGGCGCCTTCGAGTTTTTTGCCCTCGGCATCGATGACGATCAGATCGCGCAATGCGACTTTGCCGGGCGGCATGTGCGGCGTGCTCAGTATCCGACCGTCCGCCAGGCGCACCGTCAAATGGCCGTAGCCATCGATCACGCGCTGTTTTTGCAGCACCTTGCAAACTAGAACCATTTTTTCTTTTATCGCTTCGACCGAATCGAACATCTTTTCTCCTCGCTCGCTCGTTTGCTCTTTTACTCAGACCGCCGCGGATCGCTTGATAAAACCGGCGAACAGCGCGGCCATCTCGCCGGCCTTCTCGTCCCATTCTTCCCTCGGGCTGAGCGCTTCGTCGTAGTGCTTTGGAAACAACACATGCACCTCGCTTTTTTTCAGAAGGCGGCCGAGGTTCTCGCCGGTTTGACGGCCATGGGTGTTGTCGTTTCCGGGGATGATGCATGACGGTACTTGGATGGATTTTAAATCTTCCTCGCTGGCGCCGATCACCGGCAGGTCGGCGCCCTTGAGGAAATACTCGCGCCAGTGCGACATCACGGCGATAAAGCGCTCTGGAGTCATGTTCATCAGCGCGTCGCGGTTTTCAGGCCGCGCTTTGATGCGCTCTTGCCAATGCTCCATCTCGCAGACCGCGGCCATGCCGCCTTGCTTAGCGGCTTCGATAAACTGGCCGTAATATTCTTGAGCGAGGCGCTCGCAAGCGAAGCGGCCGCCGGTGACGCGCCAGAGCAGTAAACCGCGGACCGACTCGGGATGGCGCAGGGCAAATAACAACGCTGTGCGGCACCCTGATGAGCTGCCGCCGACGAAGGCGGGAAGGGCGCCGAGTTGCGAGAGCAGCTCATGAATATCATCCGCCCAAATTTCATATTCCGATTCCTTGCCGTCGATGACGACAGCCGAGGCGCCGCAGTTGCGCCGGTCGAAAATGACGACGCGATGGCCGAGATCGGCGACTTCTCTTGCCTGGATCTCGATGCCGCTGATGTCGCGCCGGCCGCCGGGTGAAAGCGCGACCCACGGACCGCGATCACCGAGAATTTTGTAGTTGATATTGACGCCGCGTACTTTTGCGATGGGCATGGGGGACCTCCAATCTCTAATGGACTGATAATTCTTTCAATACGGACCGCCGGCGCGCTTTCGCGCGGCGTGGAACGACTCGGCGGCTTTGCTCATGATTTCGCCGGCGTCGAGAGCGGTAAGCTCGCCCTTGTGTTTGAGAATGCGTCCGTCGATAACCACTGTGTCGACGTTGTACGGCTGCGCTTGCTGAACCAATAACAGAGCGGGATTGATAAACGGCGCGACGTTTAAGTCATTGGTTCGCACCAGAATCAGATCCGCGCGCTTGCCGGGCGTGAGCGAACCGACCCGGTCGGCGATGCCGAGATCTTTGGCGCCATCGATGGTGGCCAATTCCAAAATCCGCCGCGGCTGAACTTCCATCACGTTCATCGAGCGCAAGTGATTGAGCTGCAACATCAGACGCATAATACCGAACATGTCGGCGTTGCCGCCCACCGTTGTCGTGTCCACGGATAAACTGCATTGAACGCCGCGTTTTAAAAGATCACCGAGGTAGGGCAAGCCAGAGGCCAAGCGCGACGCGGTGAACGGCGCGATGCTGACGTGGGTTTTTGTTTCGGCGATCATGCCGCGCTCCTCCGGCGAGGCATTGTAAGTATGGATGAGCTGGACGTCGGGGCCGAGCAGCTTTTCTTTGTAAAGCATTTCGATGCGGCGAAATTTCTTGATCTCCCCAATCGAACGGCCGGCATGCTGGGTGATCGGTAGCCCCAGGCTGCGCGCATGTTCCCATTCCTTGCGGTAGACGGCGGCGGGCGTAGCGCCCGGACCGCGCGAAGCAAAGCCCATCGTAAGCAGACCGTCGTTCGACGGACCGAACCATTCCCGTTTGACGCGCGCGATGTCATTGAAATCCGCGGTCTCCTTAGGCTTCTGCTGCAGGTTTCGGCTGTAGCCGTAGGAAAAGCGCGCGCGCATGCCGCAATCGCGCAGCGCGCGCAAATCGGCGTCCGCATACGCGCCGGTCATGATATTGTGCGACCAGTCGTGGATCGTCGTCAGCCCTGAGTTGATCGCCTCGGCGATGCCTAGCTTGGCGCTGTTGTAGGCGTCGTCCGGCGTCATGACCGGACCTATGCGGCTCATCACCGGAAAATAGTCGAAGTCGCCGTCGGCGACGACGCCGCGCGCGAAGCTGCCCCAAAGATGAAAATGGCTGTCGACGAATCCGGGTAGGGCAATGCGGTTGCGGCCGTCGATCTCCTCGGCGCCCGGCGCGCTGAGATTCGCACCGACGGCGATCAATGCCCCGTTGCGCACGTGCACGTCGCCGTTGGGTATGTCGCCTAACTTTTCGTCCATGGTGACGAGATAAGCATTGCGCACGACGAACTCGCCGCGCGCCGGTAGCTTTCCCGAGGCACGATCGGCACGCGATATTTTCGAAGTTTGCGGGGACCCGGTTGCGCAGGCGGCGAGACCTACGGAACTCAAGGCTGCGACAGCTTCCAAAAAGTTTCGGCGGCTAAAGGTGTTTGCGCTGGCCATGGCACGACTCCTCGAGCTGGTCAATTGACTCATAGTCAAGGAATTCAGTCGGTGACTGTGAGTCTGTCTGAGCCCTGCGTCTGTGCATAACGGCAAAGTAGTAGATTCTCGAACAAACAGTCAAGGAATTTCGCTGCCGCGCGTCAAAGCAAATCGGCGGTTTTTCTGCTGGACATTCATGCGCGGCTTGATGCTAGCCCAACTTTCTCAACTGGAAGGGTAAAAGCGTCGAAAAGCCAATAAAAACAACTCCCATAATCCAAAGGTCTCCACTACATTAGTGCATCAGTTGGCCGGCGGCGGTAATGCGTGGCGGGGGCTGCGGCGGCAAAGTGAGAGTGAGTTGTTCTAGGAGAATCTTATGATCGGTGTCGGGCTCGGTGTAACGGCTAAGGATCAGAGTGCGGCCATCGGTAGTGGGAAACTTAACATCGAGCATCTGGATGGCGGCAAACTTATCGAGCACGGAACGAGGCGTGAGGCCAGCGGCCAGCGGACGTAACCGCGCCCTAAGGGTGATGTGCAGGCAATAGGCCAGGAAGGCCACAAAGATGTGCGCTTCGATGCGCTCTTGGGAGCTGATGGTGAATTGGGCGCAATTGGAGATCGTCTTTGAGGTTTTTAAAAGCGGCTTCGATCTCGACCAGTTGGATATAGAATTGCCAGAGCTCGGCGGGCTCTTTGCCGCACAGGTTGGTGCGCAGTAAATAGCGGCCCTCGCGCCGGCGCACTTGACGGAGTTTTTGCCCATTGAGCCGAAAAGAAAAACTGACCTTTGCCGATGAGTTGTTTAGCTCGGGGATGACTATATCGAAGAGCCGCCAGACAGCCCGATATTTCCCCTTGGCGGCGCCCAGTTTAAGCAGCAAATTTTGGCTGCTGCTAAATTTCATCTGGTGAAGTTCTTTGAGGCGTTTTAAAAGCGCTCTGAGCTGTTTTTGGCGCATAGCGCGTTCTTTGTTAACTCGATTAAGACTCTTAGCCAGCACATAGAGTTCTTTTTCCTGCGTTAACAGTTTCACCTCGACCCCCGGGCGCACCGCTTTAAAGGGTACCCTCAACAGTTCTTTTTCCAGTTGGGGGAGTCTTCCCTTAGGAGTACCGACCAGGTAGTAAACGGGCGGGCTGCTTTGGCGCATCTCAGTGAGAACTTTTTCGCTGGGAATGCCGCGATCCATTACCCAGATGCGCTCGGCTTTGCCGTATTGGGCTTCGATCTTGTGCAAAAATTCTCTAAGGGTGCTCTTATCCGAAGTGTTGCCCGCCAGCACTTCGTAGGCCAATGGAAAGCCCTCAGGGGTAACTATCAACGCGATGACCACTTGTACGCAGTCCGAGCGTTTGTCGCGGCTGTAACCATAGCGGCGCTTGTCTTTTTCATCGGCCGGCTGACTGGACTCAAAATAAGTGCTGGTCAAATCGTAAAGCAACACCTCAAACTTGGCACCGAACCGATCCTGCCAACGCTCTGTAAGATGACTGAACAGCGCAGTCTTGTGTTCCAGCACTCTATCTAGGCAGCGATACAGCGCATTTTTCTCCACCAGTGAATAATCCTCGCCGAGTAAATCTCCCATCGCGCTTGTGTCAAACCACAACCGGTGAAGCCGCCACTCGCTCCCAGGATCGATCAGCCGATAGCAAACAAGGGTTTGCAAAATATGGTGCCAACGGGTGCCCTCACGTGAATCCGCCAAGCGCGCTTCCCAAAACTGATCGAGCTCAAGTTCCTCGTAGAGATGACAGGCCAGCCAGCACGCTCCCCATTGACGCGGTCGGTGAAGCTCCATCCCCTCAAGGCGCAGCTTGACTCCATAGCCCTCGGCGTACTCGGGTAACTCCCCCTCAGCGGGAAACAACGCCAGCTGCGTGCGCTCTTGGGTCTTTTCATCGAATGCCTCAATCACTCGGCACCACGCCTCGCGTTGGCTGTCGTTGATCTCACCGAGATACAAGACCTGGCGCTGCACTACTTTCCCCCCGCCACACCGTTTACTCTCCACGATGTTCCAGTAGCGATGCTCCTTGCCGTCTTTGAATCGCCGGTTGCATCGAAGATACATCTTGGCGTTGCATTTTACGCAAAAACTCGCGCTTGAAAAGATACTTGGTCTACACTACAGCGACTTTCAAATTCTAACCCGTTGGATAACACCTACTTAGCCAGCCTTCACCTTCGAAAATTCGCAATTTTGAACGCGAGTTGAGAAAGTTGGGCTAGCTCGACGGCAGCCTCAGCGTCGTTCAACCGCCGGGTGGCGCCGAGGATTCCATAGAGCACCTCGGCCTGCACGCCGTCGCGCTCCTGATCCTTCAAGCGCAGCTCCGGGTCGGTGAGCCTCCG
>JBOHVN010000168.1:0-49619 GCA_050735675.1 Binatia bacterium | reverse complement strand
TTGATTCGGCTCGTAAGGTAGAAAGGATGTCGGCATGACTCACCTCACACCCAGCACAACTCTTCTCTTCCTTATACGCGCTTGCGATTTAGAGACAAGAAAATTTTTCTGCCGCGCAGACTCCTAGCCCGGATTATTCACGAGATTACGTCCGAGGAGCAAGCCTCTCCGGTCGCGGCCAATGCGCCTCTACCTTGAGGAGGTCGGCTAACTTCATTAGTCTCGCGACCGTCGACGAGAAACGACAAACACTGCCAAGCACTCCACCAGCCGGCGTACCTTTGCCACTCCTGTGTCCGCTCTCTACGAGGCGTACTCCTCGGCCCACACTCTGTTGCGAATTCCCTCGGGCCATGAATAATCCGAGCTAGCAGCTGTCGTATGATTCAGCACAATTTTACAATGCCGCCTAGCACGCTTTTCTGTCATCCTGAGCGAGCCAGCGAAGGATCTGCTTTTTGTCCTAGGTACTCCAGCTCTATCGCTTCTGAGGCGCCCGCCAGTCTTTTTGGTTTACACATCCCGCCAACTATTGTAGAGAGGGCGGAGTGCGGCGTACCGGCTAGATGCCGTCGCTAAGAAAGATTTCTTGCTTGGCTCGAAATGACCGCGTTGCGGACGGTGTTGCTGAAATGAACCGGATAAGATTTCCGCGAAGCGAATTCGAACGCGAGTGTGACAGGCGCAGCGGATTGCAAAAGGAGAGCACAAATGGTCCACCCTTGTCTTAAGTTTTCCATTGCCGTTTTGCTTGTCGCGGGCTTTTTCACGGCTGCCTTTGCCCAGGAAAGAAAATTGGAAAGGCTCCGTGTCGGCGGCGGGTCGGCGTCGGCGACGCAGCTGTCGATGTGGCTGGCGAAAGAGGGAAACTATTACGACAAGCATGGGCTCAACGTCGAGGCGATCAGCATTCCCGGCAGTTCGCTGGCGCTGCAGGCGATGCTCGCCGGCGAGGTGCCGATCATCCAGCTCGGCGGCGCGGCTTCGATTCAAGCAAACCTTGCCGGCGCCGACACCGTAATCGTCGCCACCATCGTGCGCAAGTTTCTGTTCTGGATTTACAGCCGGCCGGAGATCGGCCGGATGGAAGATCTCAAGGGAAAGGTGTTCGGCACGACCCGCTTCGGCACGCTCTCCGATCTCGCCTCTCGTTTTGCCCTGCGTCTTTATGGCATCGATCCGGAGCGCGACATCACGATGATTCAGACCGGCGGTCCGGCGGAGACGGTGAGCGCCATGATGACCGGCAAGGTCCACGCCGCGGCGTTAACCCCGCCGGCGACGCTGCAGGCGAAAAAAACCAAGTTGAAAGAATTGCTGGACATGTCCAAGCTCGACGCCGAGTATCACATCAACGGCGTCGTCACCACGAGGAAATTCTTGAAGAGCAACGAAGATACGGTTCGGCGCTTTCTCCGCGCCTACATCGAGGGGGCGGCGCGCGCGCAGAAAGACAAGGCCTTCGCGCTCAAAGCGATGGGAAAAATCTTTCGCACCGACGACCGCGAGTTGCTGGAGGAAAGCTACGATATGATTATCAAGGCGAACTTTGTCATCCCGCCGTATCCGTCCATGCCGGGCATCGCCAGTCTTATCCAGGGACTGGAGAAAACGAACCCGAAGGCGAAGAGCGCGAAGGCGGAAGATCACGCCGACAGCCGGCTGTTGCGCGAGCTCGACCAGAGCGGGTTTGTTAAGGCGCTAATCCAGTAGTGGCCGGGCGTTCTCATATTGCCCAGTGTTAATAGCGGCCTTCAACGGCGAATGAAAGACGCAATTCCGGTGATAACTCTAAAGCAGTCCCTTTCCCCTTGACGGGGAAAGGTCAGGATAGGGGTGCTGGCGTACCTGGATCAGGTCATCACCCCCACTCTATCTCTCCCCCGTCGAAGCCGTCGAAGGGGGAGAGAACGGGAGGCGGACCGAAAGTCCCCGCCGCTTCGCAAATTGATCGAATCGAATGCCGAAAGCCATCTTTACAGCGCATAAAAACGCTTGGCGTTGTCGTAGATAGTTTTTCGTTTCGCCGCCGGCGTAGGGCGGGTTGCCGATCTGGCCGACGTGCATGAAACGCGTCGGATAGAGCACTGTCAGCGCAAAACCGCCTTCGTCGAGCTTGTTTGCCCATTCGCGCCAGTCCGGCACGCGGAAGTCCTGAGGGCGAAAATCGTTGGCCGGGATCGAACGGTGCCAGCCATGGTGCGGCGTCAATGGAAAATAGAGCATGGCCGCGCGGCGCGCGCGGTAGCCGGCGGACATGTACTCGATGATCTCCTCGTCGGTCTCGCGCACGTGGCCGTCGGCGTCGATGATACGATTTCGCTGGCGATTTTTCATCGGTGTTTCCTCACCCGGCAATTTGTCGCTTTTCTTGCACGGACCTTGTCGGGCTGTCAACGCATATCGCACATTCTGCTCATACTCGTGTTCCAAAGTTCGTTAACAACAAAGGCGGATCCTTCGCGTCTCGCTCAGGTGACAGACAAAAAGTTCATCAGGAATGCAAATCTTTGCTGACACTCACGCTTGAATAGACTTTCTCGCCCCGGTAAGTTAGTCAGTTTCAGTAATGGGTTATCTCACGGAACAACTTGCCGACGAAGTCGGCCGGCTCTCCCAAGAGCGGGGGCGGCAATATTACATCCGCGGCGCGGTCAAACAGATCGACGGCGACGGCGCGTCCGTCAACGCGGTGGTGCAAGGGACGGTCCGCTATAACGTCGAGATCATGAGCATCGACGATTTCCTGGATTACTCGTGCAGCTGTCCTTACTTCGAGCGAGATCTGGAGCCCTGCAAGCATATCTGGGCGACTTGCCTGGCGGCCGAGCAGAGGGGTTTTCTCAGAGGAATTGAAAAACATCGAGAACTGGATCGTTTCGCCGTCACGCGGGAAGCCTCCGGACCGGCGGCGGTCAAAACGCCTCCGCCGCCGACTTGGAAGAAACAACTTGCGCCGGTGCTCAATTCCTTGGAAGCCGCGGAGCACCGCTGGCGATTTTCCGCCCCAGCGGAGCGCGAGTTTGTTTACGTCATCGACCTTGCCGCCACGTTGTCGGCGCAGCGCCTGGTTCTCGAGGTTGCCCAGCGCGAGCGCCGGGCCAACGGCGCGTGGGGCAAGCTGAAAACAAAAAAGCTTGCAGTAAGTGAGATCGACGACGTTCCCGATGCCGCCGATCGGCGAATTTTAGCCATTCTATTCGGTTCGCGTCGAGATTTGAATTACCTTTACTCTTCTTATTATCGCGATTCGACGTATCCGAACTTCGTCCCCCCCGCGCCGCTGTGGGAGGTCGTGCTCCCGCTCATGTGCGCCACGAATCGTTGCGTGCTGCGCGTGTCCATGAACAGCGGCGAGACGCCGCCGCTGCAATGGGACGACGGCGGGCCTTGGGAATTTCATTTGAAAGTCGAATCATCCGCTGGCGGCGAAGATTACGCCGTGACCGGCGCGCTGCGGCGCGGCGAAGCCGAGATGATGCTGTCGGAGCCGTCGCTGCTCGTCGCTGGCGGCCTGGTGTTTTATGAGGACCGGGCGGCACGGCTCAACGATCACGGTGCGTTCGAGTGGATTTCGCTGCTCAGAGAGCGAAAATCATTGGCGGTTCCTAAAGTCGAGGGCGAGTCGTTTCTCGCCGAGCTGTTGCGCTTCGCGCGCCAGCCGCGGTTGGAGCTGCCCGAGGATCTCAAATTCGAGGAGATCGCGCCTCGGCCAAGGCCGAGCTTAGTCGTCAAACCCGGGCCGAGCCATCCTTTTCGCCATCCACGGCTGGTGGCAAAACTTTCCTTCGACTATGACGGCCAAAAAATTCCGTACGATCAGCGCGGCAGCAGCGTGTACCAAAAAGAGAAGCGCCGGCTCATTCGCCGCGACCTTGGCTTTGAGGCTGCGGCCCGCCGGCGAATGACCCAACTCGGTTTTCGCAGCGCCAATAACAATCGCGACGGTGACGCGGAGTTGTATGGCGAGCAACTGCCGAGAGTCGTGCGCGCGCTGACCAGCGAAGGCTGGCAGGTCGAGGCCGAAGGTAAACTCTATCGAACCGCGGGAATGCTCAAGATGGAGGTCAAATCGGGCGTCGATTGGTTCGATCTCGACGGCAGCGCGGTATTCGGCGATGCCAAGATTTCCTTGCCGCGGCTCTTGCGCGCGATCAAGCAGGGCGAAACGCTGGTCAAGCTCGACGACGGCACGCTCGGCATTCTGCCCGAAGAGTGGATGAAAAAATATGGCCTGCTCGCCGGTCTCGGCACCGTCGAGGCAGATCATTTGCGTTTCACGCGACCGCAGGCCGGCTTGCTCGACGCCTTGCTCGCTTCCGAGCCGGACGTGGCGGTCGATGCGATCTTCGCGCGCGTGCGCCAGGAGCTGCGTGATTTTACCGGCGTCACGCCGGCCGAGGCGCCGGCGCCGTTTAAGGGCGAGTTGCGCGGCTATCAACGCGAGGGGCTGGGCTGGCTGTTTTTTCTTCAACGCTTCGGCTTCGGCGGCTGCCTCGCGGATGACATGGGCTTGGGTAAGACGATTCAAGTCCTGGCGCTGCTCGAAGCGCGCCGCGTGGGACGAGCCGGCGGGGACGAAAATTCGCGGCGTCCGTCTCTTGTCGTCGTGCCGCGCTCGCTGGTGTTTCATTGGAAAAGAGAGGCCGCGCGTTTCGCGCCGAATTTGGCGATTCTCGATCACTCCGGCGTTGCGCGGCGCAAACCGGGGGATCACTTCGAGGATTATGATCTCGTGATTACCACCTACGGCACGATGGCGCGTGACGCGATCCATTTCAAAGACCAGGGCTTCGACTATTGCATTCTCGACGAAGCCCAGGCGATCAAGAACGCCGGCACGCTGGCGGCCAAAGCCGTGCGGCTGCTGCGCGCCGATCACCGCCTGGCGATGAGCGGCACGCCGGTGGAAAACCACCTGGGCGAGCTTTGGAGCCTGTTCGAATTTCTCAACCCGGGCATGCTCGGCAGCGCGTCGATTTTCGCCAATGCCGGGCGCAATCCCGACGAGCCTACGCGCGCCATACTGGCAAGAGCGCTGCGGCCCTTTATTCTCCGGCGCACGAAAGGACAGGTCGCCACCGAGCTGCCGGAGAAAACCGAACAAACGATTTACTGCGATCTCGAAGCCAAGGAAAGGAAACTCTACAACGAGCTGCGCGACTATTACCGCGCGCGCCTGCTCAAGGGCGACGCATCGGAAGGCAACGGCCAGTATAAAATCCAGGTGCTCGAAGCCTTGCTGCGGCTGCGCCAGGCGGCCTGCCACCCCGGATTGATCGACAAGAAAAAAACCGCGGAGCCGAGCGCCAAGATCGACACCCTGCTGGCGCAGCTCGATCAGGTGCTCGAAGAGAATCACAAGATTTTGGTCTTCTCTCAATTCACCAGCTTGCTCGCGATTGTGCGCAGCCGCCTCGATGCGGCGAACATTCCCTACGCTTATCTCGACGGCCGCACACGCGACCGCGAGGCGCGCGTCGAGCTGTTTCAAAGCGATCCCGGCGTGAAGTTGTTTCTTATCAGCTTGAAAGCCGGCGGCCTCGGTTTGAATCTCCACGCCGCCGAATATGTCTATCTGCTCGATCCCTGGTGGAATCCGGCGGTGGAAGCTCAAGCGATCGATCGCGCGCACCGCATCGGACAGACGCGCCAGGTCTTCGCCTATCGTTTGATCGCGCGCGACACGGTCGAAGAAAAAGTTCTGGCGTTGCAGCAGTCCAAGCGCGATCTCGCCGACGCCATCATCAGCGCCGACAATAGCGTCATGCGCAATCTCACGCGGGAAGACTTGGAGTTGCTATTGTCGTGATCCGGCTTCTTCGCGGTTGCCACGGCCTGGGGTAGTGGTTCATTGTGCATATGCCATAAGTCTTAACTTAGAGAAAGATTCCTCGCTTTGCTCGGAATGACAATTCATCAGGTGAACCGTTATCTCGAACCCTTCGGCTATGCTCAGGATAAACTCCGTGAGAGATCTTTCCCAAACTGAACCACAACCCGGCGCGTAAGTCAGTTGACATCCAAGCGTGCCTGCCGGTAAGCTCGATTGCACGTTTACCGAGCGAGGGAGGGTTCCATGGCGTACGACATTCTCATCAAGGGCGGACGGATTTATGACGGCAGCGGGTTGCCTTCTTATCTCGGTGACGTGGCGGTCAAGGACGGCCGCATCGTCGACACCGGCCGGATCAGCGCCAGCGCCACGCGCGTGATCAACGCGGACGGCCTGGCGGTTTCACCCGGCTTCATCGATTTTCACACTCACCTCGACGCGCAGCTTTTGTGGGATCCGCTGGCGACTTCTTCCTGCTATCACGGCGTGACCACGGTTATCCCCGGCAACTGCGCCCTGGCCCTGGCGCCGTGCAAGGAACAGGACCGCGAGACGATTCTGCGCAGCTTCGAGCGCGTCGAAGCGATCTCTTTGCCCGCGCTGAGGGCGGGAGTTGAATGGAAGTGGACGACCTTCCCGGAGTACTTGAACCGACTGCGCGGCGCGCTCGGCGTGAACGTCGCGGCGTTGATGGGGCACTGCGCGCTGCGCCAATTCGTCATGGGCGATGCCGCTATCGAGCGCGCGGCAACGCCAGCCGAAATTCACCAGATGAAAGAGGTTCTCAAGGCCGGCGTGCGCGCCGGGGCGATCGGTTTTTCGACCAATCAAAACCCGGTACATATGTATGCCGACGGGACGCCGATTCAGAGCCGCTTTGCCACCGACGAAGAGATCATCGAGCTCGCCTGCGCGCTCGGCGAGATCAATCAGGGCGCGGTGCAGATTTCGCGCGGCTCGCTGGGCGTGTCGGTGCCCGCACGCGAGACGGTCCAACTGTTCGACGAGATTTCGTCGCGGTCCGGCCGGCCGGTGATCTGGCAGAGCATCGCGCATCGTTGGGACAAGCCCAATGAATGGCGCCTGCTTTTGGATTTGGCGAAGGAGTCGCTGGACCGCGGCGTGCAGTCTTACCCGCTGTGCAATGCGCGGCTGTTCAACAACCGGCTCACCATGAAAAACGCGCAGGTGTTCGACGATTTGCCGACCTGGAAAACGATTCTCTTCTTGCCGCTCGAAGCGCGAATCGAAGCGCTCCGCGACCCTGAGACGCGCAAAAAAATGCGCTACGAAGCCGTGGAAGAAAAGAAATCGTCGCGCTTCTCGCGGCGCTGGGATCTGGTTTATCTGATCAAAGCGGCGACGCCGGCGAATAAGCATCTCGAGAAGAAAAGCGTAGCCGAGATCGCCAAGATTCGCGGCCAGGATGTCATCGATGCTTTTCTCGATCTCTCGCTCGAAGAAGGGCTGGACACCGAGTTTCAGACCTCGAGCACCAACGGCGACGAGACGGCTGTGGCGGAGATTATCCGTAGCCCCTACGTACTGGTTGGCCAGTCCGATGCCGGCGCGCATTTGATCTACGACGCCGGGTTTGGCTACGCCACGCGGCTGCTCGGTTACTGGGTGCGCGAGAAGCAAATCATGAGTTTGGAAGAGGGCGTGCGCAAACTGACCTTCATGGTCGCGTCGATCTTCGGCCTGCATGGCCGCGGTTTGCTGCGCCGCGGCATGGCGGCGGATCTGGTGCTTTTCGACCCTGCGACGATCCGCGAATGCGATCCGGAGATGGTGCAGGATTTGCCGGCCAATGAAAAACGCTTCATTCAAAAAGCGATCGGCATCGAGATGACCGTCGTCAACGGCGAGGTGCTGGTTGAAAAAGGCGGCCACACCGGCGCGCTTCCCGGCGCAGTGCTCGGCGGCAGCAACGGCGGCGCGCTACAGGCGGCGGCGTAGGCGATTTAAAGACAAAGGGCCTAGTGTGGAGAGCCGCAATCGAATTTCGGAATGTCTCCCGCAAAGGCGCCAAGGCGCAAAGGTAAGAGAAAATAATTTTCCAACTTTGCGCCTTGGCGGGAAAATTATCCGAGTCCAAGAGTTTTCTGCTCTCGAGAAAATTTACCCGCAAAGATGCCAGCGCGGCAGAGTCGCAACCAGAACCCGGAGTATCTCCCGCAAAGCATGTCCGGAGTGAAACCGAAGGGACGCGAAGGCCGCAAAGGTCAAAGATTACGGGTGAAAATTATTCGTAAGAGTTTTCATCTTTCTCCTCTAAACTTGGCGCCTTTGCGCCGTGGCGGGAAAAAATTCCGAATCCGAATGCTTTCAGCTTCCAGATCATTTGCGAAGGCCACGCAAATTCTGACTATGGCAACTAGAAAAAAAGAATTTCGGCTTGTAGGGGCGGGTTTGAAACCCGCCCTTTGAGTTTCAACGCCGTCCTCGACGAGGTGAAGAATGGCTGCCACTGAGAAAATTGCCCGGTTCATCGTAGACACCGGCTACGAGGGCATACCGGGCGACGCCGTGGAGAAAGCCAAGCGCACGGCTCTCGACTGCCTGGGAGCGGTCGATACTTAGCGGTACTTTTCATATACAAGAAAACGAGAGAAGCATTGATCCTGAGCGCCCGCGACATGGCCGCCAATAAAGCAAAGCGATTTCCGCGATTGAAATCGGTCGATGAGCTTGTGGAATTCTTCGACAAGCACGATATGGGTGACTATTGGGATCGATTGCCGAAAGCTGAATTTGAAGTCAAGATCAAAACGTGGCTGCGAGAGAAGATCGCTACTGCCAAGCGGGCGTGACAGTTCGGTCAAGCAGTGCGAAGAATGGGATATAGCTATAGCCTGTTCGACAACTCGCCAGCGTTTGATGCTTTGAATCACGCATCCCTGTTTCCAATCAGTTCGGTGTCAAACGTCCCAAGGTGCGCACCAGACCGACGACGAGCTGCCGGCCAAGTGCCGCGACTGCGTGCGCAGCCAGCTGCGCGCGGACGACATCGAGCGCAGTGCATCGCGCTGGGGTCAGGGTCAGCGCTGGGGTCAGGACCTGAATCTGGATTTTATGCCATTGATGTCGTAACTCAGGGGGAGGTCTTTCATCTTGCTGTCAACGCGACAAGCGAATGAAGCGGTGGGCGTTTTGACGAAACCTTGAGGCTCAGTCTTTGAATCTTGCTGTCAATACGACGATTGAACGAGCCGGCGCCAGTTTAGTTGAGGATTTCGAATCTAAAATTATTATGTTCATTGAATCGATAGGCGTTTGTCTCTCGTACACGTCTCGTCGGTTCATGATGCCGAATATCCAAACTTCGTTTTTGACGATCTTAAACCTACGCGATAGTCTCCGACGCGTAACTTCCAATAACCTTTGAGCGTTCGCCGGAGCGGCTCGCCATATCTTTGCGGCTCGGTGGTCAGCCGCGATTCAATCGCTCGTTGGAGTTTTTTGCCGACATCACGATTGAGTGTCGGAATATCTTGTCTTGACGTGGGGATGATAAACGAGGGTGAAGGGCATGAAACGAACGACTATGCTACGAACCCCACACCTGCTTGTGGCGTAGTCCGCGGGAACGGCGAAATGTTTTCTCACGTCCTTCGGCGAATTCCGCCAGCGCGGCATCTTCGTGAGGGATTCAAGGGCATCCTTGACTAGGTCGCGGATCTTCAACGATAAGGAAATATCCTCTTTAAGCGCGAGCCGCCGAACGCTATCGTACAAAGGCTTTTCCAACACGACATTTACTCTTGGATTTTTTGCCGGCATAGCTCTTCTCCTTGTCGGAAGTGTAACACTTGTGCTGTACTTGCCAAAACTTTATCGAGCGAGTCACTGGCGCCCCAATGGGGATGCCTTCGTCTTCACATCTCACTCAAGGGAGAATCAAATGACGAAACCATCCATCGATATCCCCTTCGACCTGGGAGTCAGACCCAACATCAAGAACCCCAAAGATTTGCGCGGCAAACGTATCGGTGTGCAAGTGATCGGCGGGACCATCTGGATGGCGGCGATGCTCGGACTGGAACAGCTGGGACTTGATTCTCGTCGCGATGATATCCAGGTCGTCGGCGCCGGCGATCAAACGATGCTCAGCCAGGCGTTGGAGAAGGGCACCGTAGACGCGACCGTCGTCGATAGCGCTTTCAGCAGCGATTTAAAGCAGCGCGGATTTCCAACCCTGGTAGAGCTCTCGAAAACCAACATTCCGTTCGTCAGCAATGACTGAGGAAAGCCTGGGAAGAATCGCTAGCTTGCGAGAGTGAATAGTGGGCAATTGCCAAGCGATCGTCGTTTGCTCGCAATTCTAATTTCTCGGAGCGAAATTTATTTTCTCGCCAAGACATGGTCCAGCAAACATGACCGACCAACAGCGGGGCTCCCGCTTGGGTAGTGACTCATTTTGATGGGTCGTTTCCGGTTTAACGCGAAAACGCAGAAAGATTTTTCGCCGCTGGCTCAGAATGACAATTAGCCCGGGCTGTCATCCTGAACGAAGTGAAGGATCTGTAGTTAAACTGACTCATTACCCCCGCTTGATAAGATGCTGCGACTACGATATTCGAGCGGTTAATAGATTAGAAAGCGAGCGGGGAACAGTATGTATTACGGCGCGCGGGGCATCGTCGGTTTAGTGAAGCCGACCTACCGTCCGGGTTCGATGGAGAGTTTTATCAAGCTGATGCCGGAGGGCGTCGGGTTCATTCCAACTCATGCCGGGATACGAGCTGGCAACGAGAAGGAACTGCAAGAGGCCTTGACGGTCGCCGAGAAAAAAGTCGCGCGGCTCGCCGAGCTCGGCGCCGATGTCGTGATGATCATGGGCGCGCCGCCGACGATGGTGCGCGGGCATGGCGCGGACCGCGCGATCGCCGACTCGTTAACCAAGAAATATAAGATTCCCGTTACGGTGGCGACGATCGCGCAAGTGGACGCATTTCGCGCGCTCGGCATGAAAAAACTGGTCGGCATCACCTACTTTCCCGAGGAAATGAATCAGCGCTTCGCCAAGTTCCTCGAAGACGACGGCTTCGACGTTAGAGCGATGGAAGGCATCGACGTGCCGTTCAAGGATGCCGGCAAGATCGCCCCTGAGGCGATTTACAATTTCGCTAAAAAAGTTTTCCTTGAGCATGGACCGGTGGACGGCATCTACATGCTCGGCGCCGGCTGGAATAATCTGCCGGTGATCGAGATGTTGGAGAAGGATTTGAAGACGACGGTGCTGTCGAGCATTCCGGCTCAGGTTTGGGCGACAAAAAAAATTCTGCATCTCAACGAACCGGTGACGGGCTATGGGCGGTTGCTCGCCGAAATGCCGTAAAGATTGGTTGGAGTAATGGAATGTTGGAGTAATGGGACGTTGGAGAGATGGAGTAATGGAGTAATGAAGATACTGCCTTTCGTCATGGCGTCGGTAACCGCGTTTAGTTTAGGATTGGCATTGCCTGGGTCATCGACTACCGCTCAGGGTTTGAAGGAAAAGGCGGATGCGGAAGGGAAGCTGATGTTTTATGCCACCTTCAATGCCGCCGATTCGAAGACTCTCGTCGACGGTTTCAAGCAGCTCTATCCGAAGATTGACGCGGTGTTTTATCGCAGCACCGATTCGGCGTTGATGGAAAGGATCTTGACCGAGAATCGCGCCGGGCAAAATCTCTGGGACGTGGTGGTGACGACGAGCTTCTATGGCCACAATCTCAAAAAACGCGGACTGCTGGCGCCTTACGATTCACCGGAAAGAAAATTCTATCGCGACGGTTACAAAGATCCGCAAGGGACCTGGACGTCCAGCTACACGAACTATGCGGCGTTCGGTTACAACAGTCGCGCGGTTTCGAAAACGGGCGTGCCGAAGTCTTACAATGATCTATTAAAGGCGGAGTGGAAGGGGCAGATCGGCATGGACAGCCGTGCCTATGAGTGGTTCGGCACCATGCTCAAAGCGATGGGCGAGGAGAAGGGCTTGGCCTATATGCGCGAGCTCGCCAAGCAAACTCAGTTGCGCGCCGGCAGAACGCTTTTGGCCCAGCTCGTTGCCGCCGGTGAATTTAGCGGCGCGCTCACCGCATACTCTCAGACGTTTGAAGTTTTGAA
This sequence comes from Binatia bacterium, assembly GCA_050735675.1. GTDB lineage: Bacteria > Desulfobacterota > Binatia > UBA9968 > UBA9968 > DP-20. Next base: position 37,669 of record JBOHVN010000168.1, on the reverse strand, counting down.
ACCCTCGGGCGCGCCGGTTGACTGGGTGTATCTGAACCCCGTCTTTGCCAACATTCACCCCACCGGGATTGCCGCCAAGGCGCCGCATCCCAATACGGCGCGCCTGTTCATCGACTTTGTACTGTCCAAGCGCGGCCAGGAATTGATTCGCGGCATGAATCGCATTCCGGATCGAACGGATGTGACTCCCGCCCAGGCGCGCTTGATCGAAGGCATAACGCCGGCGTTTGCGCCGACGGAAGTGCTGGAAAATTTCGAGCGCTACGGCAAAACGTTTCATGAGGTGTTCGGCGGACGCTGAGTGCGGTATGAGACCCAAACCGTCAACCAGCAAATTCGAAGCACGAAATCCGAAGCTCGAAACAATCCCAAATGACAAAAAGAAGTAATTTCCGAAAAGTTGAGTTTCGGGCTCTGATTCGTGCTTTGAATTTGTTTCGGATTTCGATATTCGAATTTCGAATTTTAACATGAAGGTCGTCGTTCACGGGGTCACCAAAGAGTTTGTCACCGCTCAGGGCGGCGTCCGTGCTTTGGGCGGTGTTTCGCTCGAAGTGCGTGACCGTGAATTCTTCGGCATCATCGGTCCAACCGGGTGCGGCAAGACAACGTTGCTCCACATCGTTGCCGGATTGGAAAAACAGACTACCGGCTCGGTGGAATTCGTCGGCGAGCGCCATACCAAATCGGTGGTCTCCATGGTATTCCAGGACGCGGCGCTGATGCCGTGGCGCACGGTGGAAGAAAACGTCCCCTTGGGACCGGAGTTTCGCCAGGAAGAAGCGTCCGTTTATAGACGCGTCAGCCGCTTCTTTCTCGAAGTCGTCCGGCTGCTGGATTTCGCCGGAGCGCAGCCCCATGAGCTTTCCGGCGGCATGAAACAGAAAGCGGCGATCGCCCGCGCGCTGGCCAACGATCCGCAGGTGATCCTCATGGACGAGCCGTTCGCCAACCTCGACGCGCAAACCCGGCTGCTAATGCGCGACGAGCTGCTGCGTATTTGGGAGCGCGACAAAAAAACCGTGGTCCTGGTGACCCACAATCTCGAGGAAGCGGTCATGCTTTGCGATCGCATTGCGGTCATGAGCGCGCGGCCGGGATTGATTAAGGAGATCATCACCGTCGATATCCCGCGCCCGCGCACGATGAAGAGCATGAGGGAGCCTGCCTTCGGCAAGTGCATGGAAAGAATTTGGGATTTGCTGCGTTACGAAGTCGACGCGGCGATGCGCCCGCAATCCGTCTAGTCTAGTTTCTGTCGCGAAATTGCCTATTATACCCGGTGTCACGATGCGGCGCCCTTGATAACTCAGCATTTTTTTCGATGCCATAAAGCTTGAAACGAAGAAATCATGAGTTTCGCGATAGAAACTAGCCTAGGGGTAAAGACGCAACCGCGCTACCCCGCTGGTCGCGGAGGCTGTCAACTCCTCACATTTTCGCCGAAACTCACGATTTTGTTCAAAAAACTGCTAACCTAAAGACATTCTCGCCACGAAAACTTCTTATCCCGCAATGGTTTAAGCTGTGCCAGACGGCAATAAGTCCATTGGCATAACTTTGGCGAACGCCATAGTGATTCCCCCAAGTAGCGTGTCGGGAAGCACCGGAAATGGCACCAGCGACAAACAGTTTGGGAGAGAATTTTTAGAAGCGAGAGATGATTTCCTTCTCCTAGGAGAATTTCATGGAGCAGCTGTATCCTTTACTGACCATTTTTTCTGGCGCCACCATCGTCCTCCTAGGATCGTTTCTCGTTGCCGCCGAGCGAGAACTTAAAAAGAAACGACGAGATCTCGACGAAGTTAAACGCACGCAAACTGCCAAACCCATTCACCCATTCACGGAGGGGCAGCGCTCCGAAACCGACTCATCGCCGGAGTTGAGCAGTAAAAATGACGAACTCCAACAAGAAATATCGGTGCTTTCAAGCCGGCTAGAAGAAAGCCAAAGGACAGCAGGGGAGTGTCAGAACGACCAACGTCTTTTGCTGAGCGCGCAATCCGAGAACCAACAGCTGCAAGAGAAGATTGACAACCTCAAAATTCGGCTCAAAACGAGCGAAACAGAGCTCCTGGAATCGACCAAGCGAATTCACGAAGCCTTCGATCTCAGTACGAAATTACAAATCGAAATAGCCGGATTGAAACAGCATCTGGCCGAAAAGGACGAAGCGATAGTAGCGCTTCAGAGCCGGGCACTAGAGGGGGCAACGATGAAATCTGAAAACCAAAAAATCCGCGTTGAAAACCAGCGCTTGGCGGAAGAAGTCAGCAAGCTTCAGGACCAGCTCCGAGCCAATGAGGAGCGGCTTAATGCAATTGCTACCCAGCATGACGCGATCGCCGAGCGGCACGGGCAATTACAACTCAGTTATGCCGAGTCCAAGCAGCAAACAGACGAACTGACGGCGAAAAACAAGGAGCTGCAGGACGAGGTTAACGCGATATCGAGCAAACTTGCCGCAGCTGAAAAGAGTGTAGAAGACCTCCGCACGGCGCAACAAAATGAACTGTTGGACAATCAGCAGTTGCTCGAGACGAATCAGCGGTTTAAACAGGAAATCGGCGTCCTTCACGAACAGCTTGAGGCGGTGCAATTACAACTCAGTGAATCCGCCCAGCGGAACCAAGAGGCGTCCGTTTTCAATGAGAAGCTGCATGCCGACTTGCAACAGCAGGTAGAACAAAAACAAGCGAGAATGACCGAGCTGCAGAACGCGGAACGCCATTACTCGGAATTGACCCGGCAATATCAGGAAGTATCCGATCGTTGCGCGCGTCTTGATGCGGAAGTCTCCGATTATAGACAACAACTGGAGCACAGTCATTCGAAAGCTCGCGAAATGGAGTCCGCACAACAACAACTAGCCAACGTCGAATCTCGTGAGATGATTTACCAGGAGCAGCAAGAGAAGTTGGAAGCACTCATCGCCGACTTGGAACGCGAACTCTCGGAAGGAAAATACCAGGTCGAAGCACTGGAGGATACTCACGAGCGTTTGCGGGAGACCGAGCGAGTCTGCCAGGAGCTGGGCGATGAGAATCACCGGCTTGGGGAGGAGATTTCGCGTTGGCAGAAACGCCTCGCGGCGGGCGAGGAAAACCAAAGACAGGTAAGCATGCTTCGGCAGCAGCTGGATGAGTTACAAACCGAGCATGCACGACTCATCGATATAAATCGACAGGCGCAAGAGGTTGCCGAATCGCCGGATTTGGCCGGCTCAGACGAAGCGCGCAGCCGCCTTCTTGCTTCAAGCGATTCGGCTCCGGGAACCCATGTTGCGAACGAGGTAAATGCAAGTCAGATTGCCTGGCGCTTGATCGCTCGGAACTGGCACGTCGGCGCGGTCTTCGCAGGCGTTATAATTCTCGTGATCGCGGGCACAGTCGCCATGAAAATCCTGGTAACTGAAATCCCAATTTCCAAGGATCCGGTGGTACTCGCGCCTGAAGCAACGTCTGTCGGGCATGTCGCCGGGCCTGCCTCAAAACCACCGCTTAAAGCGGCGCGGCGTCTCCGCGGCTCATTTCAAACTGTTCGTCCAGCCCAAGTTTACAGTGGGCCAAGCGAAAACTCAGCGCTAATCGCCAATATCGGTCCGGGAATCAAGCTCAATGTTGTAGACTCAAGCGACGGTTGGTTAGAGATTCGCTCCAAGCACGGCCGGCCGCCGGGTTTCATACGCCAAGAGGCGGCTGTAAGAATCGGCTCGAACTGAGGCGCATTTTATTAGTGTCTAAGGCAGCCACAGTTTCCTATGGTGCTCAAGGTCGTGGCGCCGATCCCTAAGCGGAATGATGAACATCAAAGATAAAAACCCATCTACTCATATACGTTGCGACCGCTTACGTACACCCTGATTGTTATTTGGGCAATCGATCTCTCTGCGCGAGACGAGCTTTAACGGGAAGCGCTCGCACATCGGTCCGTTCTTCGGCGAGCTGAATTTGCGGCCAAAGGCTTGCCTCGCACAGTCAAACCTACGACGCAAGTGCAACTTGCGACAGCCGGAAAGAAACTCAAAAAATTTGGTCGCTTGTATGGCGGGAGTGTTCTTTGCGGCATTCCATCAGTACCGCGGGCGTCACCGTCCCTGCGGTTGCCCTCTCTTCGCGAGTAAAGTTTTTTGATTTTGAGATTCTGCCAGAAATTTTTGTTTTTGATTTATCGATTTTTAACGTGCGCGGGTCTAGAATAACGCCATCCTTAGGAGTTTAATCTTGGAGAATGCGGAGGTGGCCAAATGCGTAACGGGAAAATCCGAGTCGGCATTATGGGCTTGGGCCAGATCGGCCGGCACCTCTATCACCTTGCGCTGGAAAATGACGACATCGAGATCGTTGCTGCGGCCGATATCGGCAAGCCGGAAATCATCGAGTACCTGCTCAAAAGCGACGGTGTGGAGGAGCCGTCTTGCGAGCTCCAAGACAACTACCTGATCAACGAGAAATTCCGCACCAGAATGCTCCAGCTTGCGCGACCGGAGGAGGTTCCGTGGGATATTCTCGGCGTCCACTGCGTGGTCGATGCGACGGGCCGATACCGGCGTCGCCGGGACATGGAAGCCCATCTGCGCGCCGGTGCCAAGCGGGTCATTTTAGCGTCGCTGCCGGCAGAGCCGATCGACCGGATCGTCATACCGGGAATCAATGAGAGCAGCGCCGTCAATGCAGACAAAATGATTTCAGCCGGTTCCGCGACGACCAACGCGTTTGCGCTCTTGTTGCAATCTCTGGATCAGAGCCTGGGAGTCGACTGCGCGTCGCTGACGACCGTCCATGCCTATTCGAGCGATCAGTCGGCGCAGGACTACGCTCACGAGGACTTTCGCCGCAGCCGCTCCGCGGCGGAAAATATTATTCCCAATAATAACGAGTCGGCGCAGTGGGTCGAGCTTGTGCTGCCAAAGTTTGCGGAGAGGTTGAGCGGTTACGCCCTTAACGTGCCGGTTCAACGGGGATCGTTGCTCGATCTTAACTGCGTCATGCAGGACGGCAACATCACGGTCGCGCAAGTGAACGACGCCATGCGCGCCGCCGCTGCTCAGCAGCCGGAATTGATCGGCGTGACGGATGATCCGATTGTTTCCTCCGATGTCATCGGTTGTAGGCAATCCTTGCTCTTCGATTCGCGCGCGACCATCAAGGCAGGAAAGAGAATGGTTAAAGTGCTGGCTTGGTACGAGAGCCTGGGTCATGCATGCCGAGTACTCGAGGTAGTCCGGCACTATAGTAGCCTCGACGGCGTCGGAGGTGAGCAATGAGAGTCGCCATTAATGGATTCGGCAGAATCGGCCGTTCTGTGTTTCGTATCTTGGATAAGCGCGCGGACGCCGAGCTGGTTGCGATTAACGACGTCTTTGACCACGAGGTGCTCAGATACTTGCTCAATTATGACACCGTGATGGGCCGCTTCGAGGGCGCCTTGCGGCTCGAAGGCGATGAGCTGGTGACGGTGCGCGGCCGAACCCGCATGCTTCATGAAAAGGAACCCCTCAAATTGCCGTGGCGCGAGCTCGGCGTCGACGTCGTCATCGAGTCAACGGGAATATTCACCAGCAGGGAGCAGCTCGGCAAACATCTCGATGCCGGGGCCAAGCGCGTGGTGCTGACCGTGCCGGCAAAGGACGAGATTGATTATACCGTCGTGATCGGCGTTAACGACGACGGGCTCAAATCCGAGCACCGGATGATTTCAAACGCGAGCTGCACGACGAATTGTCTCGCGCCGCTGGCAAAAGTTCTCCATGATTCGTTTGGCATCGTCGAAGGCGTCATCAATACCGTGCACGCCTATACCAACGACCAGCGCCTTGCCGACGTGCCGCACTCGGATTGGCGGCGCAGCCGCGCCGCGGCGGAGAATATCATACCGACTTCGACAGGGGCGGCAAAGGCGGTGGGCGAGGTCTTGCCGGAACTGAAGGGTCGGCTCGACGGTATTGCCGCGCGTGTTCCGGTGCCCGATGGTTCCGTGGTCGATCTGTTTGTCGAACTCGAGAAAAGTGTCAGCGCCGAAGATGTTCATGCCGCGATAAAATCGGCCGCTGGGTCGGAACGGATGAAGGGTATTTTGCAACTGATGGCATCGCCCGTCGTATCATCGGACGTGATCGGGAATTCGCATTCTTCGATTTTCGACCCGGCATTTACCAGCGTCACACGCGGCCGGTATCTGAAATGCCTCAGTTGGTACGACAACGAATGGGGATATTCCAATCGCGTTTGCGATTTGCTGGGTTTGATCGCACGGTGGGGGTAACGCTCGACGGCCGTTCTGTCTTCGACGACAAGCCTAGACAACCCTCGCTTTTCTGATTGGCCTATCCCGCTTTGCGACCCACAAGTGGGTTTCGTAAGTTGTAGCCAGCGATAACGGCTGTTGGACCTGCCGCTCGTCGCATTTAAGGTTTAATCTCGGTGGGTTAATTCGCCGCAGCTTGTTGCGTTTCATTAATTTCCCCCGTGCCTGAGTTCCCGCCGGCATTGCCGGAATGAACTTTCTGCAATTCCTGGCCTATACGTCGTTGGGAACTGTTCTTTGGTCGGTGTTTCTGGCCTATTTGGGATACATCCTTGAGAGCAACTTCACGAAGGTCGGCGCATACCTCGATCCTGTTTCCTGGATCGTGTCCGGCGCCATCGGCGTCTTCTATATCGTGCGGGTTATCAAGCACAAGGGAGCGCAAGGGTGACCTAAAACGCACGGCTCTAGACATGCAGGAGCGCGCGTTTGTGCAATCGATAACAAACGGATCGACTGCGGCGTTACATTGAAACTCTATGCCAGGAAAATGCCCACAGTGCGGCTCGAGGACTTATTTAGCCCGCACGACAATACAGACCGAGCTGATTGAAATCCAAAACATCCCCTGCACGGTGTGCCAGGAATGCGGACAGGAGCAGATCGGACAACTGGTCCAGAAAAAAATCGATAAGCTTCTCGATCGCGCGGCCAAAGGAAAACTCAAAACCCGCGTGGTCGTGATGTAGTGCGTGTCGTATTCAAGCGCTCATCCAAAAGCTTTGATGCTTCAAAACGTACGCGGTAAATCGTCGGCGTATCAGCCGATGTCGCCCCTATGGCACCAGCCGCCTTGTAAGAACTCCTCAGTCGTCGTCGGGTTCTGATAGTAGCCTTGGATTGCCAGGCGAGTGTGCACGCAGGACTTCGCCTTCCATGCCGACCGGAACTTCGCGGTCTTCGTTAGCGCCCTTGCGCAGTAAGACGCACCAGATCGGTTCGCCTACGGTATCGGTGGGCATTCCAGTCATCGCCGCCGAGGGTGGTGATTTGGCCGCAATCGAGCGAAGCTAGCTCATCGAAGAGTCGTTTCTTGTAAGCTTGAAAAGCAATTGACGGCCGGGGCCTGCGGTGTTATTCGCGTATAGAATTTCCGGACTGAAGAGAGGGTTTGTTCATGATCAAGGAAGGCAGATTCACCTTGTTGGAGAAACGCGGCGCGGTGGCGAAAATTACCATCAACCGGCCGGAGAAAAGAAACGCGTTGAGCCGTGATACGATTCGCGAAATCTTGGCCGTGTTAGAAGAACTCCGCAACGATGATTCCATCGCTGTTGTTCTGACAACGGGTGCGGGCGACGTGGCCTACTGCGCGGGGCGCGATCTGTCGGAGTTCCCCACGGAAGGCGGTAAAAACCGAGGCACGGACCGGCGTGCCGAGCCGCGCGCCTACCACGTCGCCGAAATGATCCGCACCTTTCCCAAGGTAACAATCGCAGTGGTGAACGGTTTTTGCTTGGGCGGCGGCATCACGTTGCTGTTGCCGCACGATCTCGCCATCGCATCGGATAAAGCACAGTTCGGTCTGCCGGAAATCAAGCGCGGATTCTTGCCTTATCCGATCATCGCGACAATGTTCAAGACCCTGATTCCGACAAAGTTTGCCTTTGAATTGATCCTTACCGGCGAGAATTGGGACGCGCAGAAATCCATGGCAGCCGGTTTGATCAACCGGGTCGTGCCGCACGCGCGGTTGCAGGATGAAGCCTGGAAGTGGGGCGAAGAGATCGGCAAGTTCGATAAAGTGACGTTGAAATTTTGCAAAATGGCGGCGCATTCATCGATGGAAGCGGCGAGCGTGCCGATGGCGGCGGAGATCGCCTGGTTGATGCAGGAGGAACACACGTTGGTCAACCCGCACGCCTATGCCGGGACCAAGGAGTTCCATAAGAGCGGATGATCCACGGAGATCCCCATCCAAAAAGGAGCGAAGCATTGACCACCGACCGGATCTCAGGGGTAGCGCTGGTCGTCTTCGCGCTGCTGGTGATGTGGCAGAGCACCGCTTTGCCGCTCGGTACTTTCCGCCATCCCGGACCCGCTTATATCCCCATCCTGCTGGCATTGCTGCTTTTGATTTTTGGAGCTTGCCTCGCCGCTGTGAGCGGCGGCGCGCCAAAATGTTCGTCGATTCGTTGGACCGAGTGGCGCAAGGCGGCCGCGATTTTCGGCTCGTGCGTCTTTGCAGGGTTTGCGCTCGAGCGGCTCGGCTACCGCTCCATGGTCGTGCTGGTCCTATTGTTTCTCCTGAAGATCGTTGAAAGACGCGGGTGGTTATTGACCGTAACTCTCGCATTTGCTCTGGCGTTCGGCTCGTTTCACTTGTTCCATACGATTCTGCGGGTTCCTTTGCCGCAAGGACCTTTCGGCTTTTGAAGGAACGGTTCAAACAGTTCAAGCCGTTCAAGTTGTTCTGACTTCGTTACATAAAAACCAGGCTATATGACTGAAACTCTGCAAAATCTCTATGTCGGGTTTTCCGTCGCACTCACGCCGAGCGTCTTGATGTACGCCTTCGTCGGCTGCGTCATCGGCACGCTTGTCGGCGTCCTGCCCGGAGTGGGTCCGCTCGCTGGTATCAGCTTGCTGCTTCCGGTTTCTTTCGGGCTCAATCCGACTTCAGCGATTGTCCTGCTCGCCGGGATTTATTATGGCGCAATGTACGGCGGGTCGACAACGTCGATATTGATGCGTATCCCGGGCGAGGCGGCCTCGGTCATGACCTGCGTCGATGGTTATGCGATGGCGCGCAAGGGGCGAGCGGGGCCGGCTCTGGCCGTTGCAGCGGTAGGTTCCTATATCGCCGGGACGATCAGTGTTGTCGCTCTCATGTTTCTCGCGCCGCCTTTGGCGAGCTTTGCTCTGCGCTTTGGACCGCCGGAATATTTTACACTGCTGCTTCTGGGTCTGCTGGCGCTCACGTATATGAGCGGCGGTTCCATGCTCAAAGCGCTTGCCATGGCGGTTTTAGGACTTTTGTTCGGCATGATTGGCATCGATCCGATGACAGGATTCTCGCGCTTCAACTTCGGACTGGTTGAGCTAGGCGACGGCATCGGCGTGGTGCCGGTGGCCGTGGGTCTTTTCGGCCTTTCAGAAATTCTGCTGACGGCGGGCCAGGCAACGCCGCCGGAGGTCGCAAAACCGCGGCTGCGCGAGTTGCTACCCTCGCGCTTGGAGTGGCGTGCTTCGCTTTGGCCCATCGGCCGCGGCACGGTTCTTGGCTTTGTGATCGGCATCATTCCAGGCTCGGCCCATATTATCTCGTCATTTGTTTCCTATGCGCTCGAGCGGCGCGTCTCCAAAGACCCGCTGCGCTTTGGACAGGGCGCGATCGAAGGGGTTGCCGGACCGGAGTCGGCGAACAATTCCGCAACTTCGGGCGCCTTTGTTCCGATGTTGGCACTGGGTGTTCCTTCAGGTCCGATTCCGGCAGTGATGATGGCGGCGATGATGGTGCATGGGATATCGCCGGGTCCGCTGTTGATCTCGCAGCAGCCGGAGCTGTTTTGGGGCTTCGTCGCCAGCATGTACGTCGGCAACGTCGTGCTTTTGATTCTGAATCTTCCGTTGGTCGGACTCTTCGTCAATCTCCTGAGGATTCCCTATCCGCTGCTCTATCCCGGGATCCTGGTGTTTTGCGTTCTCGGCGTCTACGCAGTCAACGGAAGCGTGGTCGATATCGGCATCATGACGGCGATGGGCGCTCTTGGTTATCTGCTCCGCAAGTTTGACTTCGAGACCGCGCCGGTAGTATTGGGGCTTGTACTGGCGCCGATGATGGAGATGAGCTTTCGCCAATCGCTGTCGATGTCTTCGGGCAGCTATAGCATCTTCATCACCCGGCCTATCGCTCTGGCTTTACTGACAATCGGGCTCGCACTGTTGCTGTCGAGCATGATCTCATTTGTCACGAGAAAAGCGGATTGGCGCCAACGGCTTGGTTTTGCCGGCGCTAAAGAATAGAAACCCTAACCGAAATTCGATTCGCCCAGCTGCGGATCGCGGAGGTGAAAAAATGACAACCATTCGACAGCAAAATTATTGCACCACGAAGAGCGCGAAGGTCGCGAAGGGTTCGGATAGGGATCATCGTAAAGTGCGTGTTCATCGTTGGAATTCGGGCACAGGCGGCACTTACCGGCGAGTTTCTTTGCCGATCTTAATTGTCTTGCTTTTCAGCGTCACGATGGACTGTTTGGCCCAAGAGAAATACCCCAATCGTCCGATTACAATCGTCGCGCCTTTTCCACCCGGCGGCGTCGCCGACCTCACGGCGCGGCCGGTCGCGGCGGCGATGGAAAGGGTCTTAAAAAATCCGGTGGTGGTTGTGAACAAGACTGGAGCTGCCGGCGCGGTGGGAATGTCTTTCGTCGCCAATGGCAAGCCTGACGGCTACAATCTGCTGATGGCGCTTTCCAGCATCTCGATCATTCCTGAAGCGGACAAACTCTTCGAGCGTAAGCCCGCTTATACGATGGATCAACTCGTTCCGATCTCGTTGATTTCCGCTGACCCGACGATCTTTGTCGTCAGCGCGGATCGTCCGTGGAAGAGCGTCAAAGAGTTTGTCGATGACGCCAAGAAACGCCCCGGGCAGATCTCGTATTCTTCTTCCGGCGTGTACGGCACTTTGCACATGGCCACGGAAATGCTCTCGCATGCCAGCGGAATCAGTTTGAAGCACGTTCCGTATGCGGGAGCAGGGCCGGCGCTCACCGCAATTCTGGGCGGGCATGTGGATTCGCTTGCTTCCGGCCCGGCCGTTCTGATTCCGCAAATCAAAGCTGGCAAATTGCGGCCGCTGGCGGGATGGGGCGCTAAGCGGGTCGAGGCTCTGCCCGACGTTCCTACTTTCAAGGAGTTGGGCTACGACATCGAGTTTTATATTTGGGCCGGACTTTTCGCGCCGCGGAGAACGCCGGAGCCGGTGATGAAAAGCATTCGCGAGTCGGTGCGCCAGGCAGTGAACACTCCCGAGTTCAAAGCAGCGATGGAAAAACTTCAGACGCCGATCGCCTACCTCGATGCGCCCGAATTTCAAAAATTCTGGGACAAGGACGCCAAGATGCTCGCCGACGCGATCAAACGCGTGGGGAAGGTGGAGATACCGGCAGCAAAGTAATTACAGCGTTGGACGACAGTTGGAGTACTGGAGTTACGGCATGGTGGAGTGTCGGGTGTTCGGAAAAGAACCCCGGAGCGCTTTTTTTGCTCCCTCTCCCACGAAAGTGGGAGAGGGGTCGGGCAGACGGGAATCAGTCAATTTCCAACCGCGGCGAACAGCTCCCTGAGAGGCGGACGCCGAGGAATGTAGCCCTGCTCGTTGGCGTACTGAACGAACTTCTCCAACACGAGTTGATTCTCCGGCGTCAACCCATGGCCCCACGGATTCGCGCCGAAGATTTCTTCTTCTTCCTCCAGAATTAACACAGCGGACGGAAACGCCGAGCGCTTGGCGTAGTCGTAAGATTTCCGGCAAACTTCCTCCGCTTCGGTGAATGCATTTAGAAGACTCGATACCAGCCACGGGTGTTCGTCGAATAACGACTGGCGCACGACCAGCGTGTGGGTGATCGGAAAAATCTTTGTCTTGCGAAAGTATTCGTTCATTGTCCCGCGTATGTCTTTGAAGACGCGGCGAATGCGTGGATCTTTGGCGCGAAATGACGATACGATGTTGGGCGGAATCAGTGCATCGATCTCGCCGCGCAGCAGCAGCTCCTCGGCGGGCTCGTCGACGACCGTAACTTTGATGCCCGCCGGCGGCTGGTAACCGGCACCTTCGGGCGCGGAAGTGAACCACTCGCACTCCTCCGGGTGTACGCCGTGATCTTCCTGGAGAATGCCCCTGGCCCAAAGACCCACGGTCAGGCGGTACTCATCCATGCCGATTTTTTTGCCTTTGAGATCTTCAGGACAGCCGATGCCTGAAGCGGCAGAGCAGAAAATATAAGGATGAATCTGCATGCGCAGTGGAAAGATCGGCAGAGCGATCACCGGTTCGTTGCGGCAGCGCGCCATCAGGTACCAGGAGAGCGACATCTCGGCGATGTCGAATTCCTCATAGACCGGCCGCAAACAAGCTTCGCCGGTTTCAGCGCGGCGCGGTTGCAGTTTGACTCCTGCGGCGGTCACTTCGCCGGAAAGAAGAGGGCGGGTGCGGTGATAGTCGGCGAGCAGGAGGGTCAGTTCAAGAGCATGTGCCACGAAGGTCTCCTTATTGACGTTAGCCCGTCAGTCGCAGCTCAGCTTGATAATTGAAGCACTGGAGTCGTGGAGTATCGGAGTACGCGAGAATTCTTGAGCAATCACTCCACCACTCCATCACTCCAATTTCGCTTCATTTGCTCTGTCCGAGCGCCTTCATGAAAAACTGGCGGGTGAAAAATTTCTCCGCGCCGCCGAGCTTTTTTGCTTCGCCTTCGATCCGCGTGGCGGCGATGAGGGCATCGATATCTTCCTTAGCGATGGCGATCGAGTAAAGCCCGGCGAATTGGTTGATCACTTTTCGCACCGTTTCGGGATTGCCGAAACTATTCTTTTTAATGATGCCGTCGGCGACCCTGTCGCGGTTCTTTTTGAGAAAATCCAGGCCGCGGTTGATCGCCCGCAACAGCGCAACGATGCCTTCCGGGTCGGTTTCTAACTTCTGTTTGCTCGAAGCGATCACCACGAAAGGAAAGCCGGGGATGACGTCGCCGATGTCGAAGAGCGATGGGTAGCCCTTCCTTTCGAGCTCCAATCTTTCCAGAAACGAAAACGGCGAGGCGTGAATTTTTCCGGATTCCAAAGCCTGGGCACGGGCCGGGCTGTTGCCGACGCCGTAGAGAATTTTGTAATCCCGGTCGCGCACCAAGCCTTTCTTGGCCAAGCCTTCTACCGACGCGAACTCCGCGACGCCGCCCGGACCCGTGACACCGACGATTTTGCCTTTCAATTCGTTGACGCCACTGATCCCTTTAGCGCCGATGAGCGTGTAGTCCATATAAGGCTGCATGCCGCTGACGATGATCATCGGCGCGTTTTGCGCGATGGCGCGAACCGCCGCGACTCCGGCCACGAAGGTGTAATCCACGCCGCCGCCAAGGAGCGCAGCCATGGCCGTCGGTCCGCCGCGGATGAACACTGTTTTGACTTCCAAGCCTTCGGCGGCAAAAAAGCCAAAGTCCTGCGCTACGACTATCGGCAAAGTGCCGCTCAACGTGGGCGTGTTGTAGGCGAAGGTGACGGTCTTGGCGGAGGCGATTTCAGCGCCGCTGCCAAATGCGGTCAATAATGCAAACAAGAGCAGGGTGAACGTTGGTGGCCTGGTATTCCTTCTTACCCCTTGAGGGGGGAAGATCGTGATGGGGGTGCGACGCAAAACACTCATTGATCACCCCCACCTTTGTCCTCCCCCGTCGAGGGGAAGACATGAATTATGCCGACTTCGATGCCAACAGCAATACTCCAGTACTCCATGACTCCAACACTCCAATCATTTCTTTACAGATCACGGGTGCTTTTCGCAAACAGCTCGTCAACTTTGGGTTTCTTGGTAATGAGCCCTTGCTCGTGGGAAAAGTCGATCAGGGTTTCGAGCATCTTGCGGTTAGCTTTGACGCCGTAGGGGTACGGATCGTTGCCGAACACTTCTTGGGTCATCGCTAGATATTCCTTGCCGAAGAACAGACCCGACGGAATGCTATCCATGAGTTTGGCGTTAAAACTCGCTCTAGCTTTGACAAAAGCCGTGTAGAGATTAAACGCCGCCCACGGGTATTTTCTATAAATGTCGCCGCGAATCGTGTACGCGTGGTTGACCGGTAGGAAGCCCCATTTCTGGAAAAATCGTTTGCCTTCGGCGATGCGGTCGGCGAAGAGCAGCTTAACCTTGCTCCAATCGCCGCCGGCTCCTGGGATCCGATGCGAGCGGCTGATGATGTTGGGCGTATTTTTCCAGGGACTGTTGATGCCGGCGACATCCAATTCGTAACTGACCAGCATCGACGCCATGCTTTTGTCGGGCGGGATTCTCTGAAACGAAATCCCCGGTGGCGGCGTGAAGCCGGTGGCGCCGCCGTGGCTGAGAGCTTCGGTGCGCTCCATGTACCAGTGGACTTTGAACGGCGAGACGCCGAAGTCATGTTCGAGAATGCCGCGCTGCCACAGCGCGGCGGTTTGCTGGTACTCGCCGACGCCGATGCGTTTGCCGACCAGGTCCTCGGGTTTCTTGATGCCAGAGTCGGTGTTATAAGAAAACTCGGTGTGGAAAAGCCGCCGGCTTGGAAACACCGGCAGGGCGATCATATCGAAGCCGCGCTCGCGCGCGATCAGATAGGACGACATCGACATCTCACCGATTTCGAATTCCTGAAACTTGAGCTGGCGCCAGAAGGTCTCCGACGGGTGTGAGTAAGTCGGAACGATCTCGATGCCCTCGGGTTGTACTTCGCCTCTCATCAACGAATCGACTCGTTCGTTGAAGGCGGAAATAAAACTCAATCTAAGCTTGGGCATATCTTTGTCTCCTGGCCGATACTCGCTATAGGTCAATGCGCCGCAGCTCGCTGCGTTAGACGAATTGTGGAAGTCCGTCATTCCGGCATGCTTTAAGCCGAAATCCAGGCGGGTTGGGGACCGGACCCCGGATAAAAACATTCGGGGGTGACGGTTTTAGGAAAATTCTCATCGCCGGGTTGATACAGTCCATTTGATTTCGTCCGCCTTCCTCTTATCGGGCCAGCGTCTCTTTGGCGAACAGCTCCTCGATTCTCATCTTTCGTGGCGTTAGACCTTGCTCGTGCGAGTAGTTGATGATCGTTTCGAGCATAGCCCGGTTCGTTTTCACGCCGTAGGGAAACGGGTCGTCGCCCAAGATGTCCCGCGTCATCGCGAGGTATTCCTGGCCGAAAACGAGCGCGGCGGGGATACGCTCAAGCAGCGTGTCCGCCGCATGCGTTTTGGCTCTCACGAATGCATCGTACAATTTGGCGGCGACATCCGGATGCTCACGGTAAACGTCGCCGCGGATGATGTAGGTATGATTGACGGGGACAAAGCCGTGTTTTGCGATGAAACGCTTGGCTTCACTGATCTCATCGGGGAAAAGGGGTTTGACTTTGGACCAGTCGCCTTCGCCGCCGCGAATGTGGGTCGAGCGGTCGATAACGTTGGCGGCTCGCGATAGATGACCGGCGATCGGCGCCACGTCGATCTCATGATTGACCAGCATGGTCGCCAAGCTCTTGTCCGGCGGTATGCGGTTGAAAGAAATGCCGGGCGGCGGCGTAAAGCCGGTTGCGCCGCCATGGCTCAGTTCCTCGGTACGCTCCATGTACCAATGGACTTTGTACTGCGACACGCCGAAGTCATGTTCCAGGATGCCGCGCGCCCATAACGCGGCGGTCTGCTGGTATTCGCCGACACCGATGCGTCTGCCGTTCAAATCGCCCGGTTCTTTAATGCCGGAGTCGACATGATAGGACTGTTCGGCGTGAAAAAAGCGGCGGCTCGGAAAAACCGGCAATGCGATCATGTCCACGCCGCGTGAGCGCGCAATCAAATAAGACGACATGGACATCTCGGCCACTTCGAACTCCTGAAACTTGAGCTGGCGCCAGAATGTTTCCGAAGGGTGAGAGTAGGTGGGGATGATCTCGATGCCGTCGGCCTTGATCGCGCCGTTCATGAGCGGCTCCACCCGCTCGTTGAAATTGGACACGAAGCTGAGAGTTACTTCCGGCATGTCTTCCGCCTTTGCGCGAGGCTACGCAGTTCCCGCCGGGTGTACGGGCACGGCATGCCGTGCCCCAAGTCCCGTTATACGCCGAGAGTCGATTCGGCGAACAGCTCCTCGACCTTCATTTTGCGCGGCGTCAACCCTTGCTCGTGCGAATAGCTGGTGAGCGTGTCGAGCATCGCCTGATTGGCCTTGATGCCGAAGGGAAACGGATCATCGCCGATCATCTCGCGCGTCATGGCGGCGTACTCGGGTCCGAAGAAGAGCGCGGTCGGAATGCCCTCGAGCATTCTCTCGCGGGCGAGCGCCTTGGCTTTGACAAAGCCGGTGTACAGATTGAACGCCGTCCAGGGATACTTCTTATAGACGTCGCCGCGGATGATGTAGCTGTGGTTGACCGGCAGGAATCCATGCTTCCTGTAGAATCGCGCGCCTTCGGCCATGCGGTCGGGAAAGAGCGGTTTGATTTTGTTCCAATCGCCTTTGCCGCCGATGCGGCTGGAACGATCGAGCGCGTTGGCTTGAAGCGCAAAGGGGCTGGCGACATGGGCCACGTCCAATTCTTTTTCCAACAATGTCGAAGCCAAGCTTTTGTTCGGCGCGATGCGATTGAAAGAAATACCCGCAGGCGGCTTGAAGCCGGTGGCGCCGCCGTGGCTCATCTCTTCGCTTCTCTCCATATACCAATGAATCTTGTACTGAGAAACGCCGAAATCGTGTTCCAATATGCCGCGTATCCAGAGCGCTGCGGTTTGCTGATACTCCGCCACACCGAGTTTCTTAGCCGCAAGGTCTTCAGGTTTCGTGATGCCGGAATCGACATGGTAGGAGAGCTCGGTTTGAAACAAGCGGCGGCTCGGAAATACCGGCAGCGCGATCATGTCGGCGCCCTGCGATTTGGCGATCAAATAAGACGACATCGACATCTCCGCCACGTCGAACTCGCCGAACTTGAGCTGGCGCCAAAAGGTTTCGGCGGGATGGGAGTAGGTGGGAATCAGCTCGATGCCCTCCGCTTGGACCGTCCCGTTCATCAGCGGTTCGACGCGCTCGTTGAACGCGGAGATAAATCCTAAAGTGAGTTTTGCCATGGGCTTACACGGGATTGGTTAGCGTCGTATGAGCGCTACCAAGTCATTCGAGGAGCGACACGAAAAGAAATCTTTCTCCAGCGATGATTACCGTTCATAACCCTCGATTGACCAGATATCGTAGAGCAACTCCATGCGCCGGAAAGTGTGCTTGCGCGTCTGCTCCTGCAAGTGCGGCGAATGGAGATAGCGCACGGCGATGTCTTCGGCGAGGCTGCTGTGATCCTCATCCGCTTCCGAATGAACGGTGAAGAAGCGCACATCGTCGGGTTTCATGTTGTAGTTCTTTAACAAGCCGTTACCGATCGCCGCCGCCGCCGGACCGAAAGTCCCTTCGGCGCCGATTTGTATCGACATGACGACGAACCAAGGCAGCGTATGAATAATCAGCTCGACGTAGTAAAGATGAGCCGCGGTGGATGGGCGCAGCTCGGCGTTCTCCAACTGCTTCTGCGACACGCCGATGGATTCGGCGAAGCGGATCGCCAGCTCGTTGTGGCCGGCGCTGCCGGTGTCCAAGCCGCGTGTCTCTTCTTCGACAACGCCCCACAGCCGCTGAGCGATCTCGGGATCGGTGCAGGCCAAGTAGCGCATCATGGCGATCCGCGGCACGGCGGCGCGAAATTGATAGTCTTGAATTGCCCAGGCGCGAATCTGATCCAGGGTCGCGGTGCCGTCGCACACGGCCTTCAAGAATGGGTGCTTGATGCGGATCTTGGGAAACGCCTGGATGTCTTTTTTGAGTTGAGCGACGAATTCTGCAGACGTCATATTTACTGTCCTCCTAGACTGGAATCTAACTTGGAGTGTTGGAGTACTGGAGTGTTGTTAGCCCATTACTCCACCACTCCAGTACTCCATTACTCCAATTTGGTTTTGCCGCCGTTCAGCCGGCTGACGTAATACTCCCAGCCGCGCAGCGGAAATCTTTGATCGGCGTTGTAGGCTTCGAGCTCCGCGGCGGTTAAATATTTCGGCTCGCCGTGCAGCATCGCCAAATGGTTCCATTCGCCGAGCATGGCGAGCCGCGTCGTTCGTTCGATCACCTGCTCGACGCTCTCGCCGACCACCGCATCGCCATGCGCGCGCATCAAAACCACCGGGCCATTGCCCAGGGCGGCCGCCAACTCGTTGCCGCGTTCGACCGTGCGCACCAGGCCGATGCCTTCATACACCGGCGGGCCGTCCGCGGAAAGAAACTTGCCGTAATGGTGCATCGGTTTGAGCTTGATCGGCAATACGCTGAAGATCGTGCTCCATTTCGAGTGCGTGTGGGCGACGCTCTCGATTTCGGGGCGGGCCCGCAAAATGCACGAATGGATCGGCCATTCATTGGGCGGCGTCTTGGTGCCGTCGAGGTAGTTGCCGTCGAGGTCCTGCATGATCAATCGATCGCGCGTGACACAGCCGGGGCTCACGTTGGCGATCGTGATAAACGCGTCGGCTCCGGGGACGCGCACACTGATATGACCATAACCGTCGGTCACGCCTTCATGATCGAGGATGTGGCAGGCCGTCATCAACTTTTCCGTCAATTCTTTCAGTTCGGACGAGTCGATGGCGGGCACATTGTCTCCGCGCGCAGCCATGAGTGCTCCCTTGGCGAATCGATTGCTAAATCAGTATGTCTATTTTTGCGAATCTATTCGCGAGCCATCGGGCTGTCAAGCAGAGCGGCGCTCACGAATCCGGCTCAGGTAATATTCCCACGGACGCGCTGGAAACGACGGTTCGGAAGAAAAAGTCGCCAGTTCATCCTCGCTCATGTAAAGCGGCTCACCGTGGGCCACGGCCATATGCGCCAGCTGGCCGAGAAAGGCAAGCTGGATGGTGCGCTGGATCGCCTGCTCAAGAGTCGTTCCAACCACGGCATCGCCGTGCGCGCGCAGCAAGACGGCATTGCTGTCTTTCAATGTTGCCGCCAGCGCTTCGCCGCGCTCGAAGGTGCCGATGAGGCCGGCCGCGGGGTAGACGGGCGGCCCGCTAGCGGGAAGAAACTTCGCGTACATGTGGATCGGGCGAAGCCCGCCCTTGATCACGCTGAAGAGCGCGCTCCATCTAGAATGCGTGTGGCAAACGCTCATCACTTCGGGACGCGCGCGCATGATGCGGGCATGAATCGGCCACTCGTACGGCGACGCTTTGTCGCCGCCCAGATAATGACCGTCGAGATCGAGCATAATCAGTCGAGCGAGGGTGGCGCAACCGGGGCTGACGCCGGCAATCGTCAGAAACGCCTCGGTTCCCGGAATGCGCAGGCTCACGTGGCCGAAACTGTCGGTGATGCCTTCGCGATCGAGGATATGACAGCCGTCGACGACTTTCTGTTTCAGTTCTTTGAGCTCGGACGAATCAAAGCCGGGAATAGCGGAGGGGGCGGAGGCCATGCGTGCTCCCTAAAAAAAGTATTTGCTGAGTCGGTTCTATGGGCGGGCTTTAGAAGTGTCAAGCCTGTATAGGCTGTCAGCATGCGCTCACGATCAAGAAAGATTTCTCGCTTTGCTCGAAATGACAACAATCCATCGGCCATCCCGAGGAAAGACAGATGTTCTGAACCCCCATTGACTTCCTTGTCTGCTTGACGCGCGGTGGCGGTTAATGCAAAAACAATTGCCAGGGAGGCGATCCGATTATGAGCAAAACCTTGAGCATGGCGATATTGCTGTTGTTCTGCTCAGCGGCAGCGGTCGGCGCGCAGGGAAAATATATCGCCAGCTACGCCGGCTTTGCCGGATTCCAGGCGCCTTTGTGGTCGGCCCAGGATTTCGGCTTCCTGTCAAAGTATGGCGTCAACACCGATCTCGTCATGATTCCCGGCTCGGCGCGCGGTGCGCAGGCGCTGCTTGGCGGCAGCATCCACTTCGGCCAAATCGACGGGACAGCGCTGATCGCCGCGATCAATCAAGGGGCGGATCTAGTTTTCGTCGCTTCGTCATTGAACAAGTTTCCATTCAGTTTGGTTACGCAGAAAAGTATTCGCCAGCCGAAGGAGCTGGCGGGCAAAAAAGTTGGCATCGTGGGCTTCGGCGGCGCGCACGAGGTGTCGCTGATCCTAGCTTTGCGCGAATGGAACATCCCGCGCCAGTCCGTGACTTTGCTCGCGAGCGGACCCGCGGCCAATCGGCTGATCGCGCTATCGTCCGGCGCGCTCGATGCGACGCTGCTCGCTCCGCCAGAGACCGGCGAGGCCGCGCGCATGGGACTGCCGACGCTGGCTCATATGACCGAGCTCAAGGCGGCTTACTTCCCGATGAACGCCATCGCCACGCGCCGCTCGTTTCTAGAAAAAAATCGCGATGTGATCAAACGCTTCTTACAAGCCTACGCCGAAGGAATTCACCAATTCATGACCAGCAAGGACAAGGGCGTGGCGCTGCTGACTCAAAGGATGAAACAGAAAAACCCCGCCGTGGTGGAAGAGACGTATCAGTACTTCGCGCAGACGTTCTCATCCCCGCCGCGGATGTCGCACGAAGGCATGCGCGCCGCCATCGACATGCTCCAGCAGCGCTCGCCGGAAACCAAGTTCGATACCAACGTTTCGAAATATGTCGACGAGCGCTTGATGGACGAGCTGGAACGAGAAGGGTTTTTTAAAAAGATGGGCGGTAAGAGCTGACCCGGCTTTTGCCAACGTCATTCCTTATGTCAGCGCGCGCGCAAGTTTCGGCCGTACTCCACTGTCATCCGGATACGCCCTGTACGGCTGTCGAGTGTATCCAATCAGCCCTACGCTGGGAGCGTGGCAGAGTTCTCACGGTCACCTACACGCTCAGCGGAAACGTGGATCAATTGCGGATTCCGCCGAATCGATCCGCTCGCAGATTAAATGATTTGTGGCAACACACTTGTTTTGAATTGTTTATCGGAGCGAAAAACGACGCTGAATACTATGAATTCAATTTCTCTCCGTCGGGTGAATGGGCGGCCTACGAGTTTCGCGATTACCGCGACGGCGGACCGTTCAACGGCGACGGCATCGAACCGAAAGTCACTGTGCAGCGAGCCGCTGGGACATTGGAGGTAAACGCCCTTGTTCGCTTGGATGGATTGCCGGGAATACAACCCGATGTCTGTTTATGGCTCGGGCTTTCTGCCGTGATCGAAGATCTCGACGGTTCGTTCTCCTATTGGGCGCTCAAACATCCGCCGGGGAAGCCTGATTTCCATCATTCTGACAATTTTGCTCTGCAGATCGAGCCTGCGGTGGTCGATGGCGCCGCCATCGATTATACTGTCAAACGATGAAGTTCGGCATCGATCGCCTGCTCGCGGACGCCAAACTGCGAAAACCGCTGTTGGGAAGGCGTCTCGCACTACTCGCGCATCCCGCGTCGGTGACGGCCGATTTGGTTCACTCGCTCGATGCGCTGGCGGCGCTCGAAGACGTCAAAGTCACATCGGCCTTCGGCCCGCAGCACGGCCTGCGCGGCGATAAGCAGGACAACATGGTCGAGTCGCAAGACTTTTACGACCCGGTGCACGGCATTCCGGCGTTTAGTCTTTACGGCGAGGTGCGCCGGCCGACGGCGGCGATGATGAACAGTTTCGATGTACTGCTCGTCGATCTCCAAGACGCCGGTTGCCGCGTCTACACATTCATCACGACACTTCGGTATGTTCTCGAAGCGTCGGCGCAATACAAAAAAGAAGTCTTTGTGCTCGATCGGCCCAATCCCGCCGGGCGGCCGGTGGAAGGACTGCGGCTTCGTGCCGGTTGGGAGAGTTTCGTCGGCGCGGGGCCATTGCCGATGCGTCATGGGTTGACGCTCGGTGAGCTGGCGATGTGGTTCGTGCGGGCGCTACGGCTCGACATCCAGTGCGAAGTCGTAAAAATGGAAGGGTGGCGGCCGGCGCTCGGGCCCGGCTATGGTTGGCCACTTGGCGAGCGCGCGTGGGTCAACCCGAGCCCGAACGCGTCGAATCTTTCGATGGCGCGGTGCTACGCCGGGACGGTGATGCTGGAGGGCACAACGCTTTCCGAAGGCCGCGGCACGACGAGGCCGCTGGAACTCTTCGGCTCGCCGGATCTCGAACCGCGCGCGCTAATTGCAAAGATGGAAACGCTCGCGCCCGAATGGCTGCGCGGCTGCCGGCTGCGCGAGTGCTGGTTCGAGCCGACGTTTCACAAGCATGCGGGCCAGCTCTGCGCGGGAATTCAAATCCACGTCGATGGTCCAAGCTACGATCATGACGGCTTTCGTCCATGGCGATTGATCGCGCTGGTCTTCAAATCACTGCGGGCTCTGCGGCCGGACTACGATCTCTGGCGTGACTTTCCGTACGAATACGAGAGAGAACGGCTTGCGATCGACCTAATCAATGGCAGTGAGCTGCTGCGCCAGTGGGTAGACGACCCCGGAGCAACGGCGGCTGATCTCGACAAGCTCGCGACGGCGGACGAGAAATCATGGCTGGAAGAGCGGGAACCTTTGCTGCTCTACCGTTGAATTGACGCAGTCACTCACCGTCAATCAACCTGCTCCTACGTCAACCCCAAGCTCTTGATAAAACCGCTTTCATCCAACTCTCTCATAACACTGTCGTCCAGTATTTCTTCTGCTTTCACGTCGCGGACCTTGGGATTGTCGCGAGCGGTGAAGTTGATGAGCGTGTTCCAGCCTTTGTTGACCGGATAGGGCACCTTGCTGCGGATCTTCAGGATATAAATATCATAGGCGACATCGAGTAACTCGTTGTCGGTGATGCCGGTGTAGCCCGCCAGGATTTTTTTGCTGAGCGATTTGTTCTCAAGGTTCAACTTGATGGCTTCGAGATAGGCTTTCATAAAGCTCATCACTGCCGGGCGTTTTGCCTGGAGGTATCGCCTCGTTGTGGCGATGCCGTTGAACGGGAAATCTTCACCGAGTTTGGAAATATCGATGATCGCATTGAAACCCTCCCGCTCCAGCATTTTGGCAAAAGAGTTTCCGAGGCCCATGGCCGCACCCGCGATCTGCCTCTGCTGCAGCGCTGAATAGGTCTCGCGCAACCCGCCGGTGTAGATAATTTTCACGTCCTTGTCCGGCACGAGCCCATTGTGGGTCAAGCCGAACCGCGCCCAGTAGTCGGTATTCGCTCCACGCCGGGTCACACCCACGGCCTTGCCTTTGAGATCGGCGACTCGCTTGATCTCGGGTCGCGCCATGATTTGCGCCGCCATGCTGTTGATGGTCGTCGCAATGTAAGCCATGTCGACCCCGGCGGCTTTGCCAAACAGCGCTGCCGAGCCGCCAATCTGGCCGATTTGAATGTCGCCGGCGATCATCACCTGGACGATGCGCGTGCTGCCGCCCAAGTAGACCGTGGAAACTTCCAAGCCGTATTTCTCGAAAAGATTCGCCTTAGCCGCCGTAACTAGAGTCCATTCAGCGGGGCTGATCGAGGAGTAACCGGCCACGAGCTTTTCGGCGGCCATCGAATGGCTTGTTTCGTTAACGAGTAATTGAAAGACGACGGTGAGTGCGACTACGAAAGTTCTCATCGTTTGCCTCCACGAAAGGTCCAATGTCCTGGTACGCTCCTATCAGGGGCGATGACGCGCGGTCAATCCAAACTGTGAATGCTAAATTCCTAATAGTAGGAAGTGCCGCCACCGTTTCTCGCAGAAATCGGAAAGATTCTTAGTATTCGCCCCGAATTTTCTGAATCAACGCTGTTTCGTGCGTGGCATTCTCCTTGCTCATTGAGCATTTCGACACCGACACAGCCCGCTTAAATTAAGGAGGGGCAGCAGAATGTTTACCGACAAGATTGAAACGGCGGATTTCGACAAGATGGACTCGGAGTATAAACAGCTTTTGGGCCATGTGCTGACGATTCAAGCCGACTGCGAGATCGGCGGGCCGCACTTGTACCTCGAAAAGATGCTGCCGGCGGCACCGACCAAGCTCGACCAACTGATCGTCGCGCGTACCGCCGCTGAAGAGATCGACCATTTTCGCAAAATCGCACGCGTCGCGGGAGACATCGGCGTCGATGTTTCCTTCGTGCTGAGCCAGCCGAACGAAAAGCGCTTCGTCGACGCCTTCCGCGGTGTCATCAATACGTGGGAAGACAATGCGGTGTTCGGCTTTTTGATCGACCGCGTCGGCCGCTATCAGTTGGAAGAATTTTATGATTGCAGCTATCTAGCTCTCCAGCGCATTCTTCCCGATATCGTAATGGAGGAACTGGGTCACATCGACTACGGCTTTAACAAGACCGTGGAGCTCATTCAGTCGGGCGACGAGGGCAAGGCCAAGGCGCAAAAGGCGGTGGATTTCTGGTACGTGCGCGCCTTGGATATGTTCGGCAGAAGCGGGTCGAAGCGTTCCGAGCGCTATCGTTACTGGGGGCTCAAGCGGCGCACTAATGAGCAGGCGCGGCAAGATTATCAAAACGAGGTCAACCCGATTCTGCAAAAGATCGGACTCACGGTTCCGGATCCGCTGAAAGGGCGGCGCTATCTGTAAAGGGCGAAGGGGGGAACATGCCGGAAGCAGCACCGAATACGGAAAAACTGGACGAGCATCTAAAAGCAGTCGTGCAAGCTCTGCATGGCGCGGTGAAGCAGGGAATCCCGCACGTGAAAGAACCGGAGATCGTCGATAAGGCGGTCGCCGACTGCAAGGAAATCCTCGACGAAATCATGAAGGGAGACGTAAAGGAGTGGCTGAACTGACCGCGTATTTTGATCGTGCGCGTCAACGGAAGCGAACTTGACCGGCTTCCATTTGGCACATGGTTTCAGGCAGATTGCGGTGGACTTCGGTTTTATGCTGCGGTGAGATGGCGATCCATGCAGCCGGCATGGGCTTGCCGCTTTTCATTCGAGTGAACGGTTCTTTAAAGAAACTCGCGGTCTTCCTCCACAAGCGCGGTAAGTCCCTCTCCGCCGACGTTCAAGAAGCCCAGAGTGGGACCAACGACACCTGAATTGCGGCCTCGGAAAGTCAAGTAAAGCGCGTACACCATCATGGCGCTCATGATGAGATAGATGATCACTGCTTCCATAGATTTGGAGGCTCCTTTCCGTACTCGCCGGCTACGCTTACGTTGGATCTATAGTTTAACAAATGCGGATCGTGTCCGGCGCATTTTTTTGGCTAGGGTCGGAGACTGCCGCCGACCGCAGGATAGCCAGCTCGCCCTTCATGTCGCCCGCGCCCGGGCCGTAAATTTTTCCATCGCGTAGAGTCGAACTGTATTCCGTGCCGGGCGGCATGGACACCACGTCGAGGTGAGCCAACAGCAGGATTGCGGGCGTCGCCGCGTGGGTTGGCAGAAAGACGGTGCACGGAGCGTTGCCCTCGCGATAGCGGTGCACGGTGATCGCGTCGGAAACCTCGGCATGGTTGATGACAAACTCCATGCCGCGGTCGATCTCTTCGGGGCGATCGACCGTGCTCGGGATGAGAATCAAATCCCGGGTGATCTCGACCAGGCGCTTGCGCAGTGTTTCCGAAGCTTGAGAGGCTGTGTCAGTCACGGTCATATCCCCACTCCACGGGTAACTCAGACCACGCGCGATTGAGCAGTGCCGTACATTCGTCGATCTGATCGGCGATGCAAACAAACTGGCCTTTCAACACTTGGCCGTCGAGATCGGTATTGAAATTGAAAGGAACGATGCCGGCGGCGTCGGCCAGATAATTCACGAGACTTGGCTCCGGCGCGACTTCGAGCAGCATCAAGTTGGGCCGCTCGTGAAACAGTAAATCGAGAATCGACATCACCCGCCCGCCGTAGGAATGAGCGCCGGTGAGTTCATCCATCAATTGCCGGGTCTCCTCCGCGTTGCCATAAAAGGTCGAGTCACCACGAAGTGCGCGAAGGACACCAAGGTTTCTGGAAAATGACTGATCCGAATTTCGTTCTCTTTTCACCTGCGCAAATTTTTCCTGCCGAAAGAACCCGGATTCCGCTGCGCCACATCCGGACTACGAATGGTCCGGAAGCGCCCCACCTCTTTCCTCCCCCGCGTATGCCTGATCATGTTCCATATATTCGTATGCTGGGCACTGACAATGTTTTGTGGCACTCTGTTCGCAGATGGACGCCAGCGTGGTGGTGTGCGGTCAAATTTTTCAGCACGAGGTTTTGGAGCGCATCAACGCAGCGGTGCGCGATCAACCGCAGTGGTCGCGGGCGGAACTGGCCCGTCGAGTTTGCGAGTGGTTGGACTGGCGCGCAGAGGGCGGCCGGCGCAAGGTCCGCCTGCGGGATCGACGCCATCTCAAGCGACTTTTTACCGTGGCGCGCGATTTCTACGCGCAGCCCGGGGCCAATATTCCGCAGGCCTGCCAGAGCCGCGCCAAAACCAAAGCCGCTTATCGGGTGGAGTTGCACTCCCCCAAGCGCAAACCCTCGCTGGGGGTGCTTAGTCTTTGGACCGTCTACGTCACCGAGGTTAATCCTCCTTCGCAAAAAGAAGCCGTGGAGTGGATGTTGTTGACCACGCTCGAAGTCAACAGCTTCGAGCAGGCGCTCGAGAAGATCGACTGGTATAACAGGCGCTGGGGAATCGAGGAGTATCACCGAACCCTCAAAAGTGGTTGCCGTATTGAGAACCGTCAACTCGGGGATCGCACGGTTTGGGAGAACTGCCTGGCCATTGACTTGGTGGTGGCCTGGCGCATCGAGCACATTAGGAAGCTCTCGCGCACCCTACCCGAGGCGCCTTGTAGCGTTGCCTTTGAGGAACACGAGTGGCAGGCGCTGCTCGCCTTTAAGCGACCCGATCAGCCGCTGCCTTCGACTCCACCCAACGTGCGCGAGATCACGCGCCTGACCGCTGAGCTCGGAGGTTTCCTCGGCCGAAAGGGCGACGGCGAGCCCGGCTCCACAACCCTCGGCCGTGGCCTGCAACGCCTGCACGACATTGCCAGTGCATTCTTGATTTTCAAACAGCATCATTCTATACAGCAACCCACCGTGCCAAAGCCCCCAGTCATCAGCCATAGGGATTATGGGCAACGATCAGCGCGTCGCGGGGGAGGAAACCTGTCCTGAGCCACGTCGAAGTAAGGTGGGGGTTTGAACGGAGCGCAGCGATTGAACGGCTTGAACGTTTTGAACTTTAGGAGGATTTCCATGATCATCGATGCTCACACTCACTTCACCACGGCGCCGGCGCAGTTGCAGGCCTACCGCGGCCAGCAGATCACCAATCTCGCCAAGCCGGCGCGCGCTAAGCTTAACATCAGCGATGAAGAATTGGCGCGCTCGATGCAGGGCCAGCTCAAACGCATGCAGGAGTCCGGCATCGACCGGTTGTTATTTTCGCCGCAGGCGTCGGCGATGGGGCATCACTTTGGCTCGCCGTTGGTAAGTCGATACTGGACTGAGGCGTGCAACGATCTGATCGCGCGCGTCGCAGAACTTTTTCCGGACAAAATTTCACCGGTCTGCCAGCTCCCCCAATCGCCCGGCGTGGGTCCTAAGGAGTGGGCCGACGAGCTCGATCGCTGCGTCAAGGATCTCGGCTTCGTTAGCTGCAACGTCAATCCCGATGTCGCCGGCGGGCGCGAGCCATTGACGCCGTCCATGGGCAGCGAATGGTGGTATCCGTTGTGGGAGAAGATGGTCGAGCTCGATGTGCCGTGCACAGTCCACGCCAGCGCCTCGCTTAACCCCGCGATGCACATCACGAATGCTTATTACATCGCACACCACAACTCCGCCGCGGTCGAGTTGCTTAAATCGCCAGTGTTCAAAGATTTTCCGAAATTGAAAATCATCGTCCCGCACGGCGGCGGCGCGATTCCGTTCCAGTGGAATCGCCAGCGCGGCATGCACGTGAGAGAGGGCCTCGAACCATTCGAAGATGCGGCGCGCAGGGTGTATTGGGACATGGCGATTTACGACAAGGAGTCAATGGAGCTGCTCATCAAGCGCGTCGGCGCCGACAACGTGCTTTTCGCCACCGAGATGTTCGGCGCGGTCAACGCCATCGACCCCAAGACCGGGCGCAACTTCGAAGACCTCGTGCCGATTTTTCAATCCATCGACTGGCTGACGGACGAAGAGCGCCAGAAGATTACTGAAGGCAACGCGAAAAAAGTCTTCTCGCGGATGTCGCAGCCGAGGAAGGCGTAAACGAGGCTCGTTTGCGGCAGCTGAATGGTGCAATGTGATGACGGCGCTTAGTGCCTGGATTATTCGCAACCATTGCGCGCGGGGAGTAAGCCTCTCCGGTCGCGGAAATGGGCCTGTATCTTGAGGAGACCTGCAAAACCTAGCGGTGTGGCGACCATCGAGGGGCAAACGCACAGGCCTGCCAAGCACCCTAGAAGTCCGTGTAGCTTCGCACTCATGTGCCCGCTCCCTACGAAGCTTGCTCCTCGTCCTACACTCTGTCGTGTGTTTTCCTCGGTGAATGAATAATACGGGCGAGGGAGATAACTGCCCATCGTGGAGAGGGGTGGGGCGTCCTCTCCACGATGATGGTAGAAGATTGTTCGGAGTTTTCGGGAGCCCGGCGCTAAAATTTTCCGTACTTGAGGCTACGGAATTTCTTCTGCATGGCGACTTCGTCTTTGCTCCTTGGATCATAGTTGCACGGGCCGTAGAAATCGATGAGGTCCCCGGTTGTAGAGCTTTTGAGCTCCGGCGTGCCGGTCGCCAACGTGCTCGGCCGCATGGCGGGGATCTTCAGATGACAATAACCGTCGGAGGTGGAGGCCAGTTTCTGAACGGTTCCTTCGGCGGCCGCCTCTGACGTTGCGGCGGCGCCAAGAATACCGGCTAGGATCAAGACGCGCACGCTCGTGCGGCGAAAAAACTCTTGATACATAATTTGACTGCTCCTTTCTTTCTTCCAAGCTGTGTCGCTCGGTCCGACCGCGGCGGGACTCGTCAAAACGGACGAACCAGCGACTTTCCGGTGTTTCTGCAAACTTCCGCTTTCGTTTGCCCCACATCAAGAAAGTTATCAAATCGAGTGTTGGGCGCTATGGGCCAAATGGTTGAAAAATCGCCCGAATTACCCAAAGACCGGCTTGAGTTTCAGACCAAAGTCTCAGTTTTGCCGATGTTGGTGATAAGTCTTTAGTCGCCAGGCTCCTGAATCTACGTATCCACGCTGCGTCGCTTAAGGATCGTTAAGCGCCTCTCCGGCGAAACCGACGCTCGCTCAGCACCGTCTACTCGTATCTAATTAGTAGATCGCGAATTTCTAGATCGCGAGATGACAGCAGACCAATATGGCTTACCTAAGATCTGGCTATGAAAATTGTGGTCAGCCTGAGAAGCTGTGCGTGTCCAGCCGTGTTGAGCAGGAGGTCTCTATAAGTCAAAGAAACGTGGAGCACGCTTGGTTGCGAAGCCCATGCCCGACTCGATTAGCTTCCATGCTCGGGAGCGCTCGCATCGAGCGTGTAAAGTTCTTGCGGGCGTCTGACGCCGCGGAGCGCGTAGCGCCCGACGGATACGAGGCGGCCGCGGGAGTCACCGAGCGCGGAAGCGAAGGCGGAAGAGACCAGCAGCGGCTGATCGACGGAGCCGCACATCGATGCGATCCGGCTCACTTCGTTAACGGCCGGGCCGACGACGGTGAAATCGAGGCGGTCTTTGCTGCCGATGTTGCCGTAGAACACCTCGCCGATGTGAAGACCGAGATACATTTCAGTATTCGGGAGCTTCCCGGCGGCGCGGCGCTGATTCAAAGCGGCGACGCGGACGCGCGCGTTGGCAGCGGCAGCCAGCGCAGATTCACACGCGCGGCTTCGGTCCTCGACCGTGAAGATCGCCAGTACGCCGTCGCCCATCAATTTCAGAACGTCGCCCTGCTGCTCGTGAATAGCGGAGATGATCGCGTCGGCGTAATCGTTGAGCAGCGGAATGATCTCTTCGGGCGCCGCGGTGTCGGTGATGCGCGTATAGCCGCGCAGGTCGCTGAACCACAAAACCGCTTCGATGCGGTCGGCGACGCCGCGGGCGATCCGCCCGTCAAGAACGCGGCGGCCGGCATCGCGTCCTAGATAAGTTTCAACCAGGGTGCCGGCGATGCGCGCCAATGAAGCGGTTTTCATCGTGAGCGCGAGCAACGGCATGAGCCGGCACAGAGCCGCGACATCGTCATCGCGGAAGCCCGTGGTGGCGTCCGTGGCCCAGGAAGAGTAGACGCAATCCATATTGCCGACGATGCCCTCGGCGGCGAAGCGATTCGCTATCGCTGCGTAATCGGTGATACCGTCGGCGCGCAATTCCGGGAACACTGAAAATTCCTTTTCCGTTTCGGCCGTGAGCCGCCGCCGAAGCAGCGGTTCGCCGCTCTGCTCAAGGCGATAAAAAGGACTGTTCACCCAAAGCCGTAAGTTCTTATTGCTTCGGTCATACTCGCTGGTGGCCATCTCGTTTTTATCGCGTTTCCAAAGAAAGGCGTGGCCTTCGTAGATCGGATGGAGTGTATCGATGAGGACGGTCGCGCGCGCGAGCGGCAGACCGAGAGCCACGGCGCGCTCGCAAAATCCGTCGAGCGTTACCGTTTCGCTTTGACCGCTCAGGCCAGCGTCGGTTAGCCATGCGCACAGGTCAATGAATTGCGCGTTGTCCATCTTGTTCGATTGTATACCACGAGGCGGTATTCGGGTGCACGAGTCGTATCAGCTGCGTCCCGACGACCTCTAACCCGCAGAATTTCGGCGGCGACATCGCAGTGTCCTGCTGAGGCGCAGCCGAAGAATCTCGAGTGCTGAAGCTTTGGAAGTCGCAATATTGTTTGCCTCTCTCGAAGCGACATCAGGTTAATGGGTCGTATCCGATCCCATTCATATTTGATTGTCTTGCGAGTAAACTCTGTTGAATGGAAGACGAGCCTTTGATATTCCGGGCTCGAAAGTCCAAGCTGAAGGAAGGGGCTAGGAGGTAAACCGCCATGCCGACCATCGATTCGGATGCACATGTCGTGGAATCGGAGCGCACCTGGGATTACATCGACAAGGCGGATCAAAAGTACCGCCCGCTGATCGTCAAGCCGCGTGGCGAGGGCGGCGGCGAATACTGGTACATCGACGGCAAGATCCGCGGCCTGGTGCGGATCGTTCTCACCGCGCAGCAGGTCGCCGACGTGGCCAATCGCACCGGCCGCGACATGAACAGTTCTCAAGAAACCCGCGAAATGGAAAACGTGCCGGCGCGGCTCAAGCACATGGACGAGCTCGGCATCGACACCCAGGTGCTCTACCCGACGATGTTCATCGAGCAAATCGCCGACAAGCCCGAGTGGGAAATCCCCATCAGCAAAGGCTACAATCGCTGGCTCGCCGACATTCATGCGCAAGGCCAAGGGCGGCTGCGCTGGATCTGCGTTTTGCCATTGCTCGACATGAGCGCGGCGCTCGAAGAGCTTAAATTCTGCGCGGCGCACGGCGCCTGCGGCATCTTCATGCGCGGTATCGAAGGCCAGCGCATGGTCACCGATCCATATTTCTATCCGCTATACGAGGAAATGAGCCGTCTCAATCTCGCCGTCGGCGTCCACGTCGGCAACGCCAACCCTTACGTCATCGATTTAGTCTCGCAATACAACGGCGGCGGCAGCTTCTGGAAGTTTCGCATCCCGGTGATCGGCGCGTTTCATTCCGTCATCATGAGCGAAGTGCCCAGGCTCTTTCCCAAGCTGCGCTTCCACTGGGCCGAAGCCGCCGCGCAATGGATTCCCTACGTGGTCAAGGATTTTCAACGCCGCTGGGGCGCCATCAATCGACCGCTGCCGGAAAACCCGCTCAAAGAATACCGCCAGTTCGTCTCGTGCCAGACCGACGACGACGTCGACTACGTCATCAAATATGCCGGCGAAGACAACCTCGTCATCGGCACCGACTACGGCCACAACGACCAATCGACCGAAATCGAAGCGCTGCGCAATTTAAAGAGCCAAGGCAGCATCACACCGCGGCAGTATGAAAAGATTACTTACGATAATCCGAAGGAGCTGTTTGCATTATGAGGGATAGGCGAGTGGTGAACTTGGAGAGGCACAGTCAGGACAATTTACACTCGAAACAAGCAGATTCGCTTCGCTGCTGGCTGAGGATGACGCAGAAAAATCCAGGCGGTAGCCTGGATGGAGCTTGCCGTAAATCCGGGATCCTGGATTCCGTTGCACTTCATTCAGGCTAAAAGACTATGTCTCGACAGTTCTAAAAAGTTCGCTTGACTAAGCCTGTCATTCTGAGGAGCTAAGCGACGAAGAATCTGCTTTAGTGTTCTGGTGGATTGTGAGCGCTGTGTTAGGCCCTCTGCAAAAAAGCAGGTCCTTCGTCTCCGGCTCAGGATGGAGACAAGCGCTGTAGCCGGATGGAGCGCGCGCATTTCGGGTGTTTCCTGGATTCCATTTCCTTGCATTCCGGCTACACGTACAGATCAGAACTTAATTCCTTCGGCGAACTTCTCCTGCTTCAATCTTTCTATGATCGAGCCGTCGACGAACTCTTTCGGATCGCGGCGCGGGGCGTCGGGGTATTCTTTGCCGAAATTCTCCAGAGTCACCTTGATGCCGTCGAGATTTGGGGCGGGATAGTCGGGCATGAGCGAAGAGACGAATTCGTGCTCGGTCGTCGCCAGTTTCGGATCGGCGATTTTCATGTATTTGCTGATGATGCGCACGCTCTCGGCGCGGTTGCGCTTTAACTGGACGATCGATTCGGTGGCGCACTTGAGGTAGCGGTAGGCGACATCGCGGTTGCGGCTAAGCCAGCTGTCTTCAACGACTACGGATGTCCAGGGGAAACGGAATCGCCATCTGCTGGGCGGTGGCCAGAACGCGAAAGCCCTGGGCGCGCGCCTGATTGGTTGCCGCGGCGCCGAGAAAGGTATATTGAATCGTGCCGGCGTTGAGCGCGCCGCTGCGGCTTGCGTCGCCGCCCATCTGCAACATTTTTAGATCTTTCTCCACGTTGAAGCAGTTTTTGCGGAACAGATAGCGAAAGCCTTGATCGGTGGACGAGCCGAAACGCGAGATGCCGGCGATCTTTCCTGGAAGGTCGGCCACGCCCTTGATGTCGGGATGCACGACGAGATTTGACGCTAGTACGGGCAAGGGGTTGCCGAGGATCGTCAGCTTGGCGCCGCGTAGGCGTGCTTCGATAGATACCGGTCCGCCGCCGGCGATCTGCACGCTGCCGCCGACCAGAGCAGCGATGTTCATGGTGCCGCTGTTGATGTAGAGCAATTCGCCTTCGAGGCGGTGCTTGGCAAAAATACTCTTTTCTTGCGCCACCCGGAGAAAGGCTTGGGTGGCGTTTACTGCGGAATAGGAAATGCGCAGCTTGTAGGCAGCTTGAACTTTGGCCGCCAAGCCAATGACACAAACATGGCGACGGCCAGCAGCGAGATTGGATGGTATCGAGGCTTCATTGTATTTGCCTGGGTACTCGCTCAAAGCCGCGCCGTCAAGGGTTTGTGTAGTGACTCATTTTGACTCCAGATCCTTCACTTCGTTCAGGATGACAACTCCAGTCGTCATTCTGAGCCAAAGGCGAAGAATTGTTTTTTTGTCTTCGGGTTGAACCAGGTTTCACGCGGTCCAATGGCGCATTATCAGGGTTTGTATTGCGGCGCGATGCTATTTTATAAGGAAGCTCAGGAGGAAGATTTCGATGGCAACTCGTTGG
Organism: Binatia bacterium; assembly: GCA_050735675.1. Taxonomy (GTDB): domain Bacteria; phylum Desulfobacterota; class Binatia; order UBA9968; family UBA9968; genus DP-20. The sequence continues at coordinate 3,950 of JBOHVN010000168.1, read as the reverse complement.
CTGTTTAAGACTGAACCGTCGGTCTATTCATTTCAGCAATTGCAAAAAGACAAGACAACCATGTGGGACGGGGTGGCCAATAATCTCGCGCTAAAAAATCTCAAGGGCATTAAGAAGGGCGAGCAGATTTTCATCTATCACACGGGCGACGAGAAAGCCGCCGTGGGTGTGGCGAAAGCTTTGGGCGGCGCGTATCCCGATCCCGGTAAAAACGATCCAAAGCTGCTGGTGGTCGATATCGAAGCGATGAAACCGCTGCCCAAACCGGTGACGCTTGCTCAGGTGAAAGCCCACCCCAAGCTAAAGAATTTCGATCTCGTGCGAATTTCACGGTTGTCGATCATGAAAGTGAGCGACGAGCAGTGGGAGATCATGGAAGGAATGGCGAAAGACAAGTAAAAAGTGAAAGTTAAAAAGGCAAAATTCGACTCCGACTAGCGAACTCGCGTCTCTGTGGTGATGGTTCGGCAGGCTCACCATGAGCGGAGTCGAATGGCACCGCGAAGGCGCGGAGGACGCAGAGACTAGGGAAATCTAAAACGCAAGGATACGAAAATGGCGGACGAACGTAAACACGAGCACAAAGGCGAGCATGCACACGATCACGGCCAGGGGCATTCGCACGGGCACGAACACGGTAATGATCACGAGCACGCTCATCATCACCGCGGCGAGTCGCATGGTCACGGACACGAACACGATCACGAACACGGCCAGTCCCACGATCACGGCCGCGAGCCTAAAACCCGCTTCCACGATCCAGAGCATGCCGCGGACTTCGACCGGCGCGCCCTCTCCGGCATTCGCAGTTCGCTCACGGAGAAGTTGATCGAAATGCTCGCGCTCAAAGGCAGTGAGTTGGTGCTCGACGTCGCGACCGGCACCGGGCGAGCCGCCCGGCTGCTGTCCAAGCAGCTGAGCGCCGGAAAGATCGTCGGCGTCGATCAGGCTCTGGCGATGCTCGACGTTGGCCATCAGCATCAAGATCCGATTCCGCATTACGATCAGAGCGCGGGCGAGGCGGATCAATTGCCGTTCAAGACGAATACTTTCGATCGTGCTTTCGTGTCATTCAGCTTGCACCATTTCGGCAATCCATCGGGCGTCGTTGCGGAAGTGCTGCGCGTGCTCAAGAACGGCGGGCGTTTCGTCGTGCTCGATCCGATCATCGAGGAGGCAAAGGATTCGGTCGATATCGCCCTCGAAACAAAGATCAACCAAGTGTTCCGCCGCACGCACGGCGGTGACTTTCGTTTCCACACGGCGAGCAGCATACAGCGCCTGCTGACGAAGGCGGGTTACCGCGTGCCACGCAGCAACATTTTGTCATACTCCTTCAATCAGGAAGGCATGGACGGCATTCCCACCGGACGGCACTGGCTCGAAGCCGCGCTAGAATTGGAAAAGGAAGCGCCCGAACTGGCCGAACGCATGAAGAAAAATTATTTTAGCTGGCACGCCCATGGCGACCACGTGCACGTGAAAGGGAGTTTTTCCTACGCGCTGATTACCGGGGTGAAGCCGGCGTGAATTCAGTGCTGAGTTATGAGTGCTGAGGTTTCGGACCAGTAGGGGCGCAGCGTGCTGCGCCCTCTGTCTAAAGGAGCAGCGATGACATTGAAGAAAGCGGACTTTCGAACTTTCTATCGCGACGCGCATGCGGTGGAGTGCCTCACCGAGCGCGAGAAGATGCTCATCGGTCTCACCGTCGCGATGATGCGGCTGTGCGACCCGTGAGTGGATCGCCGCCTTGCGGACGCAAGGAAAGCGGGGATGAGCGAAGAAGAGCTGGACGCGGCTGTGGATGTGATCGCCGCGGTCGACGCCGGCGTGCTGCAGTCGCTGAATCAGCGGATCAAGCAGAGGAACAAGACGTAAAAACCTGGCGGGCGATTCTTGAAGCTGTAGGGCCTAGGTGATAAAAAGATTTCCCGTGGTCGCATAGCTCAGCTGGTTAGAGCGCGCGCCTCACATGCGCGAGGTCGTAGGTTCAAGTCCTACTGCGACCACCATTCTTTTTTGATACCCTAAAGAACTTTCCTCTTCATTCTATTTCAACGCTGGCGAGGCGCCAACGGCAGACTTCGGTTTCGATCTAGATTCCCAGAACCAATCTTACCGGATGAGTTCTTTCGTTAATCCCGAAACTGAGATCCTTTTTCGCCCATTCTGGGTTGAAATAAGTTCCGAACAATCTGTCCCAAACGGTTAACAGCGATCCCATGTTAGATTTGTAGTGCGCCGGGTCATCGCTGTGATGAATTTGGTGATAACGGGGCGTGACGACAAGCCATTCCAGCCAGCTCGAGTTCCAGGTGACATTCATGTGCATCCAGTGGTTGCGAAAGATGTGCTCCGCGATGATTAACTGAAAAATCCATAAGGGCGCGCCGCGCAGCAGCGGCAACGCGACAATAAACGTTAGATTGAACAAAATGATGTGGGGAATGGTCGCTCGGATTCCGGCAAGCCAATACATATATTTCGGATTGTGATGCCACTTGTGGGTGCGCCAGAAATAGTTGGTATGCATCAGGCGGTGTACCCAATAGAGGCCGAAGTCCTCGAGGATGTAAAAGAAGATGAGTTTAATGGCCATCGGCATCGCCACGACCGCAGCCGGCACATAATTGGGCACGGGGATTCGGTTAGTCATGCCCACGACGGACGCAAAGAAAATATTGTACAGCACGAGCGCCGTCAGATCTCTTAGCAACACTTTACGGTAGGGAATCGATCGAGCCGGGAACAGCATCTCGGCGGTGAAAGCTAAAAGACCCAGACTCCAGAAGACAATGTATGGATACAGAGTGCGATACATAAGGCGACGTCGGGAGAGAGCGCGGCCAAGGAAACTCGCATGCAAGCAATAGCGCTCTTACTAGCAATAAACGTGAAAAGCAAGTCCTTTGCCAATCAGGCGGTCGGGTGATCAGAAATCTGAGTTTCACAACCAGCAAAAGCTTCGTTTATTAATGATGTTGCTGTGCTGGTTCCAGATAACCCAAATTGGGCCACGATAGTTAGTCGTAATTCTTCAGGACGTAGGTAGGGGGTCTGTGATCTTAGTCAAGCGAGTACTGAGTGCGTCAACTGTTTCACTGAAAGATCCTTCCTTTGGGGCGATTACGCTCCACTATCGGTTGCGAGATTTGACCGGTTCCGGTCCGACTACAGTGCGCAACATTAAGGCGAAAGCGTCGCCTCCTTGTCGTTCGTTTGGACGCTGGCGGCGCGTACGGCGCCGGCTGAAGGTTCTGAATTACCGAAGAGGTCAGGTCGATGAAAGACGCGTTAGCGGGGTGGTTGCCCCGCGGTTCGCAGTCGATAACCCGCCCGGAATCAAAACCAGGCGGGGGCCAATTTTTGCACGCTTGCCGTATCGGGAATGGTTAGTTTTGTGCGACTGTGCGACTGGGGTGTCACCGTTGTCGTGCGGATGCAGCGATGCAAGTGCTTGTTCACACAAGTTTAGTATTTCGATCAGCACGTCCGTGCTGGTACTCGATCGGCCCATGCTTCTTGGATAGGCAAGAATCGTGCAAGAGCATAGAGACCGATTAAAGGAAGTTTCGAGTACGATTAAGATAGCACGCTGATTGTTGCCGGCGGCATTGGCAACAGAAGTGACAGAGACGCATCACCGTTCGCAGGTTAAGCATCATTTTGTAGATCGTGGTCGCTGTTGTCAGTCACGATCGGGTGGCCGAAGATTGACAGGAATCGTTCGGCATATTAAGCGGTAGAGTGGATTTTACGTCATTTCAAGGCACGCTGTACGCGATTTTATCCGATGGAACACAACAAAATACTGAGTCCTGCGGATATCCCGCACGTCGGGCCGGGGACGCCGTGCGGCGAATGGTTTCGCCGGTATTGGATCGTGGTCGGCACGGCGCAGGAGCTCTACGATATTCCGCAAACCGTGAAAGTGCTCGGCGAAGATCTGG
>JBOHVN010000167.1:0-3176 GCA_050735675.1 Binatia bacterium | reverse complement strand
CATGGTTTGAAAGCCGATGATGCTGCTGATGCAAGAGCGACAATTTCCCGATCACGCTTAATGAAAGCTTTTTTGAATTAACTCCGACTCTTGCAATGCGAGGACTGCACAGCTACGGATTGGCGGCCAGATCTCGGACGTGGGCAATTTCACGCGCGTTGCTCGCGCGAACCTGATCGGCAGTTAAGGTCACGACTGCAACAGTTTCTCCGGAGAGCGTGGTGAATTCGACTTCATAACCTTTCCCTTCTTTGTGAACGAGCACCACAGTGCCAATATCACCCCGCGTCAATCCGTATTCAGGGAGGTCGCAAGTCAAAATCACATCTTCGAGTTCCTCAATCATGAGCGTCTCCTTCTCAAAGGATGAGCCGTGACGAACCGCGGCGCATCATTGTCGTCATCGATAAACCAGACGGTGCGGACGTTCAATGGCTGCCCATCCGGTGTCTTCAAGACTCCATCCACGACATATCGGGTTCCAAAAATCGTCCTTTCCTCCCGGGCAATTTCATTGTCTATTGCATGTTGCCTCAGAGCTGTATCGAGATCTTTCCATCGTTGCGGATCGAAACCATGTGCCATGAAAAAAGCGGCCTTGCTCTTGCCAGCCCGGTGAGTCGTGGAAAGCAAATACTTGACGATCTTTGTTTCGTTGACTTCCGCTTTGCCAATTCCTGGAAGCCTCATTCCAGACTCATCGCCTTCCTATCTTGGTTAGACGCACCAGCCTTGTACCTCGCCGGCCGCGTAAACCCAGGCCACTATTCACCCCCATAAAAATTCTATGATGGTCAAAAGTTTTCGAGTTCGGTTTCTCGACCATCGTGACTCAATTACCTGTCGAGTATTCTAACCGCCACGCTTTCGCCCCGCAAGTTCTTGAAAAATAGCCATCTTTGAAGGATTGATTCATTCTCTTGACGGCCCCGCCGGTGAAAGCTATATGGCGCAATACGGGAATCGCGCCAAAACCCGGCTCCCCATCTGGATCGAACCCGCGCCGCCGCTCCGCCTCCGCGCGCGGCACGAAGGTCCAGCCGATCTCTTGAGCGTAGGCTAAAATGCGAGCCTGAACGGTTTTGTAGTCGCCAGGTGACGGCATGAATTACGGTACACGTTCGCCCAGTTTCCATATGCGCACCTTTCTACCTCGCGCGCGCAACACCGGAGCAGCCATCTCCTGGAGACAAACCACGGCTCGGACCTTTTCCGGGAAAGGCAGCGCCGCAAGTTTGTGCGGCGCGCCTCTTTCGCGGCGAAAAGCCGGGCGATTTCAGGTTTCAGGGCGTCCATTGCTTCCATTTCCCCTCCAGACCGTGGCGCTGGAGCACTTCGACTAGATAGTTCCTGTCGAGTTCTGCCTGCTCGCGAAAGATACGGACACGTTCCCGGTCTTTGTCCCGGCCGGTCTGTAAACAGATAGCAATCAAATGTTCCGCCCGGACGACCCTTGAAGAAACTTCCTCGTAATCCATTTCGCACGCCTCTCTTAGCGCCTCTCCCAACAAGGCATTGTAAGCGGGAAGAAATTGGACCGGCACGCCCTCTATGAGCACACATTCGCCCTCCTCGGCGTACCCGCGGGCACGCAGTGCCTCATAAAGCGGAGCGACCGATAGCAAACCGCCGGCGCTTTCTCCGAGGATCACGAAAACGTCCAAGTCGAAAGTGAGCAGCGGTTCGACGTAAAAAGTCGCACCCATCGCGCCGCCAATCGCGTAACGCTCGATCACACCGCCGCGTTCCAATTCGTTCAAGACCTGTAAGGTGCGTTTCATCATCAGCGTTCGCCTAAATCTGCAACGACCGCCAATCTTTACGGGTTCTTTTTAATGTATTCTTCCATTCGCTTTCCGACGCCGATAAGCGTTAACCCGACCACCTCCCGAGCCTTCTCGTCGTATCGAACAATCACTCCTTCGCCCACATCTACACCCAGAGCCGGCTTTGGTTTTCCGAAACTAATATAGAGCGTGTCGGCGTCGCCGTCGTACTCCCAGTCCAAAGGTGCACCCTTCTTGTCAAACAGTTTTAGCGCTTCCATATTTTTCACGTCGCTAAATCGATTCGGCCTCTCGGTAATCAATACGCGTGACCCGCTTGTTCAACACCAGCATTCTAGCCCGGAAGACTTCAGTGCCGCAAATTGTAGTACCACCGAACGGCGCCGCCTAACGCACCATCCGTCTTCATGGACATTCGTAACAATCGTATATTAGCGCCATGTTTGGTGCCAAGCCTGATACTCCGAAGGACGCAGGCGATAGCGAGCGATATTCCCCTCGTGAAGCCCCATCAACTCAGTTTCCACGACCTCGATGAAACGGACGCGATCTTCCTGCGACACTTGCTCGACGGCACGTCGCTGGACGAATGCCGTCGCAGTCCTTTTGTCCATCCTGCCACGGACAACCTCGGCGGCGATTTCGGCGACAAACGCGCGGTAGCGCAGACGAAACGGATCGGGATCACCGAGTGACCGGCGCACCGCGGCATAGCGCGCGCTGGAGCGATCATAAGCCCAGACGAAAACATCACGCAACAACTCTATCCGATTCAGCTCGTACACTCCCAAAAGTCCATCGACATATGCCCGCTGGGGCACGTCGATGAACGACAGAGGCGAAAGATTTTGCCGGATGAACGGAATATTTGCCGCCAGCCGAGAAACCCGCTTGTTCACATCCTCGAAGGGTTGCAAATACGGCAAATGAACCATCGCAAAAAACGCCTGCTCGAATGGATCCGCAATCGCCGTAGCGGTGTCCAAAATCTGCTGAAAGCACTCTTCTATCAACGGCGGCACTTCCAACGGATGGTAGGTCGATCCGTCGATTCCAACAGCGATCGCGCGCAGCCGCCCAGACGCTCGGGGATCGGGAAGCAAGTTATCGGACAGCAAGGCGTGTAGATTGAGAATGGTGTACCTGTTAAAACCGATTTCATCGGCCTGCTCGACGAGCAGCTCGATGGCGGCTTTGTGGTTCAGAATCATCTGCGCTTCGCGCGCATCTTTCCCTTCCGCGCTCTCTCCCAGTTGTAGCAAGCGCTCGGTTTCAAGCAGCGAATATGTATTTCCTTCCAGGCGGCTCGAGTTCCAAGACAAGTCGATCAGCAGACGATTGAGAATCTGCCGCGCATACGTTCCCGCCGGCCGCTCGCCGCCAGAAGAC
>JBOHVN010000166.1:0-4656 GCA_050735675.1 Binatia bacterium | reverse complement strand
TGGCGGAAATGAAAGGGCTGCTTTTCAAGAGCATCCCCGGCGACGATCCGGTGAAGGCGACGCAAGCGGTTCAGGACGATGTCAATCGCTGGTCGGAAAAAGAGCGGGTCGCGCCGATCACCTGTTGGTCGAGCTACGTTTGCGGCCGGCAGATGGCGCCGATCTCGGCAAAGACGGTAAGCGAAATGATCGACCGCGGCATCGCCGCGGTCTGGCTGCCGGTATTCACCCACGTGATTACCATGAGCACGGTCGGGACCTACGGACGCTTCGTGCAGAGCCGCAACACGCCCGCTTGGACCGGGCCCATTCCGTGGGATGAAGCCATGCAGCTCGGCCATTATGATCTCGACGAGAACGGCAAATTGAAACCCGAAGTGCGCGACATCGTGCACCTTTGTGCGGATCGTAACGTCGCGCTCTTTTTCGGCCACGCGACCCACGCGGAAATCTATAAACTTGCCGAGGAAGTGGATAAGGTCGGCCTCAAGCGCGCCGTGATCGATCATCCCTACAGCCCGTTCTTGAATGTTTCACCGGAGATGATGAAAGAGCTTGCGCCGGTCGGGATTCTCTTTAATTTCACCTGGGACGAACTGTCGCCGCTCCTCGGCGTCGACCCGCAGATCATGTACAACACCATCCGCGAAGTAGGACCAGAGCATTTCACGCTGTCGAGCGACGCCGGCGAGCCCCTCTTCCCCGACTCGGTCGAGGCGATGCGCCTGGTACGCGGCTACATGGAAGCGTTCGGCTTGAATGAGGACGAGCTTTACACGGTGTGCACGAGAAACCCGGCGAAGGTGGTCGGGTTGGAGCTCAATTAGACGAGGATGGAAGATCGAGGATGGCTGATTGCGCATCGGGAGAGAGTCAATGCCGTCAAAGCAACCGCAATTAACAGAAGAGATGGGCAGGTGGATCGAGGCGCGAAAACGCTTTCACCTGTCCCATGCACAAGTTCAGATGGCTCGCGAACTCGGCTTAAACCCGCGCAAGCTCGGCTCACTGGCCAACCACAAGCAAGAACCCTGGAAAGCTCCCCTGCCGGTTTTTATCGAACAGATTTATCGTAAACGCTTTGGCAAAGCCGAACCCGATCGCGTGATCTCGATCGAGGATAGAGCGAAAGAGATCGCCGAGAAGAAGTCCGAAAAGCGCGAACGCCGGCAACGTCTCAGGATTTTGACCGAAAAAAAATCAGATGAATAATTGCGTCTGGCGCCAGTTGTGAACGATGCGGTACAGCACCGGCGCCTCGGGCTCATTGACCTCACGGGCACCGTCTTACGACGATCTTGTCGGAAAACCAGTTGGTCCCGAAGTTCATGATACCGGGGAAGACAAACGCGATAGTCGGACCATTCGATCCTCCCCGCCGCTGGCCGTCCCGGATCTTTTCGGCACACTAAGGACAATTCTTCATTTTCTCCTCGCTATCCGAATAGTTTTTTCAGCACTAGATGCGTCGGCAAATACACCAACAACGGAAGTCCCAGCATTAACGACGCCACATGAAGCGGCGCGGGCAGCCACTTCTGAGGCGGCGCGCCGAAACCGTACACCCAGTTGACGTTTTGCTGCGCATCGCTCGCCCAGTAGCTTGCCGGGACCACAACCCAAGACAGCAACGTTTGCGTCAGGAGTGCGCGCCCGTCGTAACTCAGACGCCAAACCAAATAGAAAAGGAGCGGCGGCAAGACCAGGTGAAACAGCGAGAGCCCGCGCAGATAAAGCGGTATTCGTTTGTCGAACATGTAACCGCTGAGACTGGTCAGATTTGCGCCTGTGAGCAGGCGCGCAAGAAACTCAAAACTCCAGGCCAGCTCCAGCAACAGCACTGACACAGCCATCGTGCTGGCGAGCCAACTATTTTCAAGCCACAAAGCCGGTACCGTCAGGAGTAGAGCGATGTCCGAAAACCACAAGAAGTTAGCCGGCCCGTAGCGCGTCCAGTACACCGGCGCCAGCACGGCCACAAAAAGTGTGTAAGAGATTTTAAGCCAGAGGGGGATCATGATCCTCCGAGAGCCAATCTTTTCGCCTGGCGCGCCGCTGCGCCGCCGCTACTGATCGTCACGCCATGCTCGATGACCGCCGGTTCATGGCGTTTGGTGCTAACCCTGTGTTCCGGGAGACTTGAGCGCGAGAAAAAGATTATTGTCGCCGCGCCGGATCAGAAACAGTATGCTCGAGTCCGGCTTGGCTTCTTTTACGGCGTTTTGGAGACTATCTACGTTCGCGATCTCTTTGCGATTCACTTCCAGAATGACATCTCCGCGCCGGAGCCCCGCCTCAGAGGCAACGCTTTGCGGTTGAACGGAAGTAATGACCACTCCATTGGCGCGCTTGAGTCCGAGACTTTCCGCGATCTGTGGGGTTACGTTTTGAACCGTGAGACCAAGTTGTCCCTCCTCTTTTGGCCCGGATGCGACAATCTCTTCCTGTTTCAACTCAGAGATGTTCACCGTGATCGGGATCTGCTTTTTGTCTCGGACGACTGTCATCTTCACCGTTTCGCCGACGCCGGTACGCGCCACGAGAATGGGAAGCTGGTTTGATTCCTCGATTTTGTTGCCGTCGTATTCGACGACCACATCGCCGGTCTTGATGCCGGCTTCGGCCGCCGGGCTTCCCTCGAAGACGTTTGCCACGAGAGCGCCCCTACTCTTTTCAAGCCCTAGGGACTCGGCGATCTCCGGCGTGACCCTTTGAATAGCAACTCCCAGCCAACCCCTGGTCACTTTTCCTTTCTCGATCAGCTCCGGCAAAATTTCCTTGGCCAGATTGATCGGAATCGCGAACCCAATGCCGAGATTGCCTCCCGTCCGGCTGAATATGGCCGTATTGATTCCGACGACCTCGCCGCGCAAGTTCACGAGAGGCCCGCCCGAATTGCCGGGATTGATCGACGCATCCGTTTGAATGAAATTATCGTAGGGACCAGCTCCAATATGTCTGCCTTTGGCGCTGACAACGCCGGCGGTCAATGTATTATCCAGTCCGAATGGGCTGCCCATCGCAACGACCCATTCTCCTACTTGCAAGTCATTCGAATCGCCCATTGGCGCCACAGGAAAACTGCCCTTGCCATCCGAGATTTGTATTACGGCGATATCCGTTCGCGCATCCCGTCCGATAATTTTCGCGCTGAACTCCCTTTCGTCGGCAAGCTTTACGGTAATCTTCTCGGCATTTTTGACGACGTGATTGTTCGTCAGAACAAGACCCTTTTGATCGATAATAAAGCCCGAACCCAACCCTCTCCGCGGCAAAGCGCGTGGGCCGCCCGGACTCCCGAACTGATCTCCGAAGAACCGCCGCCAAAAGTCACCGAATGGATCGTTCTCGCCAAAGGGTCTTTGCCCACCGAAAGGGTCGGGGCCGGGCTGCTGGGGTGAGGATTGCTCAGATTTGGCTGCTTGCGTCGTAGAAATGTTAACGACGACAGGCTCCAATTTCTCAGCCAGCTGCACGAAGTTCGGAAGAGCATCGAGCCTGGAAGCGCTCGCCGCCTGTTTAGTTTCCGCGGCATTCGGCAGATCCAACGCAACCAGACTAAGCAGAAAAGCCGGGGCGATAGCCGCCAATAACTTTCCTTTCCACGAATAAATCATTTGCATGCGCAGTTCCTCCGATTAAGATATCCAAACCATTTAACTAACCGTGAACGTCGTTGTTCCGCGATCGCTCGCGCCAGCGGTCTGAACCTCCACTGTTGCACGGTAAACGCCTGCGACCGCGTCGGCCGGGAGTGTTAACGGGATCGCGCTGGACCAAGTTCCGCCCGTTCGCGTTGTCTTGAGCAACGGGTCGCCAACCACCCGGCCGTTGTGCGTGATTCGCCACCGTTCCGTCACCGTTAGCTCTTGATTACGATTTGCGGGGAGTAGTGCGTAACGGGTAACGAGGTGGATCCGATCTCGTGGATACGCCCTTGCCGGGTCGGCATCCGCGTCTTCGATACGCAACACTGTTCCCTCGCTGTCGCGATAATTGTAGTCTCTAGCCGTGGACGCGTAGTCTTCGTTTTTGGATTCAAGCGCTCTCCCGACCAAACCTCCCGCCAATCCGCCGAGCAACCCGCCCGCAACGGCGGCGCCCGCGCTATCGAATACGAGTCCTCCGATCAGCGCGCCCCCGGCCGCGCCAACTCCGGCGCCAATCGCGGTTCTGGGATTTTCGCTGACATACTCGCGCACCGTCCCACAACTCACGGTCACAAACATCAAGAAAGCCAGACAAAGAAACAACCGGCCGATCGTCCATGAAATATTCATATATCCTCCTACCGTCCTGGTTTTTGTTTTTCGCTCTTTCAACCGCTCGCCAAGGGACTTTCCCCAAGACGCCACGTCACTGGCTAAGACCTGTCATCTCGAGCGAATGCGAAGGATCTAAGAAAGATTTCTCTCTTCGTTCGAAATGTCAGTGCGATGCTCTTCCTTTGCGGCCTTTGCGCGTTTGCGCCAGAAATCCCCGACCTTATCCTCGCGGCTCTGTCGCGCTGCGCGGAGCCTAACGACGACGGCGCTGCTCAGAAGAAGCAAAATCTGCGGACTTCGACGAGTGTTTTTCTTAGACAATCATCCCCCGTTGCCTTCTCCCTTTGCGAACCCGCAAGAGGCATGCCAGACACGTCAACTAGTTAAACTG
>JBOHVN010000165.1:0-18658 GCA_050735675.1 Binatia bacterium | reverse complement strand
TACCTTCGGCTACGGAGTTTGTGGCATACTCCGGCACGGACTTTCACCGTGTTGATGTGGCGCCCTCACGGGCGCACTCACCCCGGTGAAAACCGGGGTCCATCCCCCTTAACCTGGATACCGTTTTCCAACGGTATGACGGACGCTGTCCGTCACCTGGATGCCGGCCGGAGTTTATCCTGAGCGCATCGAAGGACCGGCATGACGAACTTTCATTTCGCCGGGGCGAAAATGGCACGCCAGCGCCGCGGCATCCCCGGATGCATCAAATCCCCGGTGGCTGTACAGCCGTAGTGCGCCTTGGCGCGACCAGCGTTAGCAATCGCTTCGTGCCCGATTCCAAAAACAAAACCGCCCGCCGGATCTTTGTGATCACAGGCGGGCAGTTCGACAAAATCTCTTGTAATGCCCCTTAAGCCGCAGCCCCTTCCTTCTGGCGCGCCTGTCTGCGGCGCGTCCGGCGGCGCTTCTTAGCTCCGCCAGCAGCCGCTTCTTTTTCATTCTCTGCGCCCACCAACTCGATCACGGCCATCGGGGCTGCGTCACCGCGCCGCATCCCCACCTTGATAATCCGCGTATAGCCGCCGGGGCGATCCCTAAAACGCGGCGCAATGGTGTCGAACAGCTTTCGCACTACGGTTTTGTCCTGGACGATGCTCAGAACTTGGCGGCGCGCATGCAGGCTTCCTTGCTTGCCCAGAGTGATGACGCGATCAGCCCAACGCCGCAACTCCTTCGCCTTGGGGTCGGTGGTCTTGATCTTTTCCTCGCGCAAGAGCGACGTGATCAGATTACGCATCAGCGCCCAGCGGTGCGCTGAATTGCGGCTCAGTTGTCTCCCTGATTTTAGATGGCGCATGACTTAGACAGTTTCCTTCTCGGCGGCGCGCTTGCGCGCGTCGATCTCTTCCCGCTGTGGAAAATGATCGACTTTCATGCCCAATTCGAGACCCATTTCCTTGAGAATTTCTTTGATCTCGTTGAGCGACTTGTGGCCGAAATTCTTGGTCCGCAGCATCTCCTGTTCGCTTTTTTGCACCAGTTCGCCGATGTACTTAATATCGGCGTTTTGCAGGCAGTTCTGCGAGCGCACCGAGAACTCGAGCTCGTCGACGCTGCGAAAGAGATTTTCATTGAGCGGCACCGGCGGCCCGTCGTCTTTCTTCTCCGCGCGCGGCTCGTCTTGGAAGTTGACGAAAATGCCTACTTGATCCTGAAGAATCTTGGCGGCGTAGGCCATGGCGTCGTCTGGCTTGACGCTGCCGTCGGTGTAAACCTCGAAAACGACGCGATCATAATCGGTCCGCTGGCCGACCCGGGCGTTGGTCACGTTAAAGTTCACTTTCTGAACCGGCGAGAAAATCGCGTCGATAAAGATCGTGTCGACCGGCGCGCCCTCTTCCTTGTTTCTCTCCGCCGGGACGTAGCCGCGGCCGAGCTTGGCCAACATTTCGACGTCGAGCTTGGCATCGCGCGACAGGGTAGCGATCTTGTGCTCGGGATTTAAGATCTCCACCGACGGCGGCGCGACGATGTCTTTGGCGTGGACCGTCGCGGGGCCTTTGGTCTCGATTTTAAGCGTCTGTTGTTCGCTGTCGTTAAGGCGCAGCCGGATTTCTTTCAGGTTGAGAATAATGTCGGCGACGTCTTCGGTCACGCCGGGCACCGTCGAGAACTCGTGCAGGATCCCTTTGATGCGCACGGCGACGATGGACGCGCCCATCAGCGAGGACAGCAAAATGCGCCGCAGCGAATTGCCGATGGTTTGGCCGAACCCTCGTTCAAACGGCTCGGCGTAAAACTTGCCGTACGTCGGCGTCAGAGTTTTCTCTTCGACCTCCAATTGTTTGGGTTTAATCAATTCCGTCCAATGCTTATACATTGTCGACATAGCGTCTCCCAATATCGAGCTTACTTCGAATACAATTCGACAATCAGTTTTTCGTTGATCGGCATGGTGATATCGCCGCGCGCCGGCAGAATTTTGATCCTGCCGCTGAGCGCTTCGCGATCGACCTCCGCCCAGTCGGGCACGCCGCGCCGCTGCGCCCCTTCCATCGCCGATACCACCCGCCCCATCTGGCGGCTCTGCTCTTTCACCGAAATCACGTCGCCAGCGCGCACCGTATAAGAAGGAATATTCACCTTCCTGCCGTTTATCAGAAGATGGCCGTGGCGCACCAAAGTACGGGCTTCAGCGCGCGAGCTCGCGAAACCGAGCCGGTAAGCCACGTTGTCAAGACGGCGCTCGAGGAGAATCAGCAAAGTTTCGCCGGTGATTCCCTTGGTGCGATTGGCCTCGGCGAACGTGCGGCGAAACTGCTGCTCCAGCAGACCGTACATACGTTTGACCTTTTGCTTCTCGCGCAGCTGAATGCTGTATTCCGAGAACTTCGGCCGGCCTTGGCCATGTTGCCCGGGCGGATAGTTGCGCCTTTCGATCGCGCACTTGTCGGTGTAACAGCGCTCGCCCTTGAGAAAGAGCTTTAAATTTTCGCGCCTGCACAGCCGGCACACAGATTCTGTGTATCTAGCCAATCTTATTCCTCCTTGTAGTGATCAAACGCGCCGTCGCTTCGGCGGCCGGCAGCCGTTATGCGGAATCGGCGTGACATCTTTGATCAAGCTGATGTTGATTCCCGCCGATTGCAGAGCGCGCAGCGCCGATTCTCGACCGGCGCCGGGGCCGCGCACGAAGATTTGCACGCTGCGTAACCCGTGGTCCATGGCTTTCTTGGCCGCGCTGTCGGCGGCTTGCTGGGCCGCGAACGGCGTGCCTTTGCGCGAACCCTTAAAACCCATCGCCCCGGCGCTGGACCAGGAAATCACATTGCCCTGATAGTCGGTAATCGTGACGATGGTATTATTAAACGTCGAATGGATATGCACGACTCCTTCGGCGATGTTCTTTCGGCCGCGCTTACGGCGCGCCGCTCGTTCACCGGTCTTCGCGTCGGCTTGCCCTTCGGCTTTCTGCTTCTCGTCGGTGGCCTCTGCCATATGCTCCTCCTAATTTAGCCTTTTGACGGCGCTTGTTTTTTGCCGGCGACGGTCTTGCGTGGTCCTTTGCGCGTGCGCGCGTTGGTATGAGTACGCTGGCCGCGCACCGGCAGATTTCTACGGTGACGCAGGCCACGGTAGGACCCCATGTCGAGGTGGCGCTTGATGTTGCCGGTCACGTCGCGCCGGAGATCGCCTTCGACCTTGTAACTTTGATCCATGATCTGGCGAATTTTGACGACGTCGTCATCGCCCAAATCATCGGTCTTAAGGTCCAAGGAGACGCCGGCAAGATTGAGAATCTCCCGCGACGCGCTGCGGCCGACGCCGTAAATATAAGTCAGCGCGATTTCCATTCGCTTGCTCTTGGGCAAGTCTACGCCCGCGATACGTGCCATATCTCCCCTCCTGAACCCCTTATTGCTTCCCCATTTTTGATTTTAGATTTTGGATTTCGTCGTGAGCTCAGTCGAACGATCAATCCAAAATCGCAAATCGTTTAACCTTGCCGCTGCTTGTGTTTGGTATTCTCGCACAACACCCGCACCACGCCGCGGCGCCGAATCACCTTGCACTTGCTGCAAATTTTTTTTACCGATGCTCGAACTTTCACGTCTGCTCCTGATCCTAACGCTCACGGAAAATGATCCGTCCCCTTGCCAGATCATAAGGAGACAGCTCGATCTTGACTTTATCGCCGGGGAGGATCTTGATGTAGTGCATGCGCATTTTGCCGGAAATATGCGCGAGCACGCGATGCCCGTTCTCCAGTTGCACCCTGAACATCGCATTGGGCAGCGTCTCCAATACCGTGCCCATCACTTCAATGGCGTCTTCTTTTGGCATAGGAAGCCCTGCCTAATGCGCTTCTCCCCGCAACTAAATTTGACTCAAAATAACCGGCCCGGTCTTGGTGATCGCCACCGAATGTTCGAAGTGGGCGGCCAAGCTACCATCTTTCGTCACCGCGGTCCAACCGTCTTCCATTATTTCCACTTCATGGCCGCCGGCATTGACCATCGGCTCGATGGCCAAAACCATGCCTTCCTTGAGCCGAAGCCCGCGGTCGGGTTCGCCGTAGTTCGGCACCGGCGGCTCCTCGTGGAGGTTCTTGCCGATGCCGTGCCCGACAAACGCCCGCACCACCGAAAAACCCGCGCCTTCGGCGATTTTCTGCACTACTGAGCCCAGGTCGCCCAGCCGTTTTCCGTCGCGCAATTGCTCGATGCCTTGGTAGAGCGACTGCTCGGTGACGTCCATCAAGCGCTGGGCTTCTTCGCTGACGTCGCCGACGCCCACCGTGATCGCCGAGTCGCCGTAGAAACCTTCGTAGATCACGCCGTAATCGAGTCCGATAATATCCCCTTCGCGCAGCGCGCGGTTTGACGGAATGCCGTGAACGATTTCATCGTTGACCGAAGCGCACAGACAACGGGGATAAACCCGCCCGGCAACGTTGTACCCTTTGAAAGCCGGAATAGCGCCCTTTTTCAACGTCATTTCTTCGGCGATGGCATCCAAGTCGAGAGTCGTCACGCCCGGCGCCACTTGCTGCTTTAACTCTTGCAGGACTTCCGCGACGATCAAATTCGCCCGTCTCATGATCTCGATTTCTCGAGCCGATTTGAGCGAAATCACGCCCCGACATCTCCCAAGGCGTCGACGACCCGGCGACGGATCTCGTCGACCGCTCCCACTCCATCGATCTGCCGCAGCAGATCGCGCTGGCGGTAGTAGCCGATCAAGGGCGCGGTCTGGTTCTCGTAAACCTTGAGACGATTGGCGACCGTCTCTTCCTGATCGTCAGCTCGCTGGTAAATCTCGCCGCCGCATTGGTCGCAAACACCGGCTTTCTTCGTTGGGCTAAACGCCACATGCGACAGCGCGCCGCAGTCCTTGCAAGTGCGCCGCCCGGCCAGTCTTTCGATAATGACCGGCTGCGGCACTTGCACCGACAAGACGCGGTTGAGGCCGAGCCCCATTTGCTTGAGAATCCTATCGAGACCCTCCGCCTGAGGGATCGTTCTCGGAAACCCGTCGAGAATGAATCCCTTCCCGCAGTCTTTTTCTTTGAGCCGCTCGGCGACCAATTTAACGATCACGTCGTCCGGCACCAAAGCGCCGCGGCTGACGTATTGCCCCGCCTCTTTGCCCAGCGGCGTCTGCTCGGCTATCGCCTTGCGCAAAATATCGCCGGTCGAAATCTGGCAAGCGGCAAATCTTTCCTGCAGCAGCTTGGCCTGGGTTCCCTTGCCGGCCCCGGGAGGCCCCAGCAGTACGACGCGCGCGCCTGCGGGCACAATTTAGCCCCTTCTTCCGCGCAGCCGCCCCCGCTTCATAAATCCCTCATAGTTACGGCTGATCAAATGCGTTTCCATTTGCGCGACGGTATCCAGTGCGACACCGACGACGATCAGCAGCGCCGTACCGCCGAAATAAAAAGGTACGTTGAACTGCCTGACCAAAATTGTCGGCAGCAGCGAAACAATGCACAGATAGATCGCGCCGCTCAAGGTAATGCGCGAAAGCACGCGCTCGATATATTCCGCGGTCTTTTGCCCGGGACGAATGCCGGGAATGTACCCGCCCGCCTTCTTCATGTTTTCAGCCACGTCGCTCGGATTGAAAACGATCGCAGTGTAAAAGAAGGCAAAAAATATGATCAAAAGAACATAGATAAAGTCATGCAGAAATGTCCCCGGCGCCAGCGCTCCCGATGCCGTCTGTACCCAAGGATGACTGGCAAACTGCGCCAGCGTCGCCGGAAAAATCAAAATCGACGAAGCGAAGATCGGCGGTATAACGTTTGCCGTATTCACCTTGAGCGGCAGGTGTGACGTCATGCCGCCGTACATTTTGCGGCCGACCACCCGTTTGGCGTACTGCACCGGGATGCGCCGCTGGCCCCGTTCAACGAAGATGATCGCGCCGACGACAACGACGCTGAGCACGAGGATAAGCAGCGCAACCAAAGGCCCCATTTCGCCTTCGCGCATGAATTGCAAGGTCGTGGTGATCGCCGACGGCAGGCCGGCAACGATACCGGCGAAGATGACCAAGGAAATGCCGTTGCCGATGCCGCGCTCGGTAATCTGCTCGCCCAGCCACATGATAAACGCCGTTCCCGAGGTCAAGGTGATCACCGTCATCAGGCGAAAGTGCCAGCCGGGATTAAGCACCAAACTCTGTCCGCCCGGCCCCTGAGTGCCTTCGAGACCGACGCTAATCATGATCCCTTGGACGATCGAAAGAACCACCGTGCCGTAGCGCGTATATTGGGTGATCTTACGGCGTCCCGCCTCGCCTTCCTTGGACAGCCGTTCGAGATAGGGAAAAACCACGGTCAGCAGCTGTAGAATAATCGAGGCGCTGATATAGGGCATGATGCCCAAGGAAAAAACCGAGAATTGCTCGAGCGCGCCGCCGGAGAACAGATTGAGAAAGCCGAAGAGGGTATTTTGATGCTGTTCGAAAAAGGCCGCCATCGCCTGGCGGTCAATGCCCGGCGTCGGCACATGCACGCCAAGACGGTATACGGCGATCATCCCCAACGTGAAAAGCACGCGGCGCCGCAGTTCGGGGATGCGCGATGCGTTTTGAAAACCACTAAGCATGAAGTGCAATCAACTCCGCTTTGCCGCCGGCCGCTTCGATCTTCTCTTTCGCCTTGGCGGAAAAGCCATGGGCCTTGACGGTTAGAGGCTTCGACAGCGAACCGTCGCCGAGAATCTTGACCGGCCGGTTCTTGCCGCTCACATAGCCGTGCCGGATAAGCACCTCCGGCGTGACTTCGGCGCCGGCGGGCAGCGCGTCGATTTGGCCAAGATTGACCACCGACATCTCGATCCGAAACGGATTGTGAAAACCTCGCTTGGGCAAGCGGCGCTGCAAGGGCATCTGCCCGCCCTCAAATCCCGCTTTCGTGTTGCCGCCGGAGCGGGAGCCTTGGCCCTTGTGGCCGCGCCCAGAAGTCTTACCGTGACCCGAGCCGTCGCCGCGTCCGACGCGTTTGCGCTTCTTATTGGAGCCCGCCGCCGGTCTTAAATCATCGAGTTTCATCGTCAACGAATCTCCGCCAACACCTTGCCGCGCCGATCGGCGATTTCCTCGGGAGCGCGCAAATCGCGCAGCGCCGCAATCGTCGCCTTGACCATATTGTGCGGATTGTTGGAGCCGATACACTTGGTCAGCACATTTTGAATGCCGGACGCTTCGACCACCGCGCGCACGCCGCCGCCGGCAATCACGCCGGTACCGTCGGAGGCCGGCTTGAGAATGACATAGCCGGCGCCGAAGCGGCCGGTCACTTCGAAGGGAATCGTGCCGTCCATCACGGGAACGCGAATCAAACTCTTTTTCGCCTGCTCCAAACCCTTACGGATTGCTTCCGGCACTTCATTCGCCTTGCCCATACCGTAGCCGACCAGCGAACGGTTGTCGCCGACGACCACGAGGGCGCTGAAGCTGAAGCGCCGGCCGCCTTTGACAACCTTGGCCACCCGGCTAATGTGAACTACTTTTTCCTTGAGCTCTAATCCTTGCGGATCAATCCGTTCCAAAGGCACCTCTCGTCAAGCATTTGCGGTTAAAATCTAAGTCCGCCTTCGCGCGCGCCATCCGCGACCGCCTTGACGCGCCCGTGGTAGAGAAAACCATTGCGATCAAAAACCACGTCGGTGATATTTTTTTCCTTGCACAGTTTAGCCAAGGCAAGACCGACCACCTTGGCCAACGCGACCCCTTTGCTCGTTTTATCGGCATCGCCCAACTGATCCGAAAGCGTCGACACGGCAACCAGCGTCTTTCCCTGGTCATCCGAAATCACTTGCGCGTAGATATGCTTACTGCTGCGAAACACGCACACACGCGGCCGGTCGTCGGTGCCGACGATCTTCTTGCGCACCCGCGCCCGGCGGCGCAGCCTCGCGCTGTCTACCCGTTTATTCGCCATCTGAAATCCTCAACGCCCTACTTTAGACCCGCAGAGCCTACCGCCTTGCCGGCTTTGCGCTTGATCACTTCTTCCCGGTATTTGATGCCCTTGCCTTTGTAAGGCTCCGGCGGACGCAGGCTGCGAATCTTCGCCGCGGTTTCGCCGAGCACCTGGCGATCGGCGCTGCTTAGCGTAATGATCACTTGGCGCTCCACCGCCGCCGTGACTCCGGCCGGCAGCGCAAACACCACCGGATGAGAGTAACCCAGGGTCATGTGGATTTCCTGGCCTTTGACCTCGGCGCGGTAGCCGACCCCGTTGATGTCGAGCACGCGGGTAAAGCCTTGGCTAACCCCTTGCGTCATGTTGGCGATCAGCTTGCGCGTGAGTCCGTGCAGCGCGCGAATCTTGCGATCTTCCGTCTGGCGCCCGACACGGAGCAGACTGCCTTCGACTTTGACGTCGACGCCGGACGGGACGGACGCTTGCAATTTTCCCTTCGGTCCTTCCAGGCGCACAGCGTTGGCGTCAATCACGACTTTAACGCCGGCGGGAATCGCAACCGGTAATTTTCCTATGCGTGACACGTGACACCTCGAATCAACTTACCACACGGTGCAAAGAAGTTCGCCGCCGACCTTCGTCCGCTGGGCGACCCGGTCCACCAGAATGCCCTTGGGCGTCGACAAAATATGTATGCCCAAGCCTTTACGAATCGGCGTCAAGTTGCTCGCGCCGACGTAAACCCGGCGCCCCGGCGTGCTGACACGTTTCATTCCGGCGATGATCGGCCGATTCTCGCGGTCGAACTTGAGTTGAATAATGATCTCTTCGCCGCCGCCGACCGCCGCTTTAACTTTCTTTTGATCTTTCAAGTAACCTTCTTCGATCAGGATCTTGACGATGTTTTCTTTTAAGCGCGACCACGGCACCGCCACCCTCTGATGGCGCGCGCGCGAGGCATTGCGAATTCTCGTCAGCATGTCCGCGATTGGATCTGTCATTCCCATGATACTCTCCGCCGCTTACCAGCTGGCCTTAATCAGTCCGGGGATTTGCCCCTTGCGCGCCTGATCGCGCAGGCACAACCGGCACATGCGAAAACGCCGGTAAAACGCCCGCGACCGGCCGCACAGCGGACAACGATTGTATTCGCGCACTTTAAACTTGTTCGGCATTTCCGCCTTGATTCGAAGACACTTTTTCGCCAATGGACTTCCCCCCTGGTCAGCTAACTCGCAAACGGCATCCCCATCAGTCGAAGCAACGCCAACCCTTCAGGATCGGTTCTCGCCGTCGTGGTTATCGTGATCGTCATGCCGCGCGGCTTTTCGACCCGGTCCGCGTGAATTTCCGGAAAGATGATTTGCTCGCGCAAGCCCAGTGAATAGTTGCCGCGGCCGTCGAACGCGCGGCTCGAGATGCCCTTGAAATCGCGTACCCGCGGCAAAGCCACGTGGATCAACCGGTCCAAAAACTCAAACATGCGTTCGCGCCGCAAGGTCACCATGCAACCGATCGGCACGCCCTCGCGCAGCTTGAAGTTGGCGATGGCTTTCTTCGCGCGGGTCACCACCGGCTTTTGGCCGGTAATCGTCGTCAGCTCCGCCACCGTCGTGTCGATGGCCTTGATATTTTGCGTCGCCTCCCCTACGCCGACGTTGACCGTGATCTTCTCCAGCCGGGGGACCTGCATCGAGTTCTTGTAACCGAACTCCTTCATCATGGCCGGAACCACATCGTTCTGATATTTCGTTTTTAGACGTGCCATGCTGATTTCACTAATCCAAAGCTTCCTTGCAGTTGCGGCAAATGCGGATCTTCTTGCCGTCGGCCAAAGTCTTTCGCCCGACTCGCGCCGGCGCATTGCACTTGTCGCACATGATCATGATATTGGAAGCGTGGATCGCGGCTTCCTTTTCGACAATGCCGCCGGACTGCTGCGGGCCGCGCGGCTTGGTATGGCGCTTGACGATATTGAGTCTTTCAATGATGACAGCCTCTTTGTCCGTCAGCACACGCAAGACCTTGCCGGTCTTGCCGCGCTCTTTGCCCGCAATCACCATGACGCTGTCATTTTTGCGAATCTGCACGAACACCCTCTCTCGATCCTGTCTAAAGTACTTCCGGCGCGAGCGAAATAATCTTCATGAATTTCTTCGCCCGCAGCTCGCGCGCCACCGGGCCGAAGATACGCGTCCCGATCGGCTCCTTCTGGTTGTCGATTAACACCGCCGAATTGTTATCGAAGCGAATATAGGTGCCATCGGGGCGGCCTAACTCTTTGGCGGTGCGCACGACGACGGCTTTCATCACGTCGCCCTTTTTGACCTTGGCGTTAGGGACCGCTTCCTTAACCGAAACCACGATAATATCGCCGATCGAGGCATACTTTCGTTTGCTGCCACCCAACACCTTAATGCACTGCACCCGGCGCGCGCCGGAATTGTCGGCCACGTCTAACGTCGTTCGCATCTGAATCATGAATTAACCTCCAGCGCGCCGCCCCATTCGCGTCTAAGCGCCGGCACTTTGTGTTTCCTCCGCCATCGTCTGGGCCCGCTCGAGAACTTTGCTGACGCGCCAGCGCTTGTCGCGGCTGAGCGGACGGCACTCGACGATCAGCACCCGATCGCCGACGTGGCACTCGCTTTTTTCATCATGCGCCTTCACCCGGGTGCGCCGCCGCAGAATTTTTTTGTACCTGGGGTGCGACACCGTGCGCTCGACCGACACCACCACGGTCTTCTGCATGCGGTCGCTGACCACCAAACCGGCGCGTTCTTTTGTTAAGCCTCGGCTAACCATGTTCAGCCTTTCTGACTCCGAGACCGCTCCAGCAGTATCGTTTCGACGCGCGCCAAGTCGCGTTTAGTTTCCTTAAGCTTCATCGGATTTTCCAAGCGGCTGGTGGCGCGTTGCAGCTTTAAGTGCCCGATCTCCTCGCGCAATGACAGCCGTTTCTGAATCAAGTCGGCGCCGCTCATCTCGCGCAGTTCCTTAGCTTCCATGCGCCCTCCCCCTGCGTTCCACCGTGATCGTCGGAATGGAAAGCTTGTGCGCAGCTAAACGAAACGCCTCTTTGGCGAGCGTCCCCTCGACACCTTCCATCTCGAAGAGAATCCGGCCGGGCTGGATCACGGCAACCCACATTTCCGGCGCGCCTTTACCTTTTCCCATGCGCGTCTCGAGCGGTTTTTTGGTTAACGGTTTGTCCGGAAAAATGCGAATCCAAACTTTGCCGCCGCGCTTAAGATACCGAGTCAATGCAACGCGTGCCGCTTCGATCTCTCG
Source organism: Binatia bacterium (assembly GCA_050735675.1). Lineage (GTDB taxonomy): Bacteria > Desulfobacterota > Binatia > UBA9968 > UBA9968 > DP-20. Next base: position 7,431 of record JBOHVN010000165.1, on the reverse strand, counting down.
CGCGCTCATCCAGCCGCGTCCGATCGCCTTGAGGCCGTAATCGCCGAATGCCAGGGTCGAGCCGCGATGGGCCGTGCCGCGCCGCCGCCCTTTCTGCAATTTGCGATATTTAACTTTTTTGGGTTCGAGCATTCTTGATCAAATCGGGTTCATGCAATCGCCGACTAAGCGCAGCGCATCACCCGCCCAACATCGCCTTTTGCTGCTCTTCTTCCGCGGTCAAAACCTCGCCTCTAAAAATCCAAACTTTAACGCCAATGATCCCGTAGGTGGTTTGCGCCTCGGCGAAACCGTAGCTGATATCGGCGCGCAGCGTGTGCAGCGGCACGCGTCCCTCGCGATACCATTCCGTGCGCGCGATTTCCGAGCCGCCCAATCGGCCGGCCGATTGGATTCTTACGCCCTGCGCGCCCATACGCATGGCGCGGGAAACGCTTTCCTTCATCGCCCGGCGGAACGCGACCCGCCGCTCCAACTGCAAGGCGACGTTTTCCGCCGCCAGTTGGCCATCGAGGTCCGGCCGTCTCACCTCGTGAATGTTGATGTAGGTCTCCCGCTTGATCAGTTGGGTGATTTCCTCTTTGAGTTTTTCGATCTCCGCGCCCTTTTTGCCGATTACGATGCCGGGGCGCGCCGTGTGAATGTTGATCTTGGCCTTGTTGGCCGCCCGTTCGATCTCGATGCGCGAGATGCCGGCATGATAGAGCCGGCTCTTGAGGAATTTTTTCACGCGAAAATCTTCATGCAGCAGCTTGGGATAATCATGGCGCGCGAACCATTTCGAGTCCCAGGACTCGATCACGCCGAGCCGGAAAATCTTCGGGTGAGTTTTCTGACCCATCAGGCTTTAACTCCTCTCCTGCGCTTCGTCGAGTACGATCGTAATGTGACTGAGCCGCTTGCGCACTCGGGTAGCGCGCCCCTGGGCGCGCGAGGTGAATCGCTTCCACATGCCACCCTCATCGACCTGCGCCAGCTTGACGAACAGACGATCGACGTCGACACTCTGAGTGTTTTCCGCGTTGGCCACGGCCGTGCGCACCGTCTTGGCCACGATGCCCGCCGAGCGCTTCGGCGTGAACTTGAGAATATTCAACGCCTCTTCGACGTTCTTGCCGCGAATCTGGTCCACCACCAGCCGAACCTTTCGCGGCGAGACTCGAACAAATTTTGTGATCGCGCGTGTTTCCATAGTTTCTACAACTCAGCCAAGAAAATTCCTGCGCCCTAACAACGCCTCGCTGTCAGCGCATCCACCACTTAAGGCTTCGCCGCCGGCGCCGCTGGCGCCGCCGCAGGCCGTGGCGCGGTTGCCGCCGGTGCGCCGGTAGTTTCCTTCGCTTCCGCCTTGCGATCGCCGGAATGCGCGAAGAAAGTCCGCGTCGGCGAAAATTCACCGAGCTTATGGCCGACCATGTTCTCGCTCACGAACACCGGAATAAATTTTCTGCCGTTATGGACGCCGATCGTGTGCCCGACCATTTCTGGAGTCACCGTCGAGCGCCGCGACCAGGTGCGAATCACTTGCCTCTGGCGCGACTCGTTCATCGCGGCGATTTTTTTGAGCAAATGCTGATCGACAAAAGGTCCCTTTTTTACCGAACGCGCCATCGCTATCTACCTTTCCTGCGCTGCACGATATATTTGTCGGAAGAATGGTTTTTTCTGGTTTTGTAGCCTTTGGTCGGCTTACCCCAAGGCGTCATCGGGTGATTTCCCTTGGAGCGCCCCTCGCCGCCGCCATGCGGATGGTCAACCGGATTCTTGGCAATACCGCGCGTCGTCGGCCGAAATCCCAACCAGCGCATTCTGCCGGCTTTACCCCAAGAAACATTTTCCTGGTCGGCATTACCCACTTGACCGACCGTCGCGCGGCACTCCGATAAGACATAACGAAGCTCGCCGGACGGCAGCTTGAGTAACGCGTAGGTGCCTTCCTTGGCCATCAGCTGAGCGCCCAAACCGGCGCTCCGTACCAACTGCCCACCCTTGCCGATTTTAAGCTCTACATTATGGACCACGGTACCGACCGGGATGAATTTCAGCGGCAATGAATTGCCCGGCTGAATATCGACGTTATCCTCGCCCGCGATGACCGTGGCGCCCACCTGCAGGCGCTCCGGAGCTAAAATATATCCCCGCTCGCCGTCGGCATAACAGAGCAGCGCGACGCGAGCTGAACGATTGGGATCATACTCGATGGTTTCGACTTTCGCCGGCACGTTGCGCTTATTGCGTTTGAAGTCGACCACACGGTACAGACGCTTATGACCGCCACCGCGATGATCTGCGGTAACCCGGCCGGTGTTGTTGCGCCCGCCGCTGCTGTTGAGCCGTTCGCGCAGGCCCTTTTCCGGTCTCGTTTTGGTCAGGTCGTCGAAACCAAGCCCGGTGCGAAAGCGCATCCCCGGCGAGGTCGGCCGATAGGTCTTAATAGCCATTTGCGATTCTTGCCTTATCTCTCTAATGATTAGGCTCCGCCGAAGAAATCAATCTTATCGCCTTCTTTGAGCGTGACGTAGGCCTTTTTCCAGTCGGAGCGGCGCCCCATGCTTTTGCCAATGCGGCGCATCTTGCCCAGGTAGCGAGCCATGCGCACTTGCACCACCTTTACCTTGAAAATCGTTTCCACCGCCTGCTTCACTTCGATCTTGTTCGCGTCCGGCCGCACCTTGAAGAGGACTTGATTGGCGCTCTCGGTTAAGAGCGTTCCCTTCTCCGAGATCAGCGGCGCTTTGATAATGTCATGCGGACCCTTCACGCGGTCAACCTCTCTTCCAATCGCTGCAGCGCCTCTTGGGTCAAAATCAGGTGGTCATAGCGCAATAAATCGTAAACGTTTATGCCGTCGACACGCAGCACTTTGACTTTGGGCAGATTGCGCGCCGAGCGCTCGATCTTGGCGTCGGCCTGAGAAATCACGATGACGGCGCTCTCGACTTTGAGCTCCGCTAACGCTCTGACCATGAGCTTGGTCTTGGCTTCTTCCAACTCGAACTTATCGACGACGATGATTCTGCCATCGCGGTTCTTAAGGCTCAACGCCGAAAGCAACGCTTCGCGCCGGGCCGTGCGCGGCAAGCGATAAGAATAATCGCGCGGCTGGGGACCGAACGTCGTCCCGCCGCCGACCCAGATCGGCGAGCGAATGCTACCGGCGCGCGCCCGACCCGTGCCCTTTTGCCGCCACGGCTTCTTTCCTCCACCCCTGACAAATCCCTTCGACTTCGTCGCCGCCGTACCGGCGCGCCGGTTGGCAAGCTGCATGACTACCGCTTGATGCAGCAAATGGGCGCGCGTCTTGGCGCCGAACACGGCTTCGCTTAGCTGTGGCTGAATAACGTGCACTTCCATGTACGGTTTACCTTTTGACCGCCGGCCGTAAGATCACCACGCCGCGCTTGGCGCCGGGTACCGCGCCGCGCACCAGCAGTAAATTTTCCTCGGCGCGAATCTCGACGACTTCCAGGTTCTGCGTCGAAACCTTTTCGTTGCCCCAGTGGCCGGCCATTTTTTTGCCTTTGCGCACGCGCCCGGGATAGGAACGGTTGCCGATGGAGCCGCCGTGACGAAAATATTCGTGAGTGCCGTGCGAGCCCGGAAAACCGGCGAAAGACCAGCGTTTGATGACACCGCTAAAGCCATGCCCCTTCGACACACCTGAGACGTCGACCCGGTCGCCCACTTTGAATAGATCGCCGGCCCTGATCTCTTGGCCCACTTCGTAGGGCGACGCGTCGTCGACGCGAAATTCTTTCAAGACCTCGAACGCCCCTTTGCCGGCCTTCGCCATATGCCCCTGGCCGGCTTTATTCACGCGCTGCGCCTTCTTGCTGCCAAATCCCACCTGGAGAGCGTTATAGCCATCCGTAGCGGTTTGTTTCTTTTGCACCACGACACACGGACCGGTTTCCACCACCGTCACCGGAATCACGTTGCCCTCGGCGTTATAAAATTGCATCATGCCGACTTTTCTGCCAATCAATCCTGTCATAATCGCATTCCAGTTTGCCCGTTTTACGATTCGGCTTGCCCCGCGTCACTGTAGCTTGATCTCGACGTCGACACCGGCGGCGATATCGAGCTTGCCCAAGGCATCGATGGTCTGCTGTGTCGGCTCGAGAATATCGAGCAGGCGCTTATGCGTGCGGATTTCGTACTGATCCCGCGACTTTTTGTCGACGTGCGGCGAGCGATTGACCGTGAATCGCTCGATGCGTGTCGGCAGCGGTATCGGTCCCGCCACCCGGCCGCCCGTGCGTCTGACCGTTTCGACGATCTCTCCCACCGACTGGTCGAGCACGCGGTGGTCATAAGCTTTTAGCCGAATCCTAATCTTTTCGTTCATACATCATCATCTGACTTGCCATCAAACTTGGCGATAATTCCTTCGGCCACCGCAGCCGGAACAGGTTCATAATGAAAAAACTGCATCGTGTAAGTGGCGCGTCCCTGGGTCATCGAACGAAGATCGGTGGCATAACCGAACATCTGCGCCAGCGGCACGCGCGCATCGATGGCCTGCGCCGCCGGGCGCGTGTCCATGCCCAAAACCTTGCCGCGCCGCGAACTAATATCACCGATCACATCGCCCATAAAGTCCTCCGGCACGACCACCTCCACTGACATGATCGGTTCGAGCAGAACTGGCTGGGCCTTGCGCGTCGCCTCTTTAAACGCCATCGAGCCGGCGATCTTAAACGCGATCTCCGAGGAGTCGACGTCATGATAACTGCCGTCAAAGAGCGTGACCTTGACGTCCACGACTGGGTATCCGGCGAGCGCGCCGTTTTCGGTCGCTTCCTTTACGCCCTTTTCGACGGCGGGGATATATTCCCGCGGAATCGCGCCACCCTTGACCGCATCGACGAACTCAAACCCGGCGCCCGGCTGCTGCGGTTCAAGCTTAATCCACACATCGCCGTACTGGCCGCGGCCGCCGGTCTGGCGTATGAAGCGTCCCTGTTGCTCGACGCTCCTGCGCACGGTTTCTTTGTAGGCGACTTGCGGTCTGCCGACGTTGGCGCCGACATTGAATTCACGGAGCAGGCGGTCGACGATGATTTCTAGATGCAATTCGCCCATGCCGGAAATGATCGTCTGGCCGGTTTCCTCATCCGTGCGGACCTTGAAAGACGGATCTTCGGTGGCGAGCTTTTGCAACGACAAGCCGAGCTTTTCCTGGTCCGCTTTACTCTTCGGCTCGATCGCAATCGAGATAACCGGGTCGGGGAAATCGATCGATTCTAAAATCACTGGCTTGTTCTCGTCACAGAGCGTGTCGCCGGTAGTCGCGGTTCTTAGCCCAACGGCGGCGGCGATATCGCCGGCGTAAACTTCCTTGATCTCCTCGCGCTTGTTCGCGTGCATTTTGAGCAAGCGGCCGATTCTTTCTCTTTTACTCCTGGTCGAATTGTAGACGCTCGAGCCGGAAGTGATCGATCCCGAATAAACCCGGAAAAATGTCAACGTGCCGACGAAGGGATCGGTCATGATTTTGAAGGCGAGAGCCGAAAATGGCGCATCATCTTTCGCCGGTCGCTCGGCTGGCGTACTGGTTCCCGCTTCGACTCCTTTGACCGGCGGAATATCGAGCGGCGAGGGCAAATATTCCACCACCGCATCCAACATCGGCTGCACGCCCTTGTTGCGAAAAGCCGAGCCGCAAACCACCGGCACGATCTTGAGTGACAGCGTCCCCTGGCGAACCGCGCGCCGCAACTCAGCTTCGGAGATCTCTTTGCCTTCGAGATACTTCTCCATGACCGCTTCGTCGCTGTCGGCGGCCGCTTCGAGCAGCTTTTCGCGATACTCGTCGGCCTGCGCCTTGAGATCCGCCGGAATGGGCTCCTCGTGAAATTTGGCGCCAAGGCTTTCATCCTCCCAGACAATCGCCTTCATAGTCACCAAATCGACGATGCCCGAGAACTTATCCTCGGCGCCGATGGGTAACTGCACCACCACCGGACGAGCCCCGAGCCGTTCTTCGACCATCTTGACGACGCGAAAGAAGTCGGCGCCCAGGCGGTCCATCTTGTTGACGAAAGCCAAGCGCGGCACGCCGTACTTATCGGCCTGGCGCCAAACGGTTTCCGTCTGCGGCTCGACGCCGCCCACGGAGCAAAAAACCGCAACCGCTCCGTCAAGCACGCGCAGCGAGCGCTCGACCTCGATGGTGAAATCGACGTGACCCGGCGTATCGATAATGTTGACTCGATGATCGCGCCAGAAACAGGTTGTTGCCGCCGATGTGATCGTGATACCGCGCTCTTGCTCCTGGACCATCCAGTCCATGGTCGCGGTACCCTCGTGAACCTCGCCGAGTTTGTAGTTGATTCCAGTATAATAAAGGATGCGCTCGGTGGTCGTAGTTTTCCCCGCATCGATGTGCGCCATGATCCCGATGTTGCGGGTTTTTTCTAGTGGAACGGTTCTTGCCATTTCTCTCAGCCCGGAAAAAAAGGAGGCGGCTCGGCCGCCTCCTTTTACCAGCATCATATCGCTAAAAACTTACCAACGATAATGTGCGAAAGCGCGATTGGCCTCCGCCATTCGGTGCGTATCTTCTTTCTTTTTAATCGCCGTGCCGCGATTATTCGCCGCATCGATCAATTCAGCCGCCAATTTTTCCTCCATCGATTTCTCCGCCCGCTCGCGCGCCGAGTCGATGAGCCAGCGCATGCTGAGCGAAAGCCGGCGCTGCGGCCGAACTTCCACGGGCACTTGGTAGGTCGCGCCGCCGACGCGGCGGGAACGCACTTCGACCGTCGGGCGGGTGTTTTCGATGGCGCGCTTAAAAACGCCCAAAGAGTCTTCTTTGGTTTTCGCCGTAACGATATCCAAAGAGCGATAGAAGATTGACTCCGCCACGCTCTTCTTGCCCTGGTGCATGATCGTGTTGACAAAGCGAGCGACGACCTTATCCCCGTACTTGGGGTCCGGCAATATTTCACGTTTTCGGACTTCGCCTTTGCGCGGCATAATTTCCTACTTCGGTCTTTTGGCGCCGTACTTGGACCGGCCCTGACGCCTTTCTTGAACGCCGATAGAATCCAAGGTTCCACGAATGATGTGATAACGCACGCCCGGCAAGTCCTTGACGCGACCGCCGCGAATCAACACCACCGAGTGCTCCTGCAAATTATGCCCGACACCCGGAATGTAGGAAGTCACCTCGATGCCGTTGGTGAGCCGCACGCGGGCAACTTTTCGCAACGCCGAGTTTGGCTTCTTCGGCGTCGACGTGTAAACGCGCGTGCATACGCCGCGCTTCTGCGGGCAACCCTGGAGCGCGGGTGCGGTATTCTTACGACGTTGTTTCTCGCGACTTTCACGCACCAATTGACTAATCGTCGGCATATCTTCTCGTTCGCTGTTGGATTATTGGAAGTTAGCGGTCTAGCTCCCAGAGAAACCCTGTTAGTAACAAAT
>JBOHVN010000164.1:0-11379 GCA_050735675.1 Binatia bacterium | reverse complement strand
AAGCTATGTAAAAAGACTCGCGTCGGCTCTAAAATTAAGCGCCGCTATGACAAGCCCCAGACCCCCTTGGAGCGGCTGCTGAACTGTGCCAAGGCCGATCATCCCGTCAAGACCCAAGAGCTTAAACGGCTGCGTGATCGAACCGATCCCCTTGAACTGGCCAAACGCATAGAGCCAAAACTTGAGCGCATCTTTGAGATGGCTAACCATCGCATCAGCCCTAGCCCTCAACCTTCAAAGCCCAATGTCCAATCCCTGACTCGCGTCGAAAAACAGACCCTCAGTGAGATCGCTAAAATCTTTGGAACCCCAGTGTAAGAATGACCCGTGTTCATTGATCAATAACAAGAGCAGGCTATCGAGGAGCTCGACACCATGAAGAGAAAAACCCGAGAGATAACAAGAGCCCGCTCGATGAAAAACACTGGCCAACGCCCGTCGAGGGGGATGTCCAGGTAAGGGTCAATGCGAGATCGTCGATCCTGGGGCTTATAGGGAAGCCGTTTTACACCATCAACAGACAAATTTTCATAAAACCAGTGATCAAGGCCAAAAATGAATTACTTCAGTGCTCAATCTTTTCTCATCGAAAGATCGACACTCATGGACAATAAAAACTCACTGTCACTCCTTATCCCAGGGTTACATTCTTAATGATGCAACGATTCACCTATGGGTTACATTCCTTAATGAGTTGACGGGTTCTCCTATTTATAGATGATCTAGAGAGTGCGAACGGGGTCTAAAATTTGGGGTCTTCTGCACATCGAGTGGGTAAAAATGGGATAAGAAACGGTCTGTTTACGAAGGGAGAATTGACTGTTTTAATGGTCGAAAATTCTGTCATGATTCGGGGATGCGAAAATATCGACGTTTGTGGGACACCTATCGGTTCCCAGGTTTTAGACCCAACTCAACAGTACGGGGGATTTTCGGTGATCCGAAGGCTCGCATACTTGCTTTACGTCGTCGGGGGAAAAAACGGTTTGCGCAGCCTGCGGTTATATCAAGCGAGGATGGTACGATCGCAGACGGCGCTGGGTGCGGGATTTGGCGTGCGGGGATTATCGGATCTACTTGGAGATCGAGGTGCGCCGAATCGATTGCCGGCGGTGCATGAAGGTGAAACAAGAGAAGCTTCAGTGGCTTGCGGACAATCCGTTCTACAGCAAGCGATTCGCCTTCTTTGTGGGACGGCGTTGCCGGACCATGACGATCAAAGACGTTGCTCAAGAAACGCACCTGGACTGGAGGACGGTCAAGGAGTTGGACAAGCAGTACATGCAAGAGCAGCTACGCCGGATAGGCACTCCAGCTCCCAAGGTCATTGGGGTTGACGAAATTGCCATACGCAAGGGGCACACCTATCGCATCGTAGTCAGTGACCTTTTGCGTCGCCGCCCGATCTGGTTTGGCGGCCAGGACCGTTCGGAACAAAGCATGGATGAGTTTTATACGTGGCTGGGGCCAAAGAAAAGCAAGCAAATCAGGCTTGCGGTGATGGACATGTGGAAGCCGTTTCGCCATTCCACGCTCAAGCCGGAGCATGCCCCAGGGGCCGCCATTTTATTCGATAAGTTCCATGTCCTGCGACATCTCAACGACGCCTTGGACCAAGTGCGAAAGAACGAGTACGGGCGGCTTATGGGCAAAGACCGCCGCTTTATTAAGGGGCAGAAGTATACGCTGCTATCGCATCGAGAAAACTTGAGCACCGAAGGGCGTCGCAGCTTGAGGTTGTTGCTTAAAGCCAACAAACGGCTCAATACCGCTTACGTGCTCAAGGAAACGTTCGGACAGCTTTGGGATTACCAGACGGAGGGCTGGGCCAGACGGTTCTTCGAGAACTGGTGCGATGCGCTGAAGTGGCAACGTCTGAGGCCCTACGAAAAGTTTGCCGTGATGATCGCGGATCACTGGCATGGTATCGCAGCGTACTGCAGACCTGAGAACAAGGTAGCCCTTGGATTTGTGGAAGGCTTAAACAACAAGATCCGTGTGATCCAGAGACGAAGTTATGGCCTACATGATGAGGAGTACTTGCGCCTGAAGATTCTCACTTGCATGCTTGAGCCCATCTAAAATATGCGAAATCACCCACTCGATATGCAGAAGACCCAAAATTTGCTTCGGGGAATTTGGAAAGGCATTCATCTTTGATAAGCGTCATGCGCATCGGAAACCGCTGAGCATTCGTCGATTCAGCCCGCTTTAAGTTCGCGTTCCAACCGTTCCGCGAGCCATATCCGGGCAAGGGTCGTCGCGTCCGTTGTGCGCTGGCGCGCAAGCTTGCTCAGCACGGCCTTCATGGCCGGCGGAAGACGCATATTGAGTTGGGCGGTATTGTCCTGGAATATCGCTTCTCGAAGAACCTCGTCTAGATCGTTGTGATCCTCGACGACTTCAGATACGCCTGTTTCCAGCCGATCAAATACGTCATGGGACTTTGTCCAGCGGATAACCTCTTCATCCGTCGACTTGCTGGTCAGGCGGGAAGCTTTTCGTTTTGTCTTTTTCATCTTCGCTGCCTCCGATAACGCCGCTTTTGAGCTTCAGTCATGCCGTTCATATGAAAAACTCTTAGCCGGCGGTCTGGTAAGACACGATAGACAACATGGACATATGATCCGCTTAGATTTCTTCCGAGCAATTCATAGACCTCGTCAAGCCCACGTTGACTCCGAATCTTCAAATAATCCGCTGCTAACAGTTCATAAAAGTCTTGTTTGGTGTAGCCGTGCCGAAACGCGGAGCTGGTGAAGACGGCCTCCATTGAGCCAGATTCTAGCAATTGCTATACGTCACCGCAAACCTCAATTGGCCATCCCCACCGCCATCCGCTCCGACAACGCGGATACCCAGGAGCAACCGGCTTCGACCATTTGCTACTTCGTCTCATTGCCTGCGCCCACTCGTACACCACCTCGAATCGCATCGTCTCGATCGCGCTTCACAGATTTTCCCTCGCATTCAAGTCTTCCTCCATTCGTCTTCTCCACTGCCCGCAGGGTGGGGCAAACGAATCGTCAACGGCTTTTTCAGCCGAAGTAAATCTGTCCGCGCTCGATGTATTCTTTGGGCAGATGCTTGCCCTTGTAACCCCTGTGAAAATCGACTCCCGCCGCGCGCCGGGAAAGCCGCTGTATTCTTCGATGCGCTCCACCAAAGCAGGCACCCATGAGCAGCCGGCTTCGAGCAATGCGATCCGCAAGTTCGGGTAGCGGTCGGCGATGCCTTTCGAGATCACGCGGTGGAAGGCGAACTGCACGGTCAGCCAGAAAGATATTGCCGTCTTATCATGGTGCGTGTCGTTAACCTGACCGAGGGCGCGAAAGCTGTGTCCGGTATGCACCGCTACGGGAAGCCCGGTGTCGTTTGCCGCGGCCCAAATCGGCTCCATGGGCGGATCGTCGACTCTCACGTCTCCGGCGTGGTAACCGAATCGTAAACGGCTTTTTAAATCTCGGTCAAAATCAAAAAACAATCAACTCTGCCTGAGAACCTTGCGTGCGCCCGCGCTTTCATTCTACCCTGACAAAATGATCACCTTCGTCGACATCGAAGAGGCGCGGGAGCGAATTAAAGAGCAGATTTATCTCTCGCCTTTTCCCCATTCGGAGAGCATGAGCCAGATGACCGGCAACCGGGTTTTCTTCAAGCTTGAAAACTTGCAGATGACCGGATCGTTCAAGGAGCGCGGCGCGCTCAATCGGTTGCTGACTCTAACCCCTGACGAGAGCAGGCGCGGGGTGATCGCCGCCAGCGCGGGCAATCACGGCATGGCGGTGGCGTATCACAGCCGGCGCTTGAACATCGCGTCGACCATCGTCATGCCCAATCCAGCGCCGCTCATCAAAGTCAGCCGGGTTCGCCAGTACGGCGCCGAGACCGTGCTCCACGGCAGCGATTACGACGCCGCTTACACCGAAGCCATCCAAGTCAGCCGCGAAAAAGCACTTACGTTTATCTCCGCCTTCGACGACCCCTGGATCGTTGCCGGCCAGGGCACCATCGGTCTCGAACTCTACGAACAGAATCCCGATCTCGACGCGGTGGTCGTGCCGGTGGGCGGCGGCGGCTTGATCGCCGGCATCGCGCTGGTGCTCAAAACCCTCAAGCCGAAGATCCGTATCATCGGCGTGCAAGCCGAAACCCTGCCGTCGATGAAAGCCGCCCTGGCGAAAGGCGCGCCGGCGGAGCTTCCGCCGGCGACGACGATCGCCGACGGCATCGCCGTGCGCGCGGTCGGCGCCATGCCGTTCGAACTAGTGAAAAATTACGTCGATGAAATCGTCACGGTGAGCGAAGGCGAGATCGCGAACGCAGTTCTGATGTTGCTCGAAATCGAGAAAACGGTAGCCGAAGGCGCAGCCGCCGTGCCGCTTGCGGCATTGCTCAACAAGAAGGTTTCGCTCGCCAATAAAAACGTCGGGCTCGTGGTCTCCGGCGGCAACATCGACATGAATCTCATCGCGCGCATCATCGAAAGCGGTCTCATCCAGGACGGCCGCTTGAGCCGGTTTTCCATCGTCATCTCGGACCGGCCGGGCAGCCTGGCGCGGCTCGCCCAGCGCGTCGCCGACCTGGGCGCGAACATTTTACAGATCACGCATAGCCGCGGCTTCGGCGCGATGGCGATCGGCGAAACGGAGGTGGAGTTAATCCTCGAAACCACCGGCGCCGAGCACATTCAGAGGATCTGCGAGACGCTCCGCGCCGACAAATTCAAGCTCAAAAACGAACGCTAGATCTCCGTCATGGCTCCCTTTCCGGTTTCATCGACGAAAGAAAAACAACTGCTCGAACGCATGCAAGCATTGGGCGTTCGAGAAACGGACATCGACGAGCAATTCATCCGCTCATCGGGCGCGGGCGGTCAAAACGTCAACAAGGTTTCGAGCTGCGTCGTGCTCCATCATCGGCCGACGGGAATCCGGGTCAGATGCCAGAAAGAGCGCTCCCAGGCGCTCAACCGCTTTTTGGCGCGAAGACTGTTGCTCGACAAGATCGAGACGACGCTAAGAGGAGCCGCTGCTGAAGAGCAGCAAAGAATCGCCAAAATCCGCCGGCAGAAGCGCAAGCGCTCCCGGCGCGCCAAGCGGCGCTTGCTGGCCGACAAACGTCATCAGGGAGAAAAGAAATCTTTGCGCGCCGCACTGCGTCCCGATCGCGACGACGATTGATCTCACAACAGGCCGCGATTATTGCTGATCATGAAAGCTCGGCAGAGGGTTCCTCGCCCAACCTATGGGGGGAAGCTCACTGAGCAACGTCGAAGGGACGGCAGATTATTTCTAATTTCGAAATCCTAAAAGCGAAATCCGAAACAATCCAAGAATGCTAAACCGTAAATTCTCAAACCTAAGATCCGAACCGAGCCTGGTTGAAAACATTGGTTTTTTGTCTATTTGGGATTGTTTCGAGCTTCGGATTTCGTTTTTCGAATTTACCCATTGATCTCCTGGCGCTCTTTGCGCCTTTGCGCGGTCATTCCGATTCGATTGCGGCTCTACCGCGCAACGCTGGATAGCGTCAAGCGACTTTGGCGGTTAGTTTATCGATCCACGCGCCGAGCGGCCCGCGGCTGATCTTGTGAATGACCCCTTTCAACTCGCCCTTGTCCATCCAAACCCCGCCGCAGCGGCGGCAGCGATCCAGGGCGTAACCGCAAAACGTATAGCTTTCCAGAACGCCCGGACACTTCGGACAGCGTGACGGGACTTCGGCTTTGTCGACTTTCTGAAGCTGCGCGCGGAGCTTTTCCAACAGCTCGCGATCGCGCTCGGCAAAGTAAATATCTTCCTTCGCCCGCTCCACCAGCCGCATGGTTTCGCCAAATCGATCCTTTTCGTCAGCCTTAACTCGCACCTCAGAAGCTTCGCGGCAATTCGGCTGGCCGCCAACTAAGCCGCTTTCGCGCCCACCGCTGCCGGGCGGCGATGCGGCACCACCAGAACCGGGCAGGACGCGCGTGCCACTACCTTCTCGGTAACGCTGCCCAAAATCATGTGTTCCAGTCCGGTGCGTCCGTGCGTCGACATCACGATCAGATCGACGCCTTCATTTGTCGCCTTTTCGACGATGCTATCGACGGGCATGCCGAACTCCACCGACTGGCGCACCTCGACCAGGTCGATGCGATCGGCAAAATTCTCGGCGAGAAAGTTATCCAGCGTCCGCTGGCGGTGCTCCAGCATATTGCGGTAGGGGCCCGTGTCGCTGCGCCTTTTTTTCCACATATCGCCGAAGTCGACGACATGATAGACGATCACTTCGGCGCCCGAATCGCGCGCCAACTCCAAGGCGTAACGAAGCCCGAGTTTGGATAATTCCGAGAAATCGGTCGGCGCCAATATTTTCTTTATCTTCGACATAAAAACCTCCGTTAGGATTACTTATTTTATCTAAGGCGCAATTGCCGTGCCGCTCGACCGTCGCGCATAAGCGCCGCAAATTCGCGGCCAGACAGTGGATATTTTCTTATCGATGCGGAAAAAGTTTAAAGTTTTCGCACCGGTGCGAAACGGCGTCGCCGAGGCCAATTCGAGAAAGACCAATTCGTTGAAAATTTACTCCGCTAAGCTTGGCACAGGCTGTGCTCATTAATGCATTGAACAACGAGCGAGAGTTTCCCAACGAAGCTCGAACGGAAAGGAACCGGACCATGGCAGGATATAGCTGGATGAGAGTCGTCGACGTGATGACCTGCAACCCGTTGAGCATGACGCCGTCAGAGACCGTCGGACAAGCGGACGAAGTGATGGCGGAGAACAGGATTCGCCAGTTGCCGGTCGTCGATGGCAGAGCATTGCTCGGCATCATCACCGATCGCGACATTCGCTCGTTCCTCGACGGTGCATCGTTGCTCGATCCAGACGCGCGCGCCAAGGCGCTTGCGACCGAGATCAAAGAGGTGATGACCACCGAGCCGCTGACACTATCGCCCGACGACGATCTGCAGGAAGCGGTCGAGCTGCTCATCGAGGAGAAGATCGGCGGCATCCCGGTGATGGACGAGGCGGAAGGGTTAGTCGGTATCGTCACTTACGTCGATGTGTTGCGATGCTTTCTCAATCGCCTGCGGGAGGAGGCGTGAGATCGATTCAGGAGGGTTTATGAGCGGCTTTTTGGGTGCGAAGGAAGTTCTCACGCGAGAGCGGGTCAAGGAAATGTTTCGCAAAAAGGAATATTCCTTTCTCGAAGCAAAGGTCACGCTGCTCGAAATCAGGGATGGTTCGTTTTTGCTAAAGATCTCTTTTCTTCTCGAATATAAGGGCCGGATGATCTCGATCGAGGAGAAGGAACCGATCGCGGTGCCGTTCGCAGACTTCAAAGTCGAAGACTGGGGCGACGGAGTTCGTAGAGTCGGCGACATCGCGTGATGTGCTAAGTAATCCTTCCGGTTAATTCCGATCATCAAAAGGAGTCGAGCGTGGCCGCATCGAGCGCCATCGCCGCGCCTCTCTACTCCCCCTCATCACCAGCACGGGATCGCCCGAAAGACGCACGACTTTTTCGGTGACGCTGCCGAGCACCCAGCGTTTGACACCCGAACGCCCGTGCGTGCACATGGCCACAAGCGAATCGGGGTGTTCTTTCGCCCAGCGGATAATCTCCTCGGCGCCCAAGCCTTCGCGCAAGAGCGCGCTCACGCGTTCCAAACCTTGTGCTTTTAGGGCAGCAACCTGTTCGTCGAGATACCCCTGCGCTTCATCCCTGACTCGATTCTTGAGCGCATCGTAGTCCGGCAAGTAATCCTCGCGGCCGTAATACGCTTTTGCCGGCAGCTCAAAGGCCCGGAAGAGCAGAACGCTTGCGTCCAAAACCTTGGCAAGTTCGACCACCGTCGGCAGCACCGACTCGGCGAGAGGCGACCCGTCCAGAGGCACGATGATCGAGCTCAGCACGGCAGGGTGTTCTTTCTCGTCGTCATCGTCTCCTCTGACGAGAAATAGCGGATGGTTGGTGCCGCGCAGCACTTTTTCGGCAACACTGCCGAGCAACCAGCGGTTGATGCCGGAGCGGCCATGCGTCGCCATTGCAATCAGCGTCCCGGGCGCTGCCGCTTTGTCGAGAATCACCTCCGCCGGCCTTCCGCGCTCGCGCGAGCAGTTGACGACCAATCCCGAAAAACTGCGCGCGATTTCATCCAAGTACTGTAGACTAGCGTCCTCGGCCTTGACGATCAGGCGAGCGAGGAAACGGGCTTTATCGGCGACCATGTGCGCGCTCATGGCTGAGATATCGATGACTTCTAAAAGCTCAACCGGTGCTTTCAGCGCCCCGGCCAGCTTGCGCGCGAATGGGAGAACTTTCTCCGCGGCGCTTGACCGGTCCAACGGCACCAATATTTTTTTGAACATAGCGCTTCCCCCTTTTTACGAAAGCGACTTGACGGCCGCGCTTGCCGAGAAAAGCACAAGCGCGTCTGACCCGACATAGTTTACCAAGCGAATATAAAAGAGCATCTCGACGGACAATTGCCGCGCTGTTCTACTCACGGAGGCAATCACTAACGAAACACCATCAATGAGTCTGGAGTTTTCCAACCCGAGAACCGAGACAATCCGAAACCCGAGCCGGTCCAAGCCGACGCCTCCTATTTCTTCACCAAAGAATCCAAATACGTGGCATACGCGCTACCGGCGAGAATTTACGCGTTGTGCGCGCCCTTAATGGCCGCTTCCCGCCGGCGCTCCAGGTTTGTGCGACCGGAAAATCGCCGGAGCTGGTTCTCCAGTGACATTCAAAATGCCGAGTGCGCCGCGATCGATTCGGAATATACTGTGATCCACCATCACATAGTCCCCCGCCACGTCAAGCTTGAATTCAACGATCGCCGCGCCGCCCGGCGGAATCATTGTGGTCTGCACATGAGTTCCCGGTGCAGCCATGCTCCCCTCTTTGTAAACACGATCAAAGATTTCGCCGATGAGGTGAAACGAGGAGACAAGATTGGGACCCGCGTTGCCGATATAGAGCCGGACAGTCTCTCCGACTTTGGCCTTTAACTTGCGGTCGTCGACCAACGCCTGCGTGTGGCCATTGAAGACTACATATTCAGGTTTTTCGGCAAACCCCTTGTTAGAAGAGAACCCTTGACGCCCCGGTGTACCGATCTCATCTTCAGTATAAAATTCGCTCTGCACTACGTAGTACTCGTGATCGACCTTTGGCAAACCTTCCTCGGGTTCGACAAGGACCAAACCATAAAGTCCGTTGGCGATATGCGCGGCAATTGGCGGCGCGGCGCAGTGATAGATATAGATGCCGGGATTGAGCGCCTTAAAGGTCGCCGCGCTCTTCTCTCCGGGGTTGGCCATTAGTACGCCGGCGCCGCCCCCCGGACCCGTCACAGCATGGAAATCGACGGTGTGTGTCAGTTTGGCTTTCGAATTGTCCAAACGAACTTCGAAAGTGTCGCCGACACGGAGACGAATGAAAGGTCCTGGTGTATGCCCGTTATAACTCCAGAACTCATACATCACCCCTTCGGAAAGCGGCCGTTCCTCCTCGGTGACGGCAAGATTGACGATCAGATGTTTCGCTTCCGTTCGCGAAACGGCCGGGGGAACTTCAGGCGCAAACCTCATGGGCGCATTCTCTGCTTCGCCCTGCACCGTTACCGGCGGTTTGCATGCGCCCAGAACCAGCAGTCCAATTGCCGCGATCACAACGTTCGTCTTCATGACAACCTCCTTTGCCTGGCACACCACGCCTAAAATGAGAACCAGCAAAACGAGTGCCAGGATCCGATCACGGCAGAAAGAGCAGGCAAAGGTAGACTTCGCCGAATCTCGTTTCCTGGATTTGAGATTGGGGCGTTAGAAATTCCACGAACTGAAAGGTTAGGAAATTTCCAGTTCTTCAATCTTGCGGTAGAGCGAGGAAAGGCTGATGTCCAGCAGCTTGGCCGCTTCCTTGCGATCGTGGCCAACCTGTTCGAGCGCTCGCAGGATATGTTGCTTCTCGAATTGGCGCAGCGACTCCCTGAGGTTGAACGTGAAAGCGGCATTGCCCCGGCTGCCGGCGACGATCGACTGCGGCAAGTCCTTGAGCGTGATGCGCTCGCCTTCGGCAAGAATCATCGTATGCTCGATGACGTTGTCGGCGATCATCGCCTGGCACGCCGCCAGCATGCTCGCGTGCTGTTCTTCCTCGCGCGCCATCTCCCGCCAGAAATCGCGCAGCTCCGTCCGGGATAGAAAGAGATGCGAGAAGCGGTAATAGATTTTGGCGACCAGCCGTTCGATCTCCGCGAAGCGCAGCAGGGGATCGAACGGCTCCGGGGTTGTCATGCCGTTGCCAAATGCTCCTTGAGAAATTCGAGCAGCTCCACGTGCTTCTCAGAGTCGCGGATCATCGCGTCCAAAAGAGTTTTGAAAAGGCCGTGATAATAGCCGCTGCTTTCTTTGACGAGCGTTTTGTATTCCCTGATGCCGTCCTTTTCGAGCCGGATAAACTCCTCGGTCACCTCGCGCAGTCTGCCGTTCATGCCCGCCAGATCGGTGCCGCCTTCGAGACTGTCGGCGGGCTTGGTCCAGTTAAGACTGCCCTTGAGCGTGGACACCATCGCGTGGATGACCGCCCGGTGTTTCTCTTCGTCGGAAATGATGAGCTGCATCAGGAAGCGCGTCGCCGGATTCGGCATATGCGCCAGAGTTTTCTTGTAGAATTCGATGGAGCGCTCTTCCTTGCTTTCGTGCGCTTCAAACGCGTTGAGCAATTTCTCGACCGGCGAAATGCCCTCGGGGGATTTCATCAGTCCGAAAATATTGGTTGCATCCGCGAAATCTTCCATGGCCTTCTCTCCTTTCTCTAATCGCAATGGGCGGGGCGTCAGTCCCCACCCTGTTCGGCGCGTTCACGTCGCCTTGGCGGTGCGATTCACAGTGAACACACGGCCGGGCTTCCACGGCGTTCCGAGCGCCGGCAGAAGCCAGCGGTCCAGGCCGATCCAACCGGCATTACGCCACGCCAACACAAGCCAGGTTGCGATGGCGAACAGCAAGCCGTTGGTCGAGGCCGACCCCGCCATGATGAAGCTCCAGTTCATCAGACCGCCGAAGAAAGCAGCTACTCCGACAAACGCGCCGAGGATCAAACCCGCGGCCACCAGCAGCTCGCCGAAAATAATAATCTTGGCAAACCAAGTGTGCGCTTCAATAGCGACCAAGTATTCGATGAGACCGCGATACCAGTCGTACGCAATCACCGGCTTGGGCGTCATCTTGAGACCGCGCGCCAGTAATTTATTGAGTCTCGTATAAATAATGGATATCCATTCAAGAATCCTTTATGCTATGGGGCATGCGACCCCATGGAACCCCTCAACAATTAGAAGCCCGAAGACGTCGAGCCGTAGCTCTGTTGCGGGCT
>JBOHVN010000163.1:0-3423 GCA_050735675.1 Binatia bacterium | reverse complement strand
AAAACGGTATCCAGGTTAAGGGGGATGGACCCCGGTTTTCACCGGGGTGACGATAACGCCGGCGTGACGGGATTAAGAGTCGACTTCCAGTCGACAAATTCAGAACCCCTCGGCTTGAAGCCGAGGGTCGTTCAGTTATTCGAAGAAATATCACGTGAAGAAAGGGAGTCTTGAATATGGCGAAACCGACTTATAAGGCTAAGGAGTTTAAGCTGAGCGGACTCGATGGAATATCGGACCAGACCCTGGAGATGCATTTCGGCTTGTACGAGGGTTACGTTAAAAACAGTAATTTGCTGATGGAGCAAATCTCTGCCATCACGCGCAAGAACCAGGCGTCCGGCAAAGATCCCGCTTACGCGGAGCTGACCCGCCGTCTCGGTTTTGAGTTCGGCGGCATGGTATTGCATGAGTACTACTTCGAGAATCTAGCTCCCAAAGGAAAAGGCAATCCGTCAAGTGATTTCAAGCAGGCGCTCGAGTCATGTTTTGAAAGTTTCGAAACCTGGCAAGAGGCTTTTACGGCGGTCGGCGAGATGCGCGGCGTCGGGTGGGCGATCCTGTACCAGGATCCGGTCACCGAGCAGCTTTCCAATCATTGGATTGCTCTGCACCAGGACGGAGTTCCTTCCGGGTTCAAGCCGATACTCGTCATGGATGTATGGGAGCATGCATTTATGCTCGACTACAAGCCGTCCGAGCGCGCCAAGTACATCGATGCGTTCTTCAAAAATGTCGATTGGGAAGCAGTGCATCAACGGTTGATCACACCGGCAGCCGTGCGCGCCGTGGCTTAAATACGTATGAGTTCGCAGCCGCTGGCCTGCCGCCGGGACAAGGCCAGCGGCTAAATTGTTTCTTCCAGCGCGGCGAGATCCGACAGCAGGCCACGGTCAGTATCGATGACGAAATGGCGCTGGGCCGGTAACTCGGAGAACTGGTGAAACTCGTCGCGCATCCGCTGGTAAATCGACCAGCTTGCATCCGATGCGTCGTTGCTGTCGCTCTCCCGTTGTCGCAGACGCTGCTTGATCGTATCCTCATCACTCCGGCATTCGACGAAAATCACCGGCGCGTGTAAACGGTCCGCTCGTTCGAGAGCGCGGCGGCGAAACTCCGCGTCGGCGAAAGTCGCGGCGATGATTGCTCCTTCGCCGGAGGCAAGTCGATCGTGTGCCGCCTCCAGCAAACTCTCGTAAGTGCGCCGCGTGAACTCTTGGCTGTAAATCCCGCCTTGATAAGTCTCGCCGGAGCGCGTCGTCGGCGACATTCCCGCCAATTGTTTGCGCACGTGATCCGAATCGAAAACCGGAAAGCCGGTGCGAGCCGAAAGCAGCCGCGCGACGGTAGACTTGCCCGTGGCCGCCATGCCGCAGACGACGAACAGTTTAGGCCGACTTGTCCCCTTGGCATAGCGCATCGCGAGCAGAAAATATTGCAAAGCGCGCAATGAAGCCTGCCGGCGTTCATGCTCGTTGACTTCCGCTTCTTCGCTCTTGAGGCTATCGACCTTGCCGCGAACGTAGGCGCGATAGCATTTATAGAAGGGCAGCAGCGCCGGCAAATCGTCATCGCGTGCCGCCGCAGCGTAGGCGCTGGCAAATTTATCCGAAAGGTTCGCCGCCCCGGCGAAATCCAGATCCATGGAAAGAAAGGCCACCTCGGAAGCGACGTCGCTGTATCGCAGGCCTTCGTTGAACTCGACGCAGTCATAAATTTCGATATTGTCGACCAAGCAAATATGTTCCGCGCGCAAATCGCCGTGGCCGTCGCGCACGCGGCGTTCAGTGACACGGCTCTCCAGAAGGGCGGAGCGCTCGGTTAGAAATGCTTCACTGTAAGCCTGGACGGTTTTGAATATCGTCTGACTGATGGTGTGGCCAATGAAGCGGCGTGTCTCGTCGAAATTATCCCGCACATTCCTCGCGATGGCTTGCGGCGCTCCATAGATCGTCGCCTTTTCGCTGGCCGTTTTTTCATGAAACGCGACGAGTTTGTTGGCGATGTCAAGCACGTGAATCGGTTCTGCGGCGTTTCGTTCCACTAACGAACTGAGCATCCATTCTTCCGGCAGGCGATTCATCTTGACCGCGTACTCGACGATTCGCCCGCCCTTGGATTTCATCTCGTCCAGAAGATAAGTTCCATGAGCCCGGCTAATGGCGACTACGCCGAGATAGGTATGGGGCGCCAACCGGCGGTTCAGGCGCACTTCTTCTCCACAAAAGTAGCGCCGCTTGGACAGTGTGGAGTAATCCAAGAAAGGCAGCTGAAGCGGCTTTTTGATTTTATAGACGTGATCTGCCGCGAGAAAAACGCAGGAGATGTGCGTTTGGCGAATCTCGATGTGGGAGGGACGGTCGGGATAAAACTCCGGCCGCAGCATCGCCGCCGTCAGGGTATGGATATGATCTTTCACCGCGGTCGTCGGCTCCGGGTAGGATGGTGCGCCGAATGCCGGAATGTAACACTCCGGCGGCGAATCTTCGACCGCCTGCCGGTCAGCGTGACGTCATATCGACTGCTGGAACGACAACCGTGAACCCCCCGATCGTTACCTCAGGTTCGAACCAACCGTCCTTGCGATGCGGCAGTGGCGGGTCGGGGGTGTAGCGAAAGGCCATCGATTCCTCAGGTCTTAGCTCCTTAGCGATGTTGAGGATGTCCGTCCGGCCGGGTGACTCTAGGCCAGGTTTGAATTCATTCTTCCACAGCCAGTGGAATTGAAATAACAGCTCGATGTCGCGAACCGTATGGGGCGTCCGATTAACAACCTCACCGCTGACCAATGACGGTGTTGCAGTCAAGTTGCGAATCGCAAGAGTCTTTGCCGCTTCTTGCGGGTCCAACACTGTTTGCGCATGAGTGTCGATGCTCCAGAACGAGAGCATCAAGCCAGTCAGTGCGCCTAAAAACAGTAGCTTTTTGGTTTTCATGAACCTGCTCCTTTCCGGCTTAATCGCCGAGTTGCTAAGTTCTCACAGGTTGGCCCCAGCGTTTATGGCGTTGGGTTCGCGGCCGTTGCGAATGATTTGCTGAAAATTGCCGGCACCCCTTCTGGTCCGGCATCTTTAGATTGATAAGAGGAGCAACTTATGTGCCGAGCCGCAAATGAGGCAGGTTTGTTCCCGCTTCGCGCGCAGTGTATCGTCAGCTGTGCCGGAGGCAGGACAGCAATCGTCAGCTGTTTATTCCCGCTTTCGCGGGAATAAGTGCGCCCGTGAGGGCGCCACATCAGCACGGTGAAAGTCCGTGCCGCAGTATGCCACAGCTCCGTAGCTGAAGGTAACTGCGTCGGCTCGAAGCGGCGTGGAGAGCAACCGGAAGCGAACTGTCGGTCCGTAGGTAAACGAACTCGATTTGGCGGGGGTGCTGCGACGAGCCTGCTCACTGAGGGCGAAGTCCGAAACTCGCGGGTCACGC
>JBOHVN010000162.1:0-63587 GCA_050735675.1 Binatia bacterium | reverse complement strand
CGCCAGCGGGTTTGCGGCGCGTATTCTACTCCGACAGCGGTGCTACTGCCGTGGAGATCGCGCTCAAGATTGCGGTGCAATATTGGCAGCTCAAAGGCGACGGCGAGCGCGCCTTGATTGCGTCGCTGGCGGAATCGTATCACGGCGACACGGTTGGCTCGATGAGCATGGGATACTCGGAGACTTTTCACCGCTTTCACAAGAGCCTGCTTTTTCCGGTGCTGCGCATCACGCCGCCGCATGTCTATCGCTATTACCAGCGCATGAGCGAGGGCGATGCTCTCGACGCGGCGATTAAAGATGCACAAGAGAAACTTGCCGAAAACAAAAGTATCTTGGCCGCGCTGGTGATGGAACCGTTGATGCAAGGGGCGGCGGGCATGTGGCCGCAGCCCGTGGCATATCTCCAAGCGTTGAGCGGGATTTGCCGGCGCAATAATATACTTCTGATCCTCGATGAAGTCGCCACCGGTTTTGGCCGGACCGGGAAGATGTTCGCCTGCGAGCACGCCGGCGTGACGCCGGATATCCTTTGTCTCGCCAAGGGAATCACCGGCGGTTACCTGCCGCTGGCCGCGACAATCGCCACGGAAGAAATATTCTCTGCGTTCCTCGGCGAATATAAAGAATTCAAAACATTCTTTCACGGCCATACCTACACGGGCAATCCGCTCGGCTGCGCCGCCGCGATCGCCAACCTGGAGATCTTCGAGCGCGAAGGCGTGATCGCCAAGATGCAGCCGGGCATCAGTTTCGCGCAAGAGCGGCTGCAAAAAGATTTTTTCGCCCTGCCGCACGTGAGTGACGTGCGCCAGTGGGGCTACATGATCGGCATCGAACTTGTAGAAGCCAAAGCGGGCCGTAGAAACTATCTCCCTGAGCTGCGGATCGGCCACAAAGTCATTCTCGAAGCGCGCAAGCGCAGCGTTCTGATTCGCCCGCTGGGTGATATCATTATTCTGATGCCGCCGCTGACGATTACGAGCGCAGAGTTGTCGGCGCTCCTCGAGGTCGTGTATGACTGTATCCGCGCTGTGACGGAAGGCTCTCGGGCCTGATGATGGAGGATTGAGGATGGAGGATCGATCTGCAGTTCTCGATCCTCTATCCTCGAACCTGGTGACTTGATGGGTATCGGCCTTTTTTTCACCGGCACGGACACGGGCGTGGGTAAAACCTTCGTCGCCGCATCGCTCGCGGCCTATCTCCGCGAGCGCGGCTACCGTGTCGGTGTCATGAAGCCGGTGGAAACTGGCTGCCCGGAAAGGAATGGCACTCTGATCCCGGAGGACGCACTGCGCCTCAAAGAAGCGTCCGGCTGCGCTGAGCCCATCGAAAAGATCTGCCCGTACCGATTTTCCGAGCCTTTGGCGCCGAGCATCGCCGCCGAAAGAGCCAGCCAGAAAATCGATGTAGATCACCTGCTGGCTACTTATGGTGAGATCGCCGCCGCAAGCGATGTCACGCTGGTCGAAGGGGCCGGCGGTCTGATGGTGCCGCTGTTGCCGAGCTACACCTTTGCCGATTTTGCGCGGGTCTTAAAGCTGCCGCTAGTGGTCGTCGCGGCAAATCGGCTGGGCGCGATCAATCATCTTTTGCTAACGGTAGAGCACGCCAGTTGCAAAGGTTTGATCATGCTCGGGTACGTGCTCAACCGGATCTCAAACGATACTTCGCTCGCGGCCGAAACCAATCGCAAAGTCTTGTCCGGCTTGACCGGAGTGCCTTGCCTGGGCGAATTGCCATTCAGTGAAATGACCGAAACGCATAAGTACCTTCCGGTGGATTTATTCGAGAAGGAGTTCGATCTTCGCGTCATTGAGCCGGTGTTATTGAGGTGACGGTGACATCAACCACGAGGTAACCCAAAGCGCCCGTTGCCGGGCAAGTCGACAGTGCGAGCTGATAAGCTGATTCCGGGAAGAAAGAGCTGCGGCTGCTGATCCAGCAGGTTGTCCTACTGAAGCTTCCATTAGATTCGATCCTATTCCCCGAGGGATAGGGATCGCGTTTAGCTTTTGCGCGGGTGGTGCACAAGTGCTACACCTATCGCGATCGAAAACCGGCTAGCTATCGAGCCGCACAGATATGAGGAGCCGCTTCGACGAACCTTAATGGGTTATCGGAAACTGCGCGTCGGAGACTATCGCGTGGTGTTCAGGATCGTCAGAAATGAAGTTTGGATCTTCGCTATCATGCACCGGCGGGATGTTTACCACAGAATTGAAACACGACTCTCTGCTCAATGAGCAATCAAAGTTAATAGTATTAAAATGTTCTCGGCGGGCCAAACGATCTGAAAATCGGCAGTCCGATCTCCGCCGTCGCCGTTACGAGTTCCCAGCTCAAAGCCAATCGCGAAGAAACGAAAAGAGCTGTGCGCGCGGTCCTGCGCGGGCTGCGCTTCATGCACGAGTGCAAAGAAAATACGCTTCACATCATGAGCTGGTCGAGCCAAACTGGCACGTAGCCAGGGCTCCTACGATTCGATTCTCCCGGAGAGGTGATTGGGATCGTGCCTGGATATCTAAACAATCTTTCGACCGCAGCCGGACCGGCGGGACGGGTTAGGTTCAAACTTCTGTAATTCGACTTGCTGCCTTACTGCTGTCCGATTTCTGACAGGTTCAACGACGGCGCATTTCGGCTCCGAAACTTCTTAAGCCCGGCATCATGATCCAACAACCCAGCGTAAGTAGTCCGCCGACGGCGCAGCCGAACAGCAGCGAGCCTGGCGCGCCGAGCAGGGCGGCCATGAAGCCGACCTCTGCGCCGCCGACGGCGTTGGCGCCTTGGGAAAACATATTGAAAACCGAAAAAGCACGCCCGCGCACGTGATCGGGTGTTAAGAGATGAAAGCTGGTCTGGCGCATGACCGCCTGTAGCGAATTGGCTAAGCCCATGGTGCCGAGCAAAATAAGCGACAGCGAGAAATTAGTCGACATCGCGAAAACTCCCAGCGCCAGCACGTAGGCTAGAAAAGACCATAGAACGAGCAAGCCCTTGCTCTTCACATCGCCGATGGCGAGCAAAGCGAAGGTGCCAAGAACGCCGCCGATCGCCGGAGCCGATGAGAGCATGCCGAAACCGGCGGGACCGACAAAAAGAATGTCTTTGGCAAAGATCGGCAGTAACGGGCGGTAGTAACCGACGCCGATAACGATAAAATCGAGCATCACCAGAGTCAGGATGATCGGTTCGGAGAAAAGAAATTTGACACCGCCCAAGAAACTCGCCAGAGAAAACTGCTCGCGCACGATCCCGTCGACCGCGGGGATTTTGAGCAGGACGATGGCGACGGCGGCGGGAATATAGAACAAGGCATTGAACAAATAAGCGTTCCCTGTGCTCGTCCATGCCAGGCTCAGACCGCCGAGCATCGGCCCGATAAAATGAGCGCCTTGAGAAACACTGGAGTTAAGCGCCACGGCATTGGTCAAGTGCGAGCGCGGCACGAGGTGGGATATTAACGCCATGCGCGCCGGATTGAGCACGATGTTGAGCGCAGAGGTGAGCGCCGTGGCGGCGAGAACATGCCAGACTTGAATCAGCTCGGTGAGCGTCAGGACACCAAGGGTGATGGCGACCAGGAGATTGCCGAAGGTCGTAATCAGGAGAATTTTCTTCCGATCAAGAAAGTCTGCCAGCGCGCCGCCGAAAAGTCCCACAGCAAAAATCGGTACTCCCTGAGCCAGTCCTGTAAGCCCCAACAGAAATGCCGAACCGGACAATTCGTAGACTTGGTAGAAATTTTGCGTCTGGCGCATCTGCTGCGCCGTCGTGGCGAAAAGCGCGAGCAGAAACAAGAAACTATAATCGCGATAACGCAGCGAAGCCCAAGGCGGTAGTGGCGCGGCGAGATCGTTGCTGCCGGACGAATCGTCGGACATGGTAATTTATGGTCGCATGGCTTCCGTTCAATCGGCGCTTTGCGCCTCCGTTCAAGCGCTGCGCTCCGTTCAAGCCGTTTTGAACGGAGTGAGGGGAAGCCGAACGATTGAACGGAACGAAGTGGTTGAACGTTTTGAACTTATAATAAATTTTTGCCGGCGATACGCAGGACTTCGTCGTGGATCAACTTAATGGGCAATTTTTTGGCGTCCGCGATGTGCCGGATATCGTCGTATTCGGGCGTCGCTCTCTTGCGCCCGTCGAACTGCTCGACGATTTTTACGGCGACCTCGCCGTAGCGGGTTTTAATCTTTTTGGATTGGCGCGGCAAAATGACGCGATTCACGGCATGGTACCGTACACCGATCGTCGTCGTTTCTTGCAGAATTATTTCGATAAGTCGCTCGCGCTGCGCAGGTTCGCAGATGACCGCGAGCAGCGTGGCGGGCCGATTTTTTTTCATTTGAATCGACGACAGAAAGACGTCGCGAGCGCCGGCGCTGAACAAACGCTCCATCACGTGATCGTAGAGCTGCGGATTCATGTCGTCGATGTTGGTCTCGAGCATCAACATCTGTTCATTCGTCCAGGCGGTGCGAACTCGGCCGACGAGCAAGCGAAAAAGATTCGGACGCGCCGGAAATTCTTTCCGTCCCGTACCGTAGCCGATTTCTTCGATGGTCATGCTTGGCGGCTCACCGAAACTCTTACCCAACGCGCGCACGAGCGCGGCGCCGGTCGGCGTTACGGTTTCGCTGCCAATAGCGACACCGAAAACGGGCAATCCTCTGAGCAGCTCGAGAGTGGCGGGGCCGGGCACCGGCAGCGGGCCGTGCTGGGAACGCGTGATGCCTCGCCCTAGCGGAATTTGCGAAAAGTGAAAAGCCTCGATGCCGAGCTCGTGGATGCCGATTGCCGCCGCCATAATGTCGATAATCGAATCGGTCGCGCCGATCTCATGAAAGTGGACTTTATCGACGGCAACGCCGTGGATTTTTGCTTCGGCTTCCGCCAGGCAGGTGAAGATCTCGATGCCGGTGGTCTTGATCTCAGAACCGAACTTGCTGCGCTTGATCAAGTCGCGGATTTGTTTCCAAGACCGCGGTGATTCGTCTTTCGCGCGGAGGACTTGAAATCGCGTGGCGCGGATTGCATGGACGGTTTTCTTGGCGGCCTTGATTTCGAACTTGAGTGCCGGAATCTTTTTTAACCCGGACCGGAGCTTATTGAGCGATAAGCCAAGATCAATCAGCGCGGCGACGAACATATCGCCGCTCACGCCGCCGATTAAGTCTCCATAGGCTATTTTCATGGACTATTCGACTGGTGCAACGACGGTAACCGAGAATAGAGGATCGAGGATAGAGAATCGAGGACGGAAGATCGCGATTCTCGATCCTCCATCTTCGATCCTCGATCTCTTCACCATTCCCGGCGCGTTTCCTTGCCGCTGGTTTCGATGCGGACGATTTCCGATTTAAAAGGTTTGCCGAGCAGCGTGTCGATCAGCCAGTTGATGACGAGCGAGCGCGAGCGCGGATTGCGAATCGAATGGCGCTCGCCTTCGAAAACGTAGAGCCGCTTGGGCGCGGGGATCTCGCCCATCAGCTCGTAGACGAATTTCATATCGCAATGTTCGTCGTCCTCGCCGGCGACCACCATGTACGGACAGGTAATTTTCGACGTCACCCCGCGCAGTGAAAGGGTCTTACAAAACTCGTCGAAAGCAGCTTCGTCGTCGTAGCCCGACATATACATGTAGTTGAGTTTGAACGTCGGCGAGGACATATTAAAAATCGCGTACTGGCCCGGTTCCATGCACACGGCGCTCACGGCGCAGGCCTTGAAACGTTTTTCCTCGGCGACGACGCGCGGCGCCCAGTAGGAGCCCATGCTCGAGCCCATGACGCCGAGCCGATCGGCGTCGATTTCCGGACGTTTGACCAAATAGTCGCAGGCGAGCTTGCCGGCGTCGGCATAGTTCGACGCCGTGCAGCAAATCCCGCCTTCGCGCGTCTCGCCCTGTCCGGGGCCGTCGATGGCGAGCACGGCGAAGCCGCGCTCGATTAACGGATCGCCGCTCGCCGGGTTGTCTTCTTTGACGCCGTCCATGCCGGGAATGTACATGACGCACGGAACTTTCTCGGCTTTGCGATTGGGCGGAAGATGAAGGATCGCCTGGATCTTCTTGCCCTGGTACGGCAGCTCGACCCGCTCGATCGGCCGTCCGGCATGCTCGATGAACTTGTCATAGCAGGCACGCTTTCTCTCCTGCCAGCCAATGCGCTCGGGATTGCCGTCTTCATAAATCGCCCACATGGCATTGGTGTAAAAGCACGCCGCGATATAATAGTGATCGCGCGCTTCGGGAAAATGCCCTGCGGCTTCAGCCGCGCGGCCTTGACCTTCGCGGCGCGCGGCGGCGCGGCTAAACTCGCGCGGGATGTCGACGAACTTTTGAATGCGCCGGCAAATCTCCTGCAGGTCGCCCTGCACACCGGGCCCGCAGTTACGGAGAATTTTACCGGTGCGGCCTTGATCCCAGTCGATGCCGCGGGTTTGAATCACCTGGTCCAATATCCAGCGTTGCTCGCGCCAGCGGCGGATTTTTCGTTCGGTTTCGATTCTCATGAGAACTCCGATCGGTTCAAAGGTTCAACGTTCAAGGTCAAATGAATTCGGACGCGGAAACCGCGGCTACTTTGCTTTTACGAAGCGATCGTCGACGAATTTTCGCAGGTCCGCGTGTTTCAGCTGCGCCGCTCGCCTGTCTTCCTTGTAGACTTTGGTGCCGTCGGTGAACAACGCCATGCCCGCTGAAGGGCGCTTTAAGCCGTGGCGCACCTGCATCGGCCGGTTCTGGCCAAGGGCCGGCGAATAGGCGATAATTTGCATGCCGCTAAAATGAGCATCGCGCCAGAATTTTGGCGTCAGCGCGCCTGCTTTTTGGCTGAATTGATGCGAGCTTGGCATGGCTTGGGTCGATGAAAAAGAATTTCTGAGCCGGCGCTGACTTTAGTCAAAAAGATCTACGTTCGCAAACTAAAGTCTGCCGTCAACACGCGCCGAGCTTCGGTTGATTCTCCGTAACTTTTGTGATTATAAGGAAATAGCTACTCTTCTAGAGTAAATTCGAAAACTTACGATGTTATTTGATTTTGCTAACGTCTTAGTGTTCACGGCATTAGGGCTTGGGTTTGTCGGGGTCAATCTTTTAATCGGCAAGTTGCTCCGGCCGTCCAACCCGCAAACGCGAAAACTGTCCACCTACGAATGCGGCGAGCCGGCGACCGGCAGCGCCTGGGTCAACTTCAACATCCGCTTTTACCTGGTGGCGCTGGTCTTTATCATCTTTGAAGTGGAAATCGCTTTTCTGTTCCCGGTCGCGGTCGTCTTTCGCGGCTTGGTGGAAAGCGGCGAAGGCATGTTGGCGTTCATCAAGGCATTTATCTTTGTCGGAATTCTGTTCCTGGGGTTGATCTACTCGTGGGCCAAGGGTGACTTGGAGTGGGTCAAGAAGATCAAAGCTTGACGCCTTTTATTGGAGTTTCCAGTGAAGCCATTAATCAACTCGCTGCCTGAAACCGTTTTTACCACTAAAGTTGACGATCTGCTCAACTGGGGTCGAGCGTCATCGCAGTGGTACATGCTTTTCGGCTTGGCTTGTTGCGCCATCGAGCTCATGCAGACCGGCGGGCCGCGGGCGGATTTAGACCGCTTTGGTGCGGTGCCACGCGCTACGCCTAGGCAGTCGGACCTCATGATCGTGGCCGGGACGCTGACTTACAAGATGGCCAAACGGACCAAGCTGCTTTACGACCAAATGCCGGATCCGAAGTACGTCATCTCGATGGGTAGCTGCTCGAACTGCGGCGGGCTATTTCAACTGGCCTACTCGGTGTGTAAGGGCGTTGACAAGATTGTTCCGGTTGACGTTTACGTGCCGGGTTGTCCGCCGCGCCCGGAGGCGCTTACCGAGGGTTTGCTGAGAATTCAAGATAAGATGATGCGCGAGCGCTGGCTGGTGAAGCCGGCCCGGCCGGCGGAGGAAAGGCCCGAAGCGAAGATTTGATGGACGCAAAAGAGATTTACGCCGCCTTAGAACAAGAGTTTCCCGGTAAATTGGGCGATTTTAAAGGCGAGGTTTTAGAGCCTTATTTGACCGTGGACCCTGCGGCGATTGTCGAGGTCTGCGGTTTTCTGCGCGACGGCGCGACGCTCAAGTTTGAAGTATTATCCGATTTGACCGCGCTCGATTGGCCCAAGGACGAAAAAATTCAGGTTGTCTATCATCTTTTTTCTTACACGCTCAATCATCAAGTTGTTCTCAAAGTCGATCTGCCGCGCGACAATCCGAAGGTAGCCACGGTCGAAGGTGTTTGGAAGGTAGCGAATTGGTTTGAGCGCGAAGTTTACGATCTGTTCGGCGTGATCTTTGAGGGTCACACGGATCTAAGGCGGATCATGCTGCCGGAAGATTGGACCGGGCATCCGCTGCGGAAAGATTACGTCGAGCAGGAAGAATACGACGGCATCAGCACGCAACGAGCGCCGCTGGTGGAGAAACTGCTGCGCTAGGATAGCGATGAACGAAACGGCCGAAATTCAGGGCGGGTTCTATACCGAAGACATGACCATCAGCGTCGGGCCGCAGCACCCGAGCACGCATGGCGTGCTGCGCTTCGTCGTCAAAACCGACGGCGAAGTCATCAGCGAAGCGATCCCGGACGTCGGTTACCTGCATCGTTCGATCGAAAAGATCGGCGAGAAGGTCACCTATCACGGCTATGTGCCGTATACCGACCGCGCCGATTATTTAGCCGCGATGTTCGCCAACCAGGCTTTTTGCCTGGCCGCGGAAAAGCTTGCGGGTACCGAGGTCACCCGGCGCGGCGAATTCTGCCGGGTGATCGCCTGCGAGCTCAACCGTATCGCCAGCCATCTCATTTCGGTCGGCACGTTCGGCCAAGACATCGGCGCCATGACGCCGTTCGTGCACGCGCTCCGGGAACGGGAAACCATCAACAACCTGATGGAAGAAATTTGCGGCGCGCGGCTCACCTATAACTACATCCGCATCGGCGGTGTCGGCTACGATATTTTTCCGGAAACTTGCGTCAAGATCGGCGAGTTCATAGACCATTTCGAACCGATCGTCGCCGAGTTCAATCGCCTGCTGTCGGGTAATAAAATTTTTATCGAGCGCCTCGCCGGTGTGGCGGTCGTCAGCAGAGAAGACGCGTTGACATATAATCTGGTCGGTCCGAATTTGCGCGGCTCGGGCATCAAGTGGGATATCCGCCGTGACATTCCTTATTCCGTCTATCCGGAATTGGAATTCGAAGTTCCCATCGGCACCGCACACGTGGGCACCCTCGGCGACAGCTTCGATCGTTACTGGGTGCGCATCCGCGAGATGCAAGAAAGCGTTAAGATCTTACGCCAGTGTCTCAAGATGATGCCAAAAGGACCGGCGATCTCGAAAGTGCCGCGCAAGTTTAGACCGCCGGCAGGGGAGTGCTACGCGCGCGTCGAGGCGCCGCGCGGCGACATGGGTTTTTATGTCGTCAGCGACGGCAGCGAGTACCCTTATCGCGTGCGCATCCGCACCGGCTCGTATACCGCCATGAGTATTATCGACAAGCTCAGCAAAGGCATCATGGTCGCGGACTTGATCGCGTTGATCGGCAGCCTCGACGTCGATGCGCCGGAGATCGACCGCTAAGTCGCAAGTTCTACAGGCCATGCAAACTTATATCGACCAGCTAATCCAGGACGGCGCCTTTGCCGGCATGCCGAAAGAAGTCGTGTATGCCATAGCGATGGTGCTGGTCGCGTTCATCGTGCTGTCCGCGTTCGTCGCGCCGCTCGCCGGCGTGACCAGTTGGCTCGAACGGCGGGTGTGGGCGCGCATGCAGTCTCGGATCGGACCCAACCGAGTTGGGCCGCAAGGAATTCTTCAGTGGCTCGCCGACGGCATCAAAAATCTGCTCAAGGAAGATCTGATTCCCACGGCGGCCGACGCCAAGCTGTTTGCCCTGGCGCCTTACGTCGTCTTCGTCGGTTTTCTCTGCACCTTTGTCGTCATTCCTTTCGGCGCCAGTTTGATCGTCGCCGATCTCAATATCGGCATCCTTTATATTCTCGCGGTCACCTCGCTCGTGGTCGTCGGCATTCTCATGGCCGGCTGGGCGTCGAACAACAAATGGTCGCTGCTCGGCGGCATGCGCTCGGCGGCGCAGATCGTGAGCTACGAGATCCCCGCGGGCGTGTCGGTGCTGACGATCGTTTTTCTCGCCGGCACGATGAGCATGCAGGGCATTATCAACGCCCAAGGATGGGCGCCTTGGGACTGGTTCCTGTTTCACAATCCGTTTACTTTCGCGACCTTTTTTCTCTACTTCACCGCGGCCTTGGCCGAAGGCAACCGCACGCCGTTTGATATTCCCGAGGCCGAGTCGGAGCTCGTCGCCGGTTACGTCACCGAATACAGCGGCATGCGTTTCCTGTTCTTTTTCTTTGCCGAGTGGGGCAACCTCTACGTCATTGGCGCGGTCGCCACGACGCTTTTCCTCGGCGGCTGGCAGGTGCCGCCGCTGGCGATCTTCGAACAGAGCCCGGTGCTGTTGGCGCTCGCGCAGTTCCTGACGTTTTTCTTAAAGGCTTATCTGTGGGTGTTTGTCGCCATGTGGGTGCGCGCCACCTTGCCGCGCGTGCGCGTCGACCAGCTCATGGCGCTATGCTGGAAATATATGGTTCCGCTGTCGTTCGTCTGTTTGATGGGAACCATTGCGTTCATGTTCATGGCCGACGACCTGCGGCGCATCTTTGGCGCGATCACCTTCGGTTTTGCGATCGCCACGATTATTAATTTTTTTCGCCGGGTGCTGTTTCAGATCCGCGAGGCCAAGCCCGAGCTTTATCTAAAACCTCATATCTAATGGCTGAGGATTTATGGGTGTTGCGAGCTATATAAAAGATATCAAGGATGCGGTCGCCTCGACGTTCGAGGGCATGTCGATCACTTTTTCGCACCTGGTGCGCCGGCCGATGACGATCCAGTATCCGGATAAAATCCCCGTGCCGATCCAGGAGACCTTGCCGCTCCGCTACCGCGGCATCCTCGAAGTCGATCTCGATATCTGCACGGGCTGTCTGGCTTGTGAAAGAGCCTGTCCGATCACCTGCATCACGATCGGCATCGACATGAACAAAGAGACTAAGCAGCGCCAGTTTACCCATTTCGATATCGATGTTTGCAAGTGCATGTATTGCGGGCTGTGCTCGGAAGTTTGCCCGACCGGGTCGATTCGCCATTCGCAAGAGTTCGAAGGCGCGAGTTACAATCCGGCCGGGCTGGTGCGTCACTTCGCGCCGCAGACGCAAAACCTTTACAAGCCGAAGAAGGGCGGCGAAACGGATTCGAAACTGATAAAGAAGGTCGATATCGGACAAAAGTATCTCGATGAGTTTGCTACACCGGATGGAGGTGGGGCCGCAGCAGAGGAAGGATAACCACCTGAAACGGGCCAGCGGGCGAAATCAAGGACCAACCCCTTGATCCGAACGGAATCTTCGGGTAAGTGACCCAAAACGTCTTCAATTTTCTGCGATCCTAACAGCTCATAGGTATGAACGTTGCGACGGCGGTTTTTTATCTAATCGCTCTCATTACGGTGGTTTCCGCCGCGATGGTGGCGTTTTCGCGAAATATTATCTATTCCGCGTTCTCGTTGCTCGGAACCTTCATGGGGGTCGCCGGTCTTTACGTATTTCTCGGCGCCGACTTCGTCGCGGCGGCCCAAGTCCTGATCTACGTCGGCGGTATTCTAGTACTGATCCTGTTTGCCGTCATGTTGACCCATCGGATTACCGATGTGGCGGTCACCAATCGGGCGGCGGGGAGAGTTCCCGCGCTGATCGTCGTCGGGGTCCTCGCTTATTTCTTAATTCAAGCGATACAGGAAACGACTTGGGTCAAAGCCAAAGAAATTGTCTATGCTCCGACGACAGCCAAGATCGGTGATTTGTTCCTAGAGCAATACCTGTTGCCTTTTGAGTTGGCCTCGTTGATCTTGCTCGCCGCCATGATCGGCGCCGTGGCGCTCTCGCGCAAGGAAATCAAAGATTAGCCATGTCGCCGAACGATCTTTCATCCTATCTCATCATTGGCGCGATACTCTTCGCTCTCGGCCTCTTTACGGTTTTGACGCGGCGCAACGCCATCAGCGTGCTCATGGGCGTCGAGCTGATTCTCAACAGCGCCAATATCAACTACGTGGCGTTTTCCCATTTCGGCAGCGGCAACGTGGACGGCCAGGTCTATGCCATTTTTGTGATCATGTTGGCGGCCGCCGAGGCCGCCGTGGGCTTGGCCATCGTGCTGGCGATCTTCCAGCTCTTCCACACCATCGATGTCGAAGCGGCGCAGACGCTGAAAGAATGATTTTATTTTGGATTTTGGATGATTCGACATCGCTCACCACAGGTTTTGGATTTTCGATTGTCGGAAAGGCGACACGGCCGATCCGCAAACTGATTTCCTTTTCCCTCAATCCAAAATCGGAAATCTAAAATCTAAAATGGGGTAGGGTTCTTAGGGGTTCGAAGCTAGATGGATAACCCGATACAGACAGACTTTATTCGCTGGATCGTTTTCTTGCCGTTGCTCGGCGCCATCATCAACGGCCTGTTGGGCGCGAAGATCCAGAAGAGTATAGGTAAGGGCGCCATCGGTCTGATCGCTTGCGCCCCCGTGGTCGTCGCCTTCGGACTTTCACTTTACGCTTTTTTTATCCTCACGGGCCTCGAGCCGGAAAAGCGTTTTCTCATCGATAATCTCTATCGCTGGATCGATCTCGGCTCGCTCAAGGTCGATATGGCTTTTTGGGTCGACCCGCTGTCGGCCGTGATGATCCTTATCGTGACCGGCATCGGCGGTTTGATTCATATCTACGCGACCGGCTACATGCACGACGACAAAGCATTTTGGCGTTTCTTCGCCTATCTGAATTTGTTTACCGCGGCGATGCTCACCCTGGTTTTGGGCGACAGCCTGCTGCTACTCTTCGTCGGCTGGGAAGGGGTCGGTTTGTGCTCCTACGCGCTGATCGGCTTTTGGTACACCGACCACGCCAACGCCCGCGCCGGCAATAAAGCTTTCATCGTCAATCGCGTCGGCGACTTCGGTTTCGTCCTGGGCATGTTTCTGCTGTTCTGGTCGCTCGATGCCCAGGCCCATGGCAGCCTGACTATTCGCGACATGGTGAAATTTGCGCCGACCATTCAGGATATGATGATCTGGGGCATGCCGGTGGTGACTTTGGCTACCTTGTTCTTATTCGTCGGCGCCGCGGGTAAATCGGCGCAGATCCCGCTTTTCGTCTGGCTCCCCGACGCCATGGCCGGGCCGACGCCGGTGAGCGCGCTCATCCATGCCGCCACCATGGTGACCGCCGGCGTTTACATGACTGCGCGGATGAACGTGTTCTTTTCCATGGCGCCGGATACGTTGAACGTGATCGCCGTGATCGGCGTCGCGACCGCGCTCGTCGCCGCTACAATCGCCCTGACCCAGTACGACATCAAAAAAGTTCTTGCCTACTCCACCGTGAGCCAGCTCGGTTACATGTTTATCGGCGTCGGCGTCGGCGGTTACGCCGCGGCGGTTTTCCATTTGATGACCCACGCATTTTTTAAAGCCTGTTTGTTTCTCGGCTCCGGCAGCGTGATCCATGCCCTGCACCATGAACAGGACATGCGTAAAATGGGCGGCCTCAGGCAATATATGCCGCTGACGTTCATGACGTTTTTCGTCTCCGTGCTCGCCATCGCCGGCTTTCCACCCTTTGCCGGATTTTTTTCCAAGGACGAGATTCTCTGGCTTGCCGCATCAAATCAACATTGGGGCATCTGGTTTTTCGCGATTTGCGGCGCGGGGCTGACAGCTTTCTATATGTTCCGCCAGCTCTTCATGACTTTCTTCGGCAGATTCCACGGCGATCACCATCTCCAGGAGCATCTCCATGAGTCGCCGCAGGTGATGACCCTACCGCTGGTGGTCTTGGCCATCGGCGCGGCGCTTGCGGGATTTATCGGGCTGCCGGCCGTGTTGGGCGGTAGCCAATTCGCCCACTGGCTCGAACCGGTGATTCATGCCCACGAAGGGGGACATGGCTCCCACGCGTTAGAGTGGAGTTTGATGGCGCTGTCGGTAGCGGTTGCGTCCTTCGGCGCCTTGATTGCGTACCTTATGTACCGGCGTGAAAGTCTTTCGCCGGCATTGTTCGCCAATTTGGCAGGTGGGTTTTTCTATCGCTTGTTCGACCGCAAGTGGTATTTCGATGAAATTTATCAATTTTTATTCGTCAACGGCTGCTTGCTACTCGCCAAAATCTTATCCGCCTTTGATAACTACGTCATCGACGGCATCGTCAACGGCGCGGCGAGCGTGACCCGATTGATTTCCTGGCTGAACGGCCTGTTCGATCAATACATCATTGACGGCATCGTCAACGCGGTCGCCGATTTTACGTTTTGGGCCGGCAACAAGTTCCGTCGAGTTCAAACCGGCAACATCAACAGTTATCTCTACGGTATTTTGATCGCCGTGGCGGCGTTGATCATCGTCAAGATCCGATACTGGAGCTGACTTCTAGGGAGAATCTCGGAAATGGAAAACTTGCTCACCTATATGACCTTTATTCCGCTCGCCGGCGCGGCGATCGTGCTGGCATTGCCGAATAACGCCAAGCTGATTCGTTGGGTCTCCGCCGCCGCGACCGTGCCGCCGCTATTGATGGCCATTTGGCTGTTTGGCAATTTCGATCGCAACCAGGCAGGTTTTCAGTTTGTCGAAAAGTATCAATGGATTCCGTCCTTCAACATCAGCTACTACATGGGCGTTGATGGTCTCAGCGTCTCGATGGTCTTGCTGACCGCGCTTTTGTGTTTTCTCTGCGTATTTGCCTCATTCGGCATCGACAAGGCCGTCAAGGGTTACTTTGCGCTGTTCCTCATGCTCGACGCCGGCATGATGGGCGTTTTCTGCGCGCTCGATTTTTTTCTGTTCTTCATTTTCTGGGAGGTGATGCTGCTGCCCATGTACTTTCTGATCGGCATTTGGGGCGGGCCCCGGCGCGAATACGCCGCAATCAAATTCTTTCTTTATACGTTTTTCGGCGGTGCTTTCATGCTGATCTCCATCCTCGCGCTTTATTTCTCGACCGAGCCGCACACCTTCGACATGACGGTGATGATGGCGCAGGCGAGCAAATTCGGCACCGAGGTGCTGCCGATGTGGCCCTTCAACCAGCTCGGCTGGGGATTCCAGCACGCAATTTGGATGGCGCTATTTATCGGGTTCGCGATTAAAATTCCGGCCTTTCCCTTTCACACCTGGCTGCCCGACGCCCACGTCGAGGCGCCGACCGCCATATCAGTCATTCTAGCCGGCGTGCTCTTGAAGATGGGCACCTACGGCATCCTGCGGATTAATTTTCCCATGTTGCCGGTGGCGACCGCGGATCTGGCGTTTTGGTGTCTCGGCGCTCTCGGCGTGTGGAATATCATTTACGGCGCTCTGTGCGCGATGGCGCAAAAGGATCTCAAGAAGCTGGTTGCCTATTCGAGCGTGAGCCATATGGGCTACGTCATGCTCGGCATGGCGAGCTTCACGACCCAGGGCATCAACGGCGCCGTGTTGCAGATGTTCAATCACGGCACGATCACCGGCATGCTCTTCCTATTGGTCGGCGTGATTTACGATCGCGCCCATCATCGCGACATCGAGGGTTTCGGCGGCCTCGCCGCGATCATGCCGGTCTACACAGGCGTGACGGCCCTGGCATTTTTTGCATCCATGGGCCTGCCCGGGCTCTCGGGATTTATTTCGGAAATCTTGGTCCTGCTCGGCACGTGGCAGAAGTATCCCATCTTGGCGATCCTGGGCGCCAGCGGCGTGATCCTCACGGCCGGTTATTTGCTCTGGACGATGCAGCGCGTTTACCTCGGTCCGCCCAATGAAAAATATTTGAAGTTATCAGAGATCAGCGGCCGCGAAATGTTCACACTGGTGCCGTTGGGCGCCATCGTGATCATCGTCGGCGTTTATCCCAACGTCGTGTTGGGTCTGTTGCGCGCTTCGTTGGACCAGCTCAACCAAGTCGTCATTCCGCATCTCTAACACGCGGCCATGAATCTACAGAGCCTCGCCAGTCTCAGTTTCTTTTACCCGGAGCTCATACTCACGGGCGCCATTATACTGCTGATCGTTCTTGATCTGTTCGTGCGCGCAAAGCGCAGCCTCGCTCTGATCGCGCTTGCCGGCAGCGTCGCGGCGCTGATCGCGACTTTCGATCTCTACAGCGCGCAGCCGGGTTTTTTATTTTACCGGATGATCGTCCTCGACAACTTCGGTCTCTTTTTCAAAGTTTTCGCGCTGGCGGCGACGATCCTATGTATTTTGATGTCGCTCGGCAGCAACGAAATCAAGCAAGTTTATCAAGGCGAATACTACGCGCTGCTTTTAACTTGTTCCCTCGGCATTTTTTTTATGGCTTCGTCGACCAATTTACTGATGGCGTACCTGTCGCTCGAGCTGGTCAGTTTGACGTCCTATGTTCTCACCGGCTTTTTGCCGCGTAATCGGCGTTCGAGCGAAGCCGCTTTGAAATATCTGATTTACGGCGGCGTCGCCTCCGGGACGATGATCTACGGCATGAGCTGGATTTTCGGCATGACCGGCAGCCTCGACTACGTCGCGATCCAAGCCGCGCTCGGTCAAGCCGAGATTAATACAGCCGCGCTGTTTATCGCTTTCATTTTTATCCTGGTGGGTTTCGGTTACAAAATCGTCTTCGTGCCTTTTCACATGTGGTCGCCCGACGTCTATCAGGGGGCGCCGACACCCTTCACTGCTTTTCTTTCCGTTGCCTCGAATGCCGCCGGGATTGCGATCATGATCCGTTTCTTTTTTCCCGGCGTCTCACGCATGGTGCCTGGCGGCGATTGGTCGTTCATCTCGGGTGTCGAGTGGCCGCACGTGCTCTTGTTCCTCAGCATGATCACGATGACCGTCGGCAATCTTTGCGCTCTGAACCAGCGCAATTTGAAGCGCATGCTCGCCTATTCCGGCATCGCTCATGCCGGTTACATGCTCATGGGTTTGGCG
Organism: Binatia bacterium; assembly: GCA_050735675.1. GTDB lineage: Bacteria > Desulfobacterota > Binatia > UBA9968 > UBA9968 > DP-20. The sequence continues at coordinate 46,525 of JBOHVN010000162.1, read as the reverse complement.
GTGCTGAACAATGAGGGTCTCTCGGCGATTCTGTTTTACGTCGTCGTTTATCTGATTATGAATCTCGGCGCCTTTGTGGTCGTCGGCATGATCGCCAACATCACCGGCGGCGAAGACATCGAGCACTATCGCGGTTTGGCCTGGCGCGGCGCCGTTATTCCTGCCGCCTGCCTGGCGGTGTTTCTTTTGTCGCTGACCGGATTGCCGCCGTTCGCCGGATTCATCGGAAAATTTTTCTTGTTCGCCGCGGTTCTTAAGGAGGGCGGAGCGTTCTTTATTCTCGTTCTAGTCGCGGTCTTGAACAGCGTCGTATCGCTCTACTATTACGCCAAGATCATCAAGACCATGTTCTTGGATACACCCAATCCCGAGGACAAAACGGTTTCAATCGGAGCTGGGGACTTTAATCTCACACTTTTAGTACCGCTAACGGCGCTGACAGTCGTCTTTGGCGTCTATTTTGGGCCGCTCTTGAGATACACCAACCAATCTTTAAGTTTCTTCATTAAGTAGCTCGGCGATCGATTTGACTGTGCGATGCGGCGTTGGCCTCCGGCAGGAGAATGCCCAACAATCATACGGCCATTCTCTGGGTAGGGGGTCGGTTAGAGTGCCCCACGAATTTTCAGGCCGAGAAAGATTCCTCGCGTTGCTCGGAATGACAACAATGTCATCTCGAACGAAGTGAGAGATCTTGAGCTAACTGAACCACTACCACTCTCTGTCTCGCCTTGACAAGCTCGGCGCCGCCAACTAACTAGAAGCAGGGCCATACAGTCGGGCGCTTCATTGAGGAAGGGAGTAATCGATGCTGGACACAGCCAAACGAAAAGAAATGCTACGGCAGATGGTTCTGGTGCGGGCGTTCGAAGAAAAGCTGGATGAGCTCTATCAACGCAAGGCTATGTTCGGCAGCACGCATTCTTACCGCGGCCAAGAGGCAATCGCCGTCGGAGTCTGTGCGGCGTTGCAGCCGAAGGATCTGATCGCGAGTTATCATCGCGGCACCGGGCATCTGATCGCCAAAGGCGCCGACTTGTATTTGCTCCTGTGCGAGTGCATGGGAAGGGCGGATGGTTATTCTCAGGGCCGCGGCGGCAAGATGCACATGGGCGACATGGGCTTCGGATTTCTCGGCAACACCGGCACCGTCGGCGGCACGGTTCCCACCGCCACCGGCGCGGCGCTGGCGGCGAAGGTCCGCGGCTCCGATGAGGTGGCCGTTAGCTTTTTCGGTGACGGCGCGGCCAATCAAGGGGTCGTTCATGAAGCGATGAATCTTGCCGGCGTGTGGAAGTTGCCGGTGATTTACGTCTGCGAGAATAACCAGTACGCGATGACGGTGAGCCTGGAGAAAAGCGTGGCGATCAAGCAATTGAGCGAGCGCGGCGCGGCGTATGGCTTTGAGGGAAAAACCATCGACGGCAACGACGTCGAGGAAGTTTACCAGGCCGCCCGAGCGGCCGCCGAAAAAGGCCGCAAGGGTGACGGCGCGACGTTTCTCGAATGCATCACCTACCGATGGGACGGTCACTTTGGCGGTGATCCGGGCACCGGTTACCGGAGTAAAGAAGAAATCGAGGCATGGAAGCAAAAATGTCCGATCAAACGGCTTAAAGGAAAACTCCTTCAAGAGGGAAATTTAACCGAGCAAGAATTCGACAAAATGTCCGCCGCCGTCTACGCCGGGCTCGATGAGGTTGCCAAGCGCGCGGAGGCGTCGCCGTTGCCGAAAAAGGAAGTCGATTTGAGCAGCGTCTACGCCACCAGGGAGGCCGCCCATGGCTAAACCGATGACCGCGGATACTCAGGCGCCGGTCAAAGACATGCGGGTGCAAGAGGCCCTGCGCGAGGCGCTGCGTTACGAGATGGCGCGCGACGAGCGGGTGTTTGTGATGGGCGAGGATGTGGCGCTTTTCGGCGGGGCTTATGGCGTTACGCGCGGCTTAATGCAGGAATTCGGTGAAAAACGCGTGCTCGACACGCCGATCTCCGAAGCGGCCTTGGTCGGTTTGGCCGTCGGCGCGGCGATCAACGGCATGCGGCCGGTGGTCGAGATTCAATTCTCTGATCTGTTGCCGTTGGCGATGGATCAGCTCGCGAGTCACGCCGCGCGCTACCACTACATGACCGGCGGACGCATCAATGTGCCGATGGTGGTGCGCAACAAGTTCGCGACCCGTCCGGGCGGCGGGCCGAGTCATTCGAGCTGCAACCATGGCGCGTTCATTCATTTTCCCGGGCTAAAAATTATCATGCCAACGACCCCCGCGGATGCCAAGGGTTTACTCCTTGCAGCGATTCGCGATCCGAATCCGGTGCTCTGTTTCGAGAGCCACCATCTCTACGGCCAGCGCGGGCCAGTGCCGGAAGGTGATTATACCGTGCCGATTGGGGTTGCCGCAGTGCGGCGCGAAGGAAAAGATCTCACGATTGTCACCTGCGGCGGCATGGTCTTGAAGGCCGACGCTGCCGCGGATGCGCTTAAGGAAAAGGGCATCGCTATTGAAATCGTCGATCTGCGCTCGCTGGCGCCGCTGGACAAGGAAACGATTCTGGAGTCGGTGGCGAAGACCAAGCGTGCGCTCGTGCTCGACGAAGGACCGATGGTCGGCGGCATCTCGGCTGAAATCGCCGCGATGATTCAGGAGAATTTGTTTTCTGAATTGCAAGGACCGGTGGTGCGCGTGGCCGCGCAACCGATCCCGCCGCCGCATAGCCCGCCGCTCGTCGACGCGATGATTCCCGACGTCGGCGAGATTGTCGACGCAGTGATGCGCCTGGCCGAGGGTGGGAAGTTTCGCTAGCAGGCTGCTAAAAAAGCCTCATAGGCTTCGTTGCGCTCAATCGCCTCGCTACAACGTACCTGGCGAAGTACGCCTCCGCTCGTCGATTTTTCGCGCGCCTCGCCTCTGAGATCTTTTTGAGCAGCCTGCAATCCGGGTTTCAACAACCTGCTAGAAGGGCCTAACTTTCGGTGGTGGCGGTTTGCTTGATTGACCCTCTGCCACTGACGGTGTTAGCGTGCCAGGGCCGTTAAAGGTTGCTCGTCGCGCCCATGAACGTCGGTTACGCGCAGTTCAGATCGCTCATCGCCAACGCCAGCCTCACCACCCGGTTTGCCGCTTACAGTTTCATTTGCATCGGCCTGATGACGGCGGTTTTGTGGCTGATCGTGTCCAATTACCTGGTCAATCAGATTCTCGAGCGCGAATGGGAAACCACGGCGCAGATTGTCCGGGCGGATGTGAGAAAATTTCTCGAGGACTATGATTTCAAGGCCCAGGACCGAAAATCTGTGGGTCATAAGTTCGTCGCTCTGCTCGATCACATGCGCTTGTCGCCGGCGATTGTCCGCTTCAAGGTTTACAATGCCAAGGGTGTTGTCATCTGGTCGGACGACAAAAGTTTGGTCGGCAAATCTTTTAGCGATAATCCGCAGCTGCAGAAGGCACTTCAGGGCGAAGTTATCGCGGATCTAAGCTCGTTGGGCAAGCCCGAGAATATTTTCGAGCGCAACTTGTTGTCGCAAGCCGTGGAAGTTTACGTGCCGATTCATTCGGAGAAGGACCAACGGCTGCTGGGCGTGTTTGAAACTTACCGCCGTCCCGATTCGCTCTTACAGCATATTCGCGAAGCGCGCGCGGTCGTGCTCCTTGGCGCCGTTAGCGGCGGCTTGCTCGTGTATATTTCCCTGTTTGCGATCGTGCGCCAAGCCGCGCGCAAGATCGACGAGCAACAACTCAATTTGCTTAAGATGCAATCCGAGCTCATCGCATCGCAGCGGATGGCGGCCGTCGGCGAAATGGCTGCGGCCGTGGCGCACGGCATCGGCAATCCGCTGTCCTCCATTCGGGCGGCGGCTCAGGTGGCGTTACTCGAGTCCGCCGCCGCAGACGGATCCCAAACGAAACAGAAAATGTCGGACAATTTGCATAACATCATGCGCCAGGTCGACCGGGTGCAGAGAAGAATGCAAGGTTTGTTGAACTTCGCCAAGCCGCTCGAGCCGCGTCCGGTCGCCGTAGAAGTCAATGCGTTGGTGCGCGACGTGGTCGAAACTATGCACTCGCGCTTTACCGATGCCAATGTCAGTCGCAATCTGGAACTCGGCGCAAACATTCCCAGTGTCGCGTGCGATCTCAATCACCTGGAGCAGGCGCTGATGGTGCTGATTACCAACGCGCTGGAGGCGACGCCGAAGGGCGGCGCGGTGACGATCCGGACCAGCTCGATCGATCATAACAGCGGCGTTAAAACCGTGCAGATTTCGATCGAGGACAAAGGAGCGGGCATCCCCGAGGAAAATCGCCAGCGTGTTTTCGAGCCGTTTTTTACGACCAAGCCTCATGGGACGGGGATCGGCTTGCCTCTGGCGAAAAAATTCGTCGAGATCAACGGCGGCAAGATTGTTCTCACGAACAGTTCCAGCCCGGGCACGAAGGTAGAAATTACGCTGCCGGTTGCTCCGTAGCTCAATTTCAATCCGGCGCGAAGCGGTTGAGGAAACCCCGCGTGTCACGTGTCTGAGGCGAATCTCCATTTCACGCCGCCAGAGACTGTGTTGTCATTCGAGACATCATCCGGATGTCATGCTGAGTCCTTCGGTGGGACTCAGGATAGACTCCGCGAAGCATCTCGCAATTCCAGCAGCTTACGAGAACAGATTCTTCGGCTGTGCCTCATCAAAATGACATTCTGACCCGGTCTCCGAGGCGCAAAGGCCGCGCTTTAACTAAGCGGGAGCATGATGTGCTTCTGGTAGGGCTGGCGCTGCTTTAGGCGATCGTACCAGGTGCTGATGTTGGGGAAGTCGGGCCTTTCCGTGGGTAAATTAAACCACCGATACGCCCAGACGCCGAGTGGAATATCCCCCAGGGAGAACTCTTCGCCGCCGAGATAACGGTTCTTTGCCAACTGATCCTCAACCGTGTGCCAGGCTTTAGCGGTCTTTTCCAACGCGGTTTGAACGGCCTTCGGATCGCGTTTTTCCGGTGGAGTGCGGATCAAATTCCAGAACAGCGGCACGATGGCCGCGTTGAACGTCGAAAGCTGCCAGTCCATCCAGCGGTTGGCGTTGGCCATCCCTTCCGGTGTTGACGGCAGGAGCCTGCCGGCGCCGTATTCAGCGTTCAAATAACGCATGACGCTGTTGGACTCCCACAAAATAAAATCGCCGTCCTTCAGCGTTGGCACCAAGCCGTTGGGATTCATCTCACGATAAGCCTTCTCGTCATTGCCGCCGAACTTGCCGCCCCAGTCGACGCGCTCAAAATCGATCCCGAGCTCGCCGCAGCACCACAGCACCTTCTGCACGTTGGACGAATCTGTTCTGCCCCAGATTTTAATCATGGCAGCCCCCGACGGAGTAAAATTTTTATTGCTATTTCTTATCACCCTTTACGGCGAATGCATAGGCTGGAGTCAGTGGCGGCGCCCCGCCCCCTGTAAGTTTCTGCGGATTTCTGATAGGAAATGGCGGGCAAATTCAGCGTGGAAGGCTAGCATTGATGAAGAAGTTGATTTTCCTGTCCCAGCTATTAACGATGATTGGCGCGGCCTCGCCGGCTTGGGCGCAAAATCTGGGCGGAGGCAAGAATCTGTACGCGAGTTACTGCGCGACCTGCCACGGTGATCAGGGCAAGGGCGACGGTGTGGCGGCCAGTTCGCTACCGGTAAAGCCAAGAGACCACACCAACGGGGCGGTAATGAACCCGCTGACCGACCAGTTTCTTGCCGATATTATCGCGAAGGGAGGCGGCGCGGTAGGAAAGTCGACCTTTATGCCGTCCTGGGGGGGCTCGCTCAATGAAAAGCAGATTCGCGATGTGGTAGTTCATATCCGTACGCTCGCCGTTCCGCCGTACAAGCCCTGAGTTACGGGCGGGGACCAAAAAACGCAAATTTCTTGGTCTGCCCCCTTGACGATCGTCGATGCGAGATTAAATTTGCCGCATCCAACCTGTTTTACAGGAATCTAAATTTACGTTTTATTTCAGGAGGGTGCTATGGCGACAAAGATCCGTCCCCTACATGATAGGGTGATTGTGAAACGCATCGATGAGGAAGAGAAAACCAAGGGAGGCATCATCATCCCGGACACGGCCAAGGAGAAACCGCAGGAAGGCAAGGTCGTTGCGGTGGGCCCGGGCAAATACGAAGAGGGTAAGCTGGTTCCTCTTGGGGTAAAAGCGGGTGACAAGATTCTTTTTGGCAAGTATTCCGGCACAGAGATCAAACTGGACGGCGAGGAGCATCTGATCATGCGTGAAGATGACATCCTCGGAGTTGTTGAATAATAAGGAGAGAGGAACATGGCTGCAAAGGACATTCGTTTTAGTGAAGACGCGCGCGGCAGAGTTTTGCGCGGTGTAAATTTATTGGCGGACGCGGTTACAGTGACTCTGGGCCCTAAAGGCCGTAATGTCATTCTTGAGAAGTCTTGGGGATCTCCCACGGTGACCAAAGATGGCGTGTCTGTGGCCAAGGAGATTCAGCTCGAGGATAAATTCGAGAATATGGGCGCGCAGATGGTCAAAGAGGTGGCGACCAAGACCTCGGACGTGGCGGGTGATGGTACAACGACGGCGACGGTTCTTTCGCGCGCGATCTTCAGCGAGGGGCTGAAATTGGTTGCCGCCGGACACGATCCCATGAGCATTAAACGCGGCATCGATAAAGCGGTCGCAAAAGTCGTGGACGAGCTCAAATCCATGGCTAAACCCACCCGTGACCGCGATGAAATTGCCCAAGTTGGCACCATTTCGGCAAACAACGATAAAACCATCGGTGCCATTCTCGCCGACGCGATGGATAAGGTCGGCAAAGAGGGGGTCATCACAGTTGAAGAAGCCAAAGGTTTAGAAACCACGCTCGACCTGGTCGAAGGCATGAGATTCGATCGTGGCTATCTCTCTCCATACTTCGTCACCGATCCCGAACGCATGGAGTGCGTCTACGAAGACAGTTACATCCTCATCCACGAAAAAAAGATTTCCAGCATGAAGGATCTTCTCCCGGTTCTCGAAGCTGTGGCGAAAACCGGCAAGCCTCTATTGATCATCGCCGAGGAAATTGAAGGCGAAGCGCTGGCAACTTTGGTTGTGAACAAGATCCGTGGCACGCTTAAGGTCGTCTCCGTCAAGGCTCCGGGCTTTGGTGACCGGCGCAAGGCGATGCTCGAAGACATCGCGATCCTCGCCGACGGCAAGATGATTGCCGAGGAGTTGGGCATCAAGCTGGAAAACATTACGGTTAAGGATCTGGGCCGCGCTAAACGCGTGATCATCGATAAGGACAATACCACGGTCGTCGAAGGCGCTGGCAAAAAGTCCGGCATCGAGGGCCGGATCACGCAAATCCGCGCGCAGATCGAAGAAACCACGTCGGACTATGACCGCGAGAAACTGCAAGAGCGCTTGGCCAAACTTGCCGGCGGCGTTGCCGTTGTCAAAGTCGGTGCGGCGACCGAAGTGGAGATGAAAGAGAAGAAAGCTCGCGTCGAAGACGCGCTGCACGCCACCCGAGCCGCGGTTGAGGAAGGTATAGTGCCGGGTGGTGGCGTCGCGTTGATCCGCGCTTCCGCCGGTCTCGGCACTATGAGGGTTTCGGAGGATGAGAAGGTCGGGGTCCGGATCATTCAGAAGGCACTCGAGGAACCGCTTCGTTGGATCGCGAGTAACGCCGGCGCGGACGGCGCTGTGGTTCTCGATAAAGTAATGAACAGCAAAGGGGCTTTCGGTTTCAACGCCGCGACCGAGGAATACGAAGATCTCGTGAAAGCCGGGATCGTCGACCCTACGAAGGTTGTCCGCACGGCCTTGCAGAACGCGGCTTCGGTCGCTGGGCTGATGATTACTACCGAAGCAATGATCGCCGACAAACCGGAGAAGAAGAAAGATGCTCCGGCGATGCCGCACGATCACGACGACTATTAAAGCGGGTTTCGATCGAAGAATAAAAGGGGCGCCAGAGAGATCCGGTGCCCCTTTTTGCATGTGCCAAGCATGTTCGACAGCTTGGAGATGAAATTTCTCCATCCAACCTGACGGAGGTAAAGGATTAGCAAAGCGCAAGTGCGCCGCCGTGAGGTGGGGTCTGAAGGAAGCGTGGAGCAAGAGCGCGAGCCGGAGCCAGAGGAAGCTGATTGAGAAATCGGAATTGCCATCCGCTATCCTCGATTTCTATCTTTCTCTAGTTTTCCAGAATCGCTGAAAGTGATGCACGGGGCTATGCCCAGCCCCCACTCTAAAACCAGCGCGAATCGCCGCGGTGATATACTTTTTGGCGGAACGCACCGCGCTGTCGAGGCTTTCGCCCCTGGCCAATTCTGCCGCGATGGCCGCGGAAAAAGTGCAGCCGGTGCCGTGGGTGTTCCTGGTCCGAATGCGCGGCGCGTCGAGCGCGTGAATTTTCTTTCCATCGAAAAATAAGTCGACTGCCGGGCCTTGGCGATGGCCGCCTTTGATGACGACTGCCCGGGCGCCCATTCCGACGATGTGCCGCGCCGCGTCCTCGATGTCCTTCCACGCTCGCAGCGGCTTACCCGTAAGCTCTTCTGCCTCTGGTATGTTCGGCGTGACCACCGTCGCGAGGGGAATGAGTTGCGAGCGTAGCGCGGCGACGGCGTTTTTCTTGATCAAGAGATCGCCGGAAGTCGCCACCATCACCGGATCGACGACCAGATTCTTCAATCGATACTGGCGAATCTTCTTCGCCACGATATCGATGATCGCCGCGTTGGCGAGCATACCGGTCTTGAGCGCGTGCGCGCCGATGTCGTCGATGATCGCATCGATCTGCGCGGCGACGAGACTAGGATGCAATGCCAGGACTTGAGTGACGCCCACGGTGTTTTGCGCGGTGATCGCGGTGATCGCCGAGGTGCCGTAGACGCCGAGAGCGGCGAAGGTCTTGAGATCGGCCTGAATGCCCGCGCCGGCGCCGGAATCGGAGCCGGCGATGGTGAGCGCTTTGCGGACGGATTTCATCGTGGATGATCGTAGCAGAGCTATTTAGCGGTTTCGAGCCGGAAATTTACACGAAACCGCGTGTGAAGCGGCGTTATGCGATGAGCGCACTCACGCCGGCGGTAGAATGGCGACCGCGCGGTCGCGAACCTGACGCGCGAATGTGATGCCGGTTCGAAAGATCTGCTCGGCTTTGGCTTTGTCTTGCGGAGTTTTCGCCAAAATCGAAGCTTGATAGAATTGTGAAAAGACGGTCTTGATCAAGTCTTTATAGCTTTCGGTAATTACTCGGCGATCGTCCATGCCTAAGGTCTCCTTCGGAGCTCTTGATGAGGTATTTTCCACGGCGCGATATTAAGCGACGGTAGCGCTTCGGGTCAAACTTGCGCCGAGACTGCGTCGCAATATGAGAAGTCACCTGGATGTCATTCTGATGAGGCGCAGCCGAAGAATCTGCTCCTCATAAGCCGTGGAATTGCGAGAACAGTCTCTTGCGGATGAGGTTGCAACAGTTTTCGGTCCCTGATAGGTCTTCGTGCGTAGGTCCTGATGTCGAGCTAACGCTGGAAAGCATGCCTGATCCATTCATCCTGTTCGTCCAGCCCGGCTGAAGCAGTTGCCTTCGAACGAAAGAGTTTCTTTCGAAGAAAGGCATCGAGTTCAGCGCGGTCGATGTGTTAAACGATCCCGCCGGACAAGAGCGGCTGCTCCGGCTCGGCGCGCGCACGGTACCCGTGCTCGCCAGAGGCGGGCAATACATTTTTTGCCAGAATCTCGAAGACGTCGCCGAATTCGTCGGCGTGCAAGGGACCGGGCACACGCTGCTGCCTCCGGAGATCCTGTTCGCGAAGTGGGTGAACGTCCTGCGCGCGGCGCAGCGTTACATTCGTCAGCTCCCCAATGAACGGCTCGAGGAGCGAGTAATCAACAACCGCGACCGTTCGATCCGGCTCATGAGCCACCACATTTTTCGCATCGCCGAAGCTTTCCTCGAGACCGCCATCGACGATGTTGAATATTGGGTAAACAACGCCAACGTTCCGCCGGCTGAAGGAACTTGCCCGACCGGCACCGAAATTGTCGGTTACGGCGATGAAATTATCGCGCGCGTCGAGCGCTGGTGGAACCAGCTCGAAGACAAGTCCTGCCGGCAAAAGGTCAAGACGTTTTACGGCACGCCGCCGATGCACCAGCTCTTCGAGCGCTCGACCTGGCACTCCGCGCAGCACACGCGACAGTTGATCGCGGTCCTGGAACGTTTCGACATCGAACCGGACGGGCGCTTGAGCGCGGAAGATCTTGCTGGTTTGCCATTGCCGGTGGGGCTCTGGGAATGACGCGGCGTGCGAGCGATTGGCAGGCGCTAGACAAACATGATTATTGGCCGATGCGGAGCGTCGTTTCCTATACACTTTCTCGCCGGAAACCTTCCTACCGCCAGAATGATTCCAAACGATGGTACAAATCCGACGAGTTTCCTCGCAACAGGAATTGAAGCAAGCCTTCGCGATACGCCTCCGCGTGTTTGTCCGAGAACAGGGCGTGCCACCGGATATTGAGCTCGATCGCGACGATGCTCGGGCGATTCATTTTTTGGCGCTCGCCTCAGGAAGAGCAGCGGGCACGGCGCGGATTGTCATCGGCCGCGGCGGCGCGAAGATCGGGCGCATGGCTGTGCTAAAGAGATTTCGGCGCAAAGGCGTCGGAACGAAATTGCTCAATAGTGCGATGATGACAGCCAGGAAACTTGGCGCCAAGAAGATTTATCTCCACGCCCAGGTTCCGGTGATCGGTTTTTATGAATTGAGGGGCTTCCGCTCAGTCGGCGCGGTTTTCGACGAAGCCGGCATTCCGCATCGAAAAATGACTCTGCCGGATACAAAAAACCGTCGACAAATAAAATCTTAATCTCTTTTCTAGAATTTTCTGCAGTTTCTATGTGGCGCAACCGCTGCCCGCTGACCTTGATTCCCACCGCATTTAGGACTTACGATAGTCGCGAATCGAATTCCGACGGAGGTGATAATGGAGCCAATTCCAGCGGTTGTTCTTGCGACGGCAAACGAGAGGAGCAGAAAGCTCAGAGAGCTCGTCCGCGCGCCGGAAATTCTGATTATGCCCGGCGCGTACGATGTATTGAGCGCGCTATTGTTTGAACAGATGGGGTTTAAGGCGATTCAAGGCACGAGCGGCGGCATCGCCGCGACGCTGGGCCATCCGGACGGCGAGGTGATGAGCCGGGAGCAGTTTATCGAGCTTTGCGGCAACTTCGCGGCGGCGGTCAGCGTGCCGTTCAACGCCGACGGTGAAAGAGGCTACGGCGATGAAGCCGGCGTGCGGGACACCGTGCGGGCATTGGTAGCGCGCGGCGTGGCGGGAATGAATCTTGAGGACGGCGCAGCGAAAGGCAAGGGCGGATTGGTCGAAATGTCTGAGCAGTTGCGCAAAATCAAAGCGGTGATGGAAACCAAGCGCGAGCTTGGCAGCGAGTTTTTTCTCAACGCGCGCGTCGATGCTTTCCACGTCTTCACCGACGATCCGAAAAAAGCGCTTGATGAAGCGATCGAGCGCGGTAATGCCTACGCCGAGGCGGGAGGCGACTGCATCTTTTACTTATTCCTCCATTCGGCTGAGATGATTGGCCGCATAGCGAAAGAGGTGAAGGCGCCAATCAGCATACTCGCCGGTCCGCAGTCGCCGAGCGTTAAGGAATTGCAGGATCTCGGCGTTTCCCGTGTGAGCTACGGATCGGGTTTTACCAAGGCGGCGATCACCGGTGCAAAGCGTTTGGCGCAGGAGATTCTCGATAAAGGCACATGCAACTTGCTCAAGGAAGGCATGCAGACGCCGGAGATCGCCGCATTGGTTGCGCGTAAGAAATAAATTCGCCCAATGAACACTCCAGGCTTCGTCATTTCATTGCACATCGCGCCGACAGGCGCGGCGACGATGCAAAGCCAACCTCAACTGCAAGCCGTGGTCGGCCGCGGGCTCGAAGGAGACCGCTACTTCCTTGAACTGGGAACTTATTCCAGACATACCGGCACCGGCCGTCACGCGACGTTGATCGAAATGGAAGCCATCGAAGCGCTCAAAAGAGATTATGACATCGATTTGCCGGCTGCTCTTTCGCGCCGCAACATTGTCACGCGTGGCGTGGCGCTCAATCACCTCGTCGGACGTGAAGTTAGAATCGGTCAAGCGGTCCTGCGCGGCACGCGGCTCTGCGATCCCTGCGCCCATCTGGAGAAACTATCGTGGCCAGGGACGATGCGCGGCTTGATCCACCGCGGCGGCCTGCGCGTTGAGATCGTCTGCGGCGGCATGATCCGCGTCGGCGACGCGGTCACTCCGATGGACGACTAGCGAACTGCTGAAACACCCCGTGGACCCTTCGACTGCGCTGCTCAGGGCGAACGGCGGGAAAGTTGCAATGATTGAGCATTTTCCGCTCATGCTGATTCCGTCGAAGCATTCCAAAACCTTTTTTACGATCCTTCTCCCATGACCATTTGGGCATTGGCGCTAATCTTGGCGGCTGCTGTAATTCACGCGACTTGGAATTTTCTGAACAAGCGGGCGAGCGGGCACGCGACCTTTACCTGGCTGGTCGCCGTGCTCTCCGCGCTGCTATACGCTCCTGCGACGATCACGGTCATTGAGGTCTGGCAGATCAAGATCAATCTCGTCGTCATCGGCTTGATGGCCGGCTCGGCGGCCCTCCATACGGCCTATTTTGTGCTGTTGAATCAGGGTTATCGCGTCGGCGACTTGTCCCTCGTTTACCCTCTCGCCCGCGGCACGGGGCCATTGCTGTCGAGCATCGCGGCAATTTTGTTTCTTGGCGAGCGGCCGTCCTTGGTCGCGCTCGGCGGCGCGCTGCTGATTATCGGCGGGGCGATCATTTTAACGACGAATCTCGGCCAGTTACGCCAAAGCGGCGCGCAGGACGCAGTGCTCTACGCCTCGGTCACAGGATTATTTATCGCTGCTTATACTTTGTGGGACAAACAAGCAGTCAGTCACTTTGCAGTCGCGCCGCTGGTACTGGACTGGGGCGCCAATGTCGGCCGGGCGCTACTCCTCACGCCGATCGCGGTGAAATACCCGGACGAAGCAGTGACCGAATGGCGCCAGCACAAATACGAGGCGATCGCCTGCGCCGTGTTGATACCGCTTGCGTACATTTTGGTGCTCACGGCGATGCAATTTACGCCCGTGAGCTACGTCGCGCCGGCGCGCGAGATCAGCGTCCTGATCGGCACGGTCATGGGCACGCGCTTGCTCGGCGAGGCGGATGCGCCCCGGCGCCTGGCAGGGGCGAGCGCCATGGTCTTGGGCGTCATAGGGTTGGCCGTCGGATAAGACCGGTAAACCCGTTCCAATTGCGTTCAAATAGTTCAAAACGTATTTCGGCGACGATGAATAAGAAAGATGAGTCGTTCAAGGATTTTGTGCTCGATCAGCTGCAGGAGATGGATGGCGTCGAAGCGCGGCGCATGTTCGGCGGCTACGGGTTGTATCAGGAGGAAACGTTCTTCGGAATCGTTCACAAGGGAAAACTCTATTTCAAGGTCGATGAATCCACCGTCGGGGAATATCGCCGGCGCAAAATGAAACCGTTCCGGCCCAACGTTAAGCAGGCCCTCAAGAGTTACTATCAGGTGCCGGCGGAGATTCTGGAAGATGCCGACCAGGTCAGCGAGTGGGCGAGAAAAGCGATTCGTTGCCAGCAAAAACAATGATGATCGGGATTAGGCGGAGACTAAAGACTGGGCTGTTTTGCTCCGTTCGTTGTCCTGGTGACAAAATCGTTGGTGCCTACGACACGGCGCGAAAACTGCGAGACGAAGGCGTGACTGTCATCAGCGGTTTTCATTCTCCCGTCGAAAAAGAATGTCTGCGGATACTGCTACGAGGCAAACAGCCCATCATCATGTGTTTGGCGCGGTCTCTGGAGAAGATTCGAATACTGGCGGACTGGCGGCGTGCGCTGGAAGGGGAGCGTTTGCTCCTACTTTCCCCGTTTGAGAAACGTCCACGACGCCCTACGACAGATTCCTCACACCAGCGAAACGAACTCGTTGCCGCATTGTCAGACGAAATTCTCATCGTCCACGCCGAACCAGGGGGCAGCGTTGCGCGGATTAGGATTTTGATCGATCGCTGGAGTATTCCAAAGCCACAACCAAGCGCCGGAGGCTGATGCAGAGTTAAGAACATGGCATGAACGCCGGATTAGCGAGCTTGGTCGCGATGGCTGCAGCCAGCGAGACATGGTCACTGGTTGACTGATTTTTTCGGCGGCACGCCGTAGAGGCTTTGGGGCGGGTTGAAAAAATGATCGAGCACCAGCCACAGGCTTCTGGCGTGATGAAAAAACGCGAGCGGGAAGATGATCGCGAACGGCACCCACAGGCCGAGCTGCTGGTTGATCGTCATGCCGGTGAAAACGTCGAGGAGAAAGAAGCCCGGCACGGCGATCGCGACCGTGGCCGCGTAGTTGATGTAAATCGCGCCCACGAAGTAGCCTTGCTCGCGCTCGTATTTCAAGCCGCAGTGCGGACAGTGGGCGAACATTTTAAACGGCTTGGCGTAAAGTTTTCCCGCGCCGCAACGCGGGCAACGCAGGCGCAGGCCATAACCCACCATCCTTAACAGTCTCGCAGGCAAGTTACGCGGTCGCCTCGTACGGCGCTTCAGCGCGCGTTGGCCGCGCCATGCCGTTTTCCAGATAATCGCGCAGGAAGCGCGCGGTGTGGGAGTGTTTACCGTCTTTGACAACTTCCAACGGCGAGCCGCAGGCCACCAGTTGCCCGCCCTGCTCGCCGCCCTCCGGGCCGAGATCGATCAGATAGTCGGCGTCTTTGACGATATCGAGGTTGTGCTCGATGGTGATCACCGTGTTGCCCATGTCGACGAGGCGGTGAAGAATTTGAATCAGTTTTTCGACGTCGACGAAGTGCAGGCCGGTGGTCGGCTCATCGAGCACGTAAAGCGTCTTGCCGCGCGATTCCTTGCCGAGCTCGTAGGCGAGCTTGATGCGCTGCGCTTCGCCGCCGGAGAGCGTGTTGCTCGCCTGCCCGAGAGTGATGTAGCCCATGCCGATGTCGTCGAGAATTTTAAGCGGCCGGGCGATCTTGGGAAAAGCGTGAAAAAACGGCGCGGCTTCTTCGACGGTCATGCGGAAGATATCGGCGATGCTCTTGTCGTTGAAGCGAATGCTCAATGTCTCTTCGGTGAAACGCTCGCCGCCGCAGACCTCGCAGTCGATAAAAACGTCGGGCAGAAAACTCATCTCCTTGCGAATCTTGCCCTGACCGGCGCAGGTTTCGCAGCGCCCACCCTTGACGTTGAAAGAAAACCGGCTCGGCGTGTAGCCGCGCAGGCGCGCCTCGGGCGCGAGCGCGTAGAGTTTGCGGATCTCGTCGAGCAAGCCGACGTAGGAGGCCGGCACCGAGCGCGGCGTCTTGCCGATCGGCGTTTGATCGACTTCGACGACCCGTTCCAATGCCTTCCAGCCGGTGATTTCTTTGTGCGGGCCCGGCCGGCCGGCGAATTGGCCGAGATGGAGCTTGAGTCCTTTGTAAAGGACTTCCCGGACCAAAGTGCTTTTGCCGGAACCCGAAATGCCGGTCACGCAGGTCCACATGCCGAGCGGAATCTTGACGTCGATGTTGCGTAGGTTGTGCGCCTTGGCGCCGCGCACGGCGAGCCAATTTACATTCCTAAAGTCGCGCTGCGGTCCGACGCGCCGTTTCGCCGCGCGCAAATAAGCGCCGGTGGGCGAAGCGGGATTGTCGCTAATTTCATCCGGTGTCCCAATGGAGACCACGTTGCCGCCGCGCACGCCGGCGCCCGGTCCCAAATCGACAATCAAGTCCGCCGACCGAATCGTCGCCTCGTCGTGCTCGACGACGAGCACGCTGTTGCCCAATTTTTCGAGCCGCCGCAGGGTGCGCAGCAGCATAGCGTTGTCGCGCGGATGAAGGCCGATGGTCGGTTCGTCGAGGATGTAACAGACGCCGCGCAGGTTGGAGCCCAATTGGGCGGCAAGCCGGATGCGCTGCGCCTCGCCGCCGGAAAGCGTGTCGGCGCGCCGGTCGAGGGTCAGATACGGCAGACCGACCTCGGAAAGAAAATTCAAGCGCTGCTGAATTTCCCGCAATATCTTATCCGCCACGGCCTGATCGCGCGCCGCGTTGCCGTTGCCGGAATACGACAGATCAAGCGCGGCGAAATATTCTCTCGCTTCGTCGACGGCCAGCGCCGTGATCTGCCAAATCGTCTTGCCTTCGACCTTGACGGCCTGAGCGCGCTGGTTCAGCCGCCGGCCTTGGCAGGCGGAACAAGGCGCCTCGGTCATCAAGGCATCGAGCTCGCTGGCGGCGTTCTCATCGCCGGCTTGCCCGAGCTCGTTGAGGAAAGGCACCAGGCCGATGAAGGCGCCGCGGCTGCTGCCGCCGTTAAGAATCGTCTGCTGGACCTTTTTCGCCAACTTGCCGAACGGCTTGTCGATATCGACATCATGCTCGTCCTTGAGATCTTGCAGGAGCCGCTGCAGCGCGCGCTCCACTTCGGAACCGTTCACCGAAGAGCCCGGAGAAATACCGCTGATCACGTCCCGTAACGGCCGCCGCGGATCGGCGAAAATCAAATCCGGGTCGAAATTCGACGTGAATCCCATGCCGCCGCATTGATGGCAGGCGCCCTGCCGGCTGTTGAAGGAAAACAGCCGAGGATCGAGCGGCTCGTAGCCGATGCCGCAGCCCAGGCAGAAAAGCCGCTGATTGAAAATCTGCTCGCCGCGCTCCGAGATGAGATGGATCACGCCGTTGCCCAAGCGCAGTCCCTGATCGATCATGGCCTCGACTTCGCGCCCGCCCACCTTGGCTTTGCCGATGACGATATCGATATTGTGTTCCTTGAAACGCTCCAGGCCGTTGGCGAGCTCGGGCGCGCGCAGCTCCATCAGTTTGCCGTCGATGCGCGCGCGGCGATAGCCCAGGCGGCGCGCGCCGGCGATCACTTCTTTGTGAAAGCCCTTGCGGCCGCGCACGATCGGGCTCAGAATCAAAACTTCTTTGCCGCGATAGGAACGGCCGATGCGATCAAAAATTTGGCTGCGCGTGAGTGAGTGGATCTGGCGGCCGCACTGCACGCAATGCTGTTTGCCGATCTTCGAGTAGAGCAGGCGCAAGTAATGATAAATTTCCGTCACCGTGGCGACGGTCGACTTCTTGCCGCCCTGGCTGAGCCGCTGCTCGATGGCGACCGTCGGCGGGATGCCGGCGACGTAGTCGACGTTGGGCCGCGCCATGACTTCGAGAAACTGGCGCGCGTAGGCTGACAGGCTATCGATGTAGCGGCGCTGCCCTTCGGCGTAGACGATATCGAAGGCGAGCGAAGATTTTCCCGAGCCGCTCAGGCCGGTAAAAACCACGAAGCGGTCGCGCGGAATGTTCAAGCTGATGTTTTTTAGATTGTGTTCCTTGGCGCCGACGATGGCGATGGCATTTTGGTCCACGGGTAAGGGCACGGCGCGCCGTGCCCCTACTTCCAGGGTAGGCGTGAAGGGCGACGCGCCATCCTTTAAATGCGGCCGCAGGTAGGCGCCGGTATGCGAGCGCTCGCAGCGCGCGATCTCGGCGGGACTTCCGACCGCGACAATCTCGCCGCCGCCGTCGCCGCCTTCAGGGCCGAGATCGATGATGTGGTCAGCGCATTTCACCACTTCCATATTATGCTCGATGACGACGATGGAGTGGCCCTGATCGATGAGCTCGTTGAAGGCCCAGAGCAGGCGCTCAATGTCGTGAAAGTGCAGGCCGGTGGTGGGCTCGTCGAAAATAAACAGCGTGCCGGCTTTGCGTGCCTTCGCCATGTGCGCGGCCAATTTCAAGCGTTGCGACTCGCCGCCCGAGAGCGTCGTCAGCGGCTGGCCCAGGCGGACATATTCCAGTCCCACGGCGCGCAGCGGCTCGAGGCTGTCTTTAATTTCCGCCGTGTCTTTGAAAAACTCCAGGGCTTCGGCGACGGTGAGATCGAGCACCTGGCGGATGTTCTTGCCGTGATAAGCGACCTCCAAAACTTCTTCGCGGAAGCGGCTGCCGTGACATTCGGGACAAGACGTGTACACGTCGGAGAGAAACTGCATCTCGACTTTTTCGAAACCTTCGCCGCGGCAGGTCTCGCAGCGCCCGCCTTCCACGTTGAATGAAAAAGTCGACGCCGTGTAACCGCGCAGGCGCGACAGATCAGCGGCGGCAAACAGGCGGCGCACGCCGTCGAAGGCCTTCATGTACGTCGCCGGATTGGAGCGCGGGGTGGTGCCGACGGGCGATTGATCGACCAGAACGACTTCGGAAATCTTGTCGACGCCGGTAATACTGGCGCAATCGGTCACGCCGGCGGCGGGCGCTTCCTTGAGCTTTTTCAAATTGCGGTGGAGCACTTCATCGACCAGGCTCGATTTTCCCGAACCGGACACGCCGGTGATGCAGACCAAGTTGCCCAAGGGAATATCGACGTCGATGTTTTTGAGATTGTTGGCGCGGGCGCTTTTGATTTTAATCGCGCGCTGCAAGAGCGCCTTGCGCCTGCGCGCCGGCAACGGAATGTTTTTTCGCCGGCTCAGATAAGCGGCGGTCAGCGACTGCTCGTCACGCAGCAGCTCTTCATAGGAGCCGGCGAACATGATCTTGCCGCCTTGTTCGCCGGCTTTCGGCCCGAGATCGATGATGTGATCACATTCCTTGATGATCGCGGGATCGTGCTCGACGACGATGACGGTATTCTGATTGGCGCGCAGGCGCTGGAGAATCTCGACCAGGCGGCGGCTGTCGCGCGGATGAAGGCCGATGGAGGGCTCGTCGAGCACGTAAAGGGTATTGACCAATGACGAGCCGATGGCGGTGGTGAGGTCAACGCGCTCGAGCTCGCCGCCGGAAAGCGTGCGCGATTGGCGGTCGAGAGTGAGGTATTCGAGACCGACGCCGACCAGATAGCCGAGCCGCCGGCGAATTTCGTCAAGAATCAGACTGGCCACCTCGTCCAAAGCGCCGGCCGGTTTTAGCTGTTGAAAAAAGCGCTGCGCTCCGCCGACGCTCATGGCGTTGACTTGGGCGATGTCTTTGCCGTCAATGCGATAATGCAGCGCGTCGGTTTTGAGGCGGCTGCCTTGGCACTCGGGGCACATCAAATAGGCGCGGTAGCGCGCCAGCAACACGCGCACATGCATACGGTAGCTTTTGCGCTCGAGGCGGCGGAACCAGCCGCGGATGCCTTTATATTCCCCGTCGCCTTCGATGACGAGGTTCTTCTGCTTGTCGGTGAGCTCGCCCCAGGGTTTTTTAGCGGGGATTTTTTTGCGCTCGCAAAAATCGAGCAGGCGGCGCGTGCGCCGCGTGCGATTGATCCACGGCCGGATTGCGCCGTCGGCAAGCGATTTTCCCGGATCGGGGAGGACGAGATCGAGGTCGATGTCGATCACCCGGCCGAAGCCGCGGCAGGTCTCGCAGGCGCCGAGCGGGCTGTTGAAAGAAAACAAATTGGGCACCGGGTCGCGGTAAGAAATCTCGCAGTGCGGGCAATGCAGATGATTGCTGAACGGCTCGCAGCGCCAGTCGTCCTGCGGCAAGAACAGACTAAGCCGGCCTTTGCCGTAATGAAAAGCCTGCTCCATGGAATCCGCGATGCGCTTTTTATTCTCCGGCCTGAAAGCGAAGCGATCGGCGACAATTTGCAGCACTTCTTCGCCGGCGGGCGCCTGGTCGAGCTCGTCGATTTCTCGAATGGCCCGATCGACGAGCAAGCGCTGAAAGCCGGCCTGGCGCAGGCCGTTGCGCACGTCGTCCCAAGCCACCGTTGAAGGCGGCAGCGGGAACGTCAGTACCACCGGCGTGCCTTCGGGCAAGGCGCCGAGCTTGACAAAGACCGACTGCGCGCTGTCGCGCTCGACGATGCGCTCGCAACCGCGGCAGTAAAGCACGGCGATCTTGGCGAAGAGCAGCTTAAAATGATCGTGCAGTTCGGTCATCGTGCCGACCGTGGAGCGCGAAGTGCGCACCGGACGGCTTTGATCGATGGCGATGGTCGGTGGTATGCCTTCGATCGTTTCCACGTCGGGCTTATCCATGCGGTCGAGAAACTGCCGGGCGTAGGCGGAAAAACTCTCGACATAGCGACGCTGGCCCTCGGCATAAAGAATGTCGAAGGCGAGCGTCGATTTTCCCGAACCGCTGACGCCGGTAACCACGGTCAGCGCGTTGAGTGGAATGTCGAGGTCGAGGTTCTTTAGATTGTTTTGCCTGGCGTCGCGAATGCGGATGAATTTGCCGTCCATGGTAGGATTATCAAGCGAGGTTTGATCTGCCGTGGAGTCGCTGACTTTCATTGCAAGCGATATTTTTCCGCCAGAATGCGGCGAAAACGCGAACCGTAAATGAGATCGAAAGTCTCCTCTTTGTCGGGGAAAAGTTGCAGGGCCGTGTGTTTCGCATGACTGACGACTTCCTGGGCTTCTCCGAGGGTCAAATTGACCCGCCAGAGCAGAGCCGCCGTCACGTCCATGGCGCGGCGCAGCCGGCGTATCTTGCGCTCTTCGGCCGCTAAAGCTTCTTTATCTGCCGACATGCTATTCCCTGCTCATGCCGCCAACGGGCGGACGGTTTTGCCGGTCTCAGCAACCTTAAACCTCTATCATACGGGGCCGTCGTTGCAAGTTTCAGTGTTCGCGATTACGGCGCAGTTTGGCGAAACCGTCCAGGGCAGACACAGGGGGTCCGCCCCCTACAAGGCAGGGCGGCGCTTTGATAAGTTAACGTCGTGCGCATCAGTGAAATCTTCTATTCCATCCAGGGCGAAGGGCGCCTAGTTGGCACACCGTCGGTGTTCATCAGAACGTCGGGCTGTAATCTCCGTTGTGTATGGTGCGACACGCCGTACACCTCGTGGCGGCCGGAAGGGGCTTCATGGTCGATAAAAACAATTTTGTGCCGGGTCGACCAACACCCCACCCGTCATGCCGTCATAACCGGCGGAGAACCGATGTTGGCCGGTGACATCGAAGAGCTGGCGCTGGAGCTAAAGCGCAGGGGCAAACATGTCACGATCGAAACCGCGGGAACGATCTTCAAGCCGGTGCATTGCGACCTGGTTTCGCTCAGTCCGAAATTGGCCAATTCCACGCCTTGGAAAAGAGCAAGAGGCAAGTTCGCGCGCATGCACGACCAGCGCCGGCTCAATTTACCGGTCGTGCAAGAATTTTTGAATCGCTACGACTACCAACTGAAATTCGTCGTGGAAAGCAAATCGGACTTCAGCGAAATTGGCGAAATTCTCGATCGCCTAAAGGACGTCGAACCGGCGCGTGTTCTAATCATGGCGCAGGGCACGACCAAGAAACAACTTGGTGAGAAAGCGCAATGGATCGTGCCCCTGTGCATGAGTCATGGTTACGGCTTTACGCCGCGCTTGCATATCGAGCTGTTCGGCAACCGGCGCGGCACCTAGTCCTCGCTTCGCTCGGAATGGCAAACGACAAATGGCAGATTGCAAAAATGCCCGCGCGGCGAATCAACGCGCTAAATTTGCAGTAGAGTTCGTATCGGCGCGAACGTCGGCTGGAATGTTTCCGACCGGCGGCAGGTTGGGTTGAGCGATGGATTTATCTTCCATCCGGCTGATGATCGTCGGTGCCAAGAGCTTTAATAAAGATACCGGCAAGCCGCTGGTAAAGCGGTAGCTCTCCGCCTCGCGTCCTTGCACGTAGGCCGTAATGACGCCGAAGTAGCGCTCGCCGATATAAAAAACAAAAGTCGCGGTTCGATTAGTCGCGCGCGAAGTGATGACCGCGCCGGCGCGGCTAAACGTTTCAAAGCGGTTGTCGCCCGAGCCGGTTTTGCCGCCCACGGTGATCGCTTTGCCGTTGGGCAATTTAAAAACCCCATTCAAGCGCCGCGCCGTGCCTTGCTCGACGACATCGGCCATCGCTTTGCGCACGGTCCGCGCGATCTCCGGCGCAAGCACTTGTTGCCCTGGCTCCGGCAGCCGTTCGAGAATGGTTTCGTAGGGCGTGCCGGCGGCAAAGTGCACTTCAGTCAGGCTCACTGACGGCCGGCGCACGCCGTCGTTAACTAGAATACCGACGAGTTCAGCCAGCGCCACCGGCCGATCCGACGAGCTGCCGATCGCGGTCGCATAGGTCGGCACCATGGTTTTGAAAGGGAAGCCGAGATTTTGCCAATAGGGCGCCATGCGGTTGAAAGCGTCTTTTTCCATGCGGATGCGCAGGCGTAAATCCTGGGCGCGCCGGTTGCGGTTGTCGAGCAGCCACGCCGAGCTGACACGGCGCGCTTCGCCGCTGGCGGCGAAAAGTTTTTCCCAGGCGAGCTTTGGCTGTTTGCGCAGCTCGCCGGCGCTCCATAGATCGAGGGGATGGAGCGACAGGAGATAAGCGTGATCAGCCAGGGTCAGATGCGGGTTGTCATAGGCGCGATACAGCTTGGAGACAACCGCTTCGGTTGCGGTGACTTTATTCTTTTCCAACCACGCCTTGAGATCGCCCTCGCTGGTGCCGACGCCCCAGGCAAAAAACAGTATAGTCAAACGGCGCTCGATATTGCCCTTGCCAAGCAGGCGGCGGACGATCTCATCCGGGCTTTGGTTGGCATAGTTCTGATAGGCCCGGCGCAGCGGCTGGCGTGACTCCTCTTCGGCGATTTTCTGGAGCATGTTGCGCCGTTCCGCATTGGCCGGATTCGCCAATACGTCGTCGGCGTCGTAAGGCAGCCGCGCTCGATGGTAGATCACCAAATCGCGCATCAAGCGAATGAAAACCAGGTTGGTCGAGTTGCGAAACGCGTCCTGCAGGCTGAAGGCGCGCTCGTTGTCTTGTTTGTCGAAGTTTTCGAAATGGTGCAATCCGCCGCCGGTAAAAAAATCTTCATGCGGGCCGGCGGAATATTGCCGCGCCATGGCGCGGTCGAGAAACGGCTGCAGGGCGAGATTCTTTTCGTTCTGGAGCGTTTCGATCGCCCACCGGGTCAGCGGATCGCGCGCGCTTGGCGCCTTGCGCGCAAGCTGCTTTTGCTCCAGTCCGGAAAGCTCGCGATAAAGCTCGGCCACGACTTCCAAATAATGCGTGATCGTGCGCAGCTTCGCGGTGCTGCCCAATTCCAGCTTGACGCTTCTATTGAAATCGAAGGGCGCGGCGAAGTTGTCCGCCTGCACACGGATTAGATTGCCGGTGGGAGTCGCTTCCACGAGCAGAAACGAATAGATCACTTTCGACGGATCGGCGTTCTCCAGCAACCGCTCGCCGTTGAGCCCGTTCGAGCTGACGAATTGCGGGTCGGCCAGCCGGTTTAAAAATTCGGTAACTTTTTTCTGCAATTCGACATCGAACGTGCTGTCAACCCGCAGATGCAGCCGGTTGAGGTCGTAAAGATTGCCGACGCCGAGCGCCTCCATCATATTGATCCGGATTGCGTTGGCCGCTTTATGTCTGCTTGACAACGGCAGCGGCGGCAGCGGCGCGGCCGGTAGAAAGCGGATCGGCGTTTCTTGCAGCTCGGCGGCCATCTCCCAATCGATGACGCCGCCGCGCGCCAACAGGCGCGTAAACTGGTTGACTTTCTCCTCCAAGGATTCCCGTTCATCGACCAGATAGACCGAGGGCGCGCGCACCGAAATGAGCAAGGTCAGAATATGTTTGAAGGCATGCACCTTCGCCGCGGTTAGCTCCGGTGAGTTCAGCGCCGCCACGGCGTCGTCGAGGCGCATGCCGAACCAGGCGTAGAGGCCCTCGCCGAGACCATGGATTTCACCGTAGCCGGGAGCGGCGGCCAGCGGCACGGTATCGATATAATCGACAATAATACGCTCGCGCCAGCTGCGTGTATTGGCGCCTTCGCGATAAGCCTTAAGGCTCGCGCCGATAATCTGACGCAGCTTTTCCATCGGCGTGTCGGTGCGGCCGTTGGGGGAATGGCGAAACTTTTCGAGCTGGACGGCGAGCGTGCTGCCGCCCTGCACCGGCACCGGGAGATTAAGCTTGGCGCCGACGTACATCATGGCGGCCTTCAGGGTTCGGTCCCATTCGATCACCGGGTTTTGCCAGGGCATGGCCGAGCGCTCGAGATCGCGGTTTTCAAGAAACAGTAGCGTTTTGACCACCAGGGGCGGAATGTTTTCAATATTCTCGAACAAAAATTCGGACTGGGCGTAACCAAAAAGCGGCTGCCCGTCGGCGCCGCGGATATCGAGACCCGCCGCAGCCTTCTCCGCGTAGGGCGGTGAGATGCCTTGCTCGAACAGCGTGAGCATGGTTTCTGACTGGCGAACCTGATCGGTAACGCGGTATTTTTGCGCCTCCAGCCGCGACTGGAAGAGCGGCAGCTTGGAGTAGCCACGGCGGTCGTCGAAGGGCGCCGAGCGCGGATAAGCGATTTGCTTGGCCGGTCCCTCGCCCAGCTTGAAATACAAGCGTATGTTGGTGCTGGTAAAGAACCATGACTGCAGGATCGATGTGTGAAACTCGATGAAAGCGCACAGGAAAAAAAACAACAGGGCGGCCAGGCACCAAAGGCAGCGTTTGAACCATTGCCGATGGACGAACCAGAAGAGCCGGGAGACGACTGAGGGAGCCCGGGGGAAATCCGATGAGATGGTTTTTCCGTTCATCGAAGTGGCAGCGCAAGAATACCACAACGCCGAAGAAAACCTAAGGAACAAAATTTTCAAGCGGCGCTTATTACTAGCGGCGATTTCGTCGCAGCCGGAACTTAGTTGATCGAGCCGCCGCCTTGTGCGAGCGGAAGTTGACGCCGATTGTCAAAGGATTGACTTCATTTCTGATAGATTCACTCAGATAGGAGACGCGAGATGAGGATTCACGATCTACACGCCTTGGTGGAGCAGCGCCGCAGCATCCGCGGTTACGACGAAAGCCGGGAAATTTCCGGCGAAACGGTGCGGACGATTCTCGACTGCGCCCGTTGGGCGCCGTCCGGCGGCAACGGCCAGCCTTGGGAATTTGTCGTTGTGCGCGATCAAGCGACGCGCTACAGGATCGCCGACTATTATGTGAAACAGATGGAGCAGAAGCGTGAAATGGATTTGGCCGTGCGCGGCACGGCGAGGATGACCGGCGATGGCTTTCGCCACGCGCCGGTGCATATCGTGATTCTCGGCGACCCGAGAGTGAAGCAGTCGTATCCGATCCGCACCCAGCTCGAAAAAGCCGAATCGCACTTTATTACCGGCTTGGCCAACGCTACGCTGCTGATCCATCTGGCGGCGACGGCACATGGCTTGGCGTCGCAGTACGTCAGCGACGCCAATTCGCCGTACATGGAAACCATGCTCAAAGTTCTTTTAAAAATTCCCGAGCCGTTGCGGATCTATCATCTGGTGCCGGTCGGCTACGCCAAGTCGCAGATTGCGGCGCCGCCGCGCCGGCCGCTGGCGGAGCTGATTCACTATGAGAGCTACGACGAGAGCCGCTACCGGGATGACGCCGCGATCGGCCGTTTCGTCCGGACTCTTACTTTACAAGGGGCGTATGGTAGAAGGGGAATCGGCGATTGAAACAGGCTTGGACAGCGCGAGCGTTGGCCGCCCGGGAAAAATTGAAAGGGGAGAATAAGGAAGATGAAACTACACGTATTGAGAATCTTCATAATCATCGCGTTAATCGGTGTCGCCTCGGCGGCGCGAGCGGCGACAGCCGAGGAAATCCTCGCCGGGATCAATAAATTGCCGGCCAAGGAAAGACAGCGCCGGCTCGAAGAGGGCGCCAAGAAAGAAGGCAACGTGGTGGTTTATTCCAACCAGGGGCTGGAGACGATCCAGGAATACTCTCACTCGTTCCAAAAAAAATATCCGTTCGTTAAGGTCGACGCATCCCGGCTACAGGGGGCCAAAGGGTTGGACCGGATTCTCTTGGAACATCGCGTCGGCAAACTGCCGGCGGATGTCGTGGGGGTGGATTTCGACAATATCGGCGAGCTGATGAAAAGCGGCATGCATGCGCGTTATGACTCGCCGCAAAAAAAGTATTATCCGAATCAGTTCTGGGACAAGGACGGGCGTTGGTATACCGCTGACTACACGCTCGTGGTGATCGCCTACAATACCAATCTGGTCAAGCCGGGGGAAGCGCCCAAGGGTTATCAGGATTTGCTCGACCCGAAATGGAAAAACGACATCATCATTGACAATGAGCCCGAGCAGGCGGTCTTTGCCTGGCTCACTGAGTGGGGCGAAGAGAAGACGGCGCAGTACATGAAAGCGCTGATGCGTAACGGCGCGGTGGCCCGGCGCGGGCACACGCTGCAGGTGCAGTTGCTATGCAGCGGTGAGAGCAAGATCGCCGTGGAAGTCTATCCGCCGCGGGTATTGCAGATGAAATATGAAAAGAAATGCCCCATTGCGATGGTCTTCCCCAATCCGACACCCGGATCATTGGGCAGTCATACGGGTATCGCCAAGAGCGCCAAAAATCCCCATGCCGCGGCCCTCTACATTGATTTCATGCTGAGCGAGGACGGCGTCGCCGCTTTAGCGCGGAGTGGCGGCACGATTTCGGCTCGCAAAGGCGCCAAGGCCGGCTGGCAGGAAATTATAAACGTGGTGGAGAGCAAGAAAATCCGCACCGTGCTCATCGGTCATGAAAAAATGGCCGAGGTAAAAGAGAAGGGTTACAAGCTGATCGAAGACATTATCGTGCGGAAGCAAGTTAAATAGTTGTTCAAGGTTCAATGTTTAAAGTTCAAGGTTTGAGCTCGGAACGTCTCCATCCGGATTTGAACCTTGAACTTTGAACCGACGCGCCCAAGGAGCGTCACATTTGCTGGATTGAATAGCGCGCGCCGACGGCGCGAGCGATCAAGCTGATGAGGATAAGGACGACGATCATCACGATGCCGAGGGCGCAAAGCGCCGGGTACTGCCCGCCATCCCACAACTCAAATAAGACGATGGAAATGACCTCGGTGCCGCTACGATAGAGCATGATCGACGTGGAAAGCTCTCTAAATGAGTGGGTGATCACGTAAATCCAGCCCGCGACAAAGCCCGGCGCGAGCAACGGCAGGACGACCCTTTTGAAGGTATGAGACCAGGCCGCGCCACTTGCCGCCGAAGCCTCTTCAAGTTCTTTTTTGATCTGCAGCATGGATGACGAGCACGCTCGCATGCCGTAGGGCAAATATTTGGTCACGTAGGCGATCAAAAGTATCCACAGTGTCCCATAGACCGGCACAGGCAGGACTAAATACAGCCACAGGATGGCAATGCCCAACACCAGCCCCGGCATGGCTATGGGACTGAAGGCGAGGAAGTCGAGGGCGCCCTTGCCGCGCCACTTGGTGCGCACGACAATCCAGGCGATGACAGCTGTCAGCAGCATTGTCAAAGTCGAGCTTCCCAAACCCAGCACGAAGCTGTTCCACATGGCGCGGTGCACGAGCGGCAGATTCCAGAGATTGTGGTAATTTTCCAATGTGAGGCTGGCGAAGGCGGTGGGCGAAGGCGCCATGTAAAACGGCAGAAACGACGACCAGACCACAACCAGCACCGGCAGGATGAAAAGAATAAAGCACAGCAGCATGTTGAAAGCAGCAAAAGGGATGCGCCAGCGACCGAGATCAAAGGCACTGGGGCGAAATCCCTTGCCGGTGATCGTGGCATATTGTTCCGAAGCCGCCGTCCATTTGAGATACAGCAGGACTCCCACCGTCGTAATGGCGAGATATACCACCGCGAAAGTACTGGCGAGACCGAAATCCGTCGGAACGGTCTTGGTCGCGAGATAAACTTCGGTTGCGAACACGAGAATCCCCGCAGGCATGCCGATCAACGCGGGCACTTCGAAATTCTCTATCGCGCGCACAAAACTGATCATCCACACCGCCAAAATCCCGGGCAGCAACACACGCAAAGTGATGCGCATCGTCGTGCGGAATATGCCGGAGCCGGCGACCATGGCTGCTTCTTCCAGCGAGGGGTCCATCGAGCGGAGCGCCGCCGCGAGCAGCAAAAAGACCAGCGGAATCTGATCCGTCCCCTGCACCCAGATCATACCCGGCATATTATTGATCCCGATCGGTTCGCTGAGCCCAAGGTACTGCATGCCAATGATATTGATGATGCCCGAGCGCCGGCCGAAGAGGATGATCCACCCAACGGTGGTCAAAATGCCGGGCACAATCATCGGGACGAGAACGCAGGTGTAAACCGCGCCGCGCCAGGGCAGGTTGGTTCGCTCGGTCATCCAGGCGAGATAGAGACCCCCGGCGAAGGCGAGCAGACTCGAGCCGGTGCTGAAGACCAGCGAGTTCAGCAACGCCGGGGCCAGACGCCAGTTGGCAAGCAGCTTAAGGTAATTTTCAAAGGTCAGCGCACCGGCAACGCCGGGCGGACCGCTCTTCACGCTGCCGTAGACCAGCATGATGAGCGGAATGACCGTGAGATAGGCAAGCGCGCCGCCAGCGAGAATAATGAGCGTCGATTGCGGACCTAAGCGGATTTGCCGAAGCGATTCGATCATCACTTAGCGCTTATCACGGGAGCGCGGATGCTCGCAATAAATAAAAAGCCCGGCGAGATTTTCCCGCCGGGCTTTCTGTATTTGCCATAGTTGAAAGTTTTCGCGCGCTCGCGCAAATTTCCAATAGCTAGCCTGATGGTCTCGGTCCAGAAGAATTCATCGCGGATCCGCCACAGGACGGATCCGCCACAATTTTAAAGGCTGACGCGCGGAGTACGCCGAGGAAAGAGTTTTTCATCAAGGAAATACTCCGAACTCTGCGAACTCTGGGTCTCCGTGGTGCAATAATGCTTGCTGCTTTGGTTGCGGCTTCGCCGCGCTAGGTTTTCTGCGGTCAAATTTTCTTCTCGGATCTTAGCGCCAGACGGTCATTTGAATTCCGGCAGCACTTTCTCCGCGAACAGGCGAATGTTCTTCAATGCCAGCTCCTGCGGCATACCGCCGAAGTGAAATGTGCCCGAGATCGTCGTCAACCCGACTTCTTCGCTCCACTTGCGGATGGTATCGGCGACCCGCTTGGGATCTCCAGCGAGCACGAATCCTTGTTCGAGCTGAGTGCGAGCATCGCGCTGCGTCAATAAGCCTTGTTCCAGACGGTCAGGGTCCGCAGCTTTGTGCACGTCGAAATAATTGATGAGATACGGCTCGGCTTCCCGAATCGCGTCATCCAAACTGTCGGCGACGTAAATGTGGAATTTGCCCAGTATGTCCGCTTTGGCGGCATTGTGACCTGCCCTCGCCAGATTGTCCCGATAGGTTTTTACCAACCCGGGCAGCATCTGCGGCTCGCGATAGAGGTACGGCAGCGTCATCAGATGAAAGCCGTGCTTGCCAGCCCAGCGAAAGCTGTCTTCGCTGCGCGCGCAACCGACCCAGAAATTAGGGTGCGGCCGCTGTACCGGTTTGGGAAATACCGGCACGTTCTGGTAATTGTAATACTCGCCCTTGAAACTGACCGGCTTATCGGACCATGCTTGCAGCATGACCTCGACGCCCTCGTACATGCGGCCGGTGGCCTCCTTTTGATCGACGCCGAATTTTTTGTACTCGTGGGATTCACTGCCCTTGCCCACGCCGAAGTCGAGCCGGCCGTTGGAAACGACGTCGACCATCGCATACGCTTCGGCGACGTCGATCGGATTGTGCAGCGGCAGAACGTTGATCGCCACGCCGAGACGAATGCGTCTGGTTGTGCGCGCGACCGCGGCCATAAATGTCGGCGGGTGCGGCAGCGTGCCGCCGTAAAGCGCGAAATGATGCTCGGTGACCCAGGCGTGGTCGTAGCCGAGCCGATCCATTTCTTCCATCTGACCGAATATCTTCTGATAAAATTCCGACATCGACCCGTCCAGATCAGGAACATAGGTAGGTAAATAGTGCGAGCCAAACTTCATGGTTTTACTAGCCATCAATGTTCACAACCTCCGAAATTTCGTCCCACTAGATATAGGTGGAGCCGGTGTGGGAGTCAACGCTGCGCCGGATCTGCTGTGGTAGTTGAGCGAAAATGTCACCCCAAAACTGCTT
Source organism: Binatia bacterium (assembly GCA_050735675.1). GTDB lineage: Bacteria > Desulfobacterota > Binatia > UBA9968 > UBA9968 > DP-20. The sequence goes on along the minus strand of JBOHVN010000162.1, from coordinate 16,477 downwards.
AGCGATTCTGTCACCCTGTTGGGTAGGATCTTCTCCCCAAAGGAGAAGATCGGATGAAGGAGAGGGAGTTAAGGGTGGGTCAGAGAGAGCTACATCGCATGCATGTAGTACGGTTGACGGTGGAGGGGCGGGTTTGAAACCCGTCCCCCGTGACCGGGCGGATTTCTAATCCGTCTTGACTGGCTACTTAATCCTCGGGACGTTCTTATCGGGGGTCCACTCAGAGTTCGCCTGGATTCACGCTAAAAGCATGCGGGAATGACGGAGTGAATTCACGATTTCGCAGCAAGCTGCGGGGAATGAACCCACAGTGATTCAACTGTCGTCGTGAAACGAAGTGCAATTGCTCTACCCGCCCATGGCTACTGGCGGAGAGAACAGCGTCGGTCCTTTGACCTCGGATTCGAGTGCTCGAAGCGCGGTCTGAATGATTTCCCGGCGCAGGCGCGCGTCGAGATCCTTAGGCAAGTTCGGGTCGCCGCATGGGTGCGGGATGCTCACGCCTTTGACGATGCGGTTCGCGCGCACCTGCTGGGCTACCGGAAACATCGCGCTGATGAGCGCCACCGGCAGGCCGGATTTCTCGAGTTCTTTGCTGATCACAGCGCCGCTGCGACTGCAGGTTCCTCACGTGGCAACAAAGAGAACACCTTCGACGCCGTCCTTCTTTAAGTCCGCGGCGATTTCTTGCCCGATGCGGCGCATGACCGTCGGCGAGCCTTGATTTCCCGGAATGACATAATACGCCGGGTAAAGTCTTCCCGCACCGATCGCGCCTTCCGCTTCGAGAGCGCGGAGCGCATCGAGCGGCACGCCGTAGTGGGGATTTTGATTCATGAACGCGACGTTGTAGCCGCCGTGTACCGCTTCCCACTTTCCCGGTTCGAGCTCTTTGAGCTCGGCGATGTTGTATTTCCGCCAGTAAGTGTTGCGGTAAGTTTTGAACTTGTCCGGGTTGCCGTACGGGACCACGCCGCTGGTTGTCACCATCGCGATGTTGCGATCATTCACGTGCGCCAGCGGCGGCGCCGGCGCTGCGTCGTCCCATGTCTCCATCGGCAGTTCGCTCGTAAACGGCTCGCCTTTGATTTTCTTCAGCAACATTTCAATCGCCCGCGACGCGCCGCTGTGCTCTGTCGTTTCAATGCGTCTAATGCCTCGGCCGATGTACCCTTCTTTGCGAGCCGAACCGATGTCTTCACCGCGGGAGAGACGAATCGCGAAAAGAGCCAAGCGCGTCATGGCGTCGCTCATGCCGGCCGTGGTCTCTGCCGTCGGCAAGCAGTAGACGCGCGCATTGGCGAGCTCCCGATAAGCGTCCACGCCAGGATTCTCAGCATGCATCGCGGTCAGGCAGGGAAGCGTCAATTCATTGGCAATCGAATTACACACCTCGACACAAGTCATGCCGTAACGCCCGGCATTAAACGCCGGACCAGCCAAGAGAACCCGTGGATCGGCGGCGCGCACCGCAGCGATGATCGCGTTGAGGGCCTCCTCCTTGTGCTCGTGAAAGTAGTTGTCCCCCACGTAAATCGTACACACGATCTTAGCTGCGTCGCCGAGTTTCGTCTCCAAAGCCCGCGCCGCGCCGGCGCTGCCCTCAATAACGCCCACTGGCAGCCCGGCTTTTTCTTCAGCGCCGAGGCCGGCAAAAAATTGATTGACGACATGAACGATTTTAATCATTGGGATCGGCTCCTTAGATCTGCAAGAGTTCAAATCGTTCAAGCCGTTCAATTCGTTCAAAACGTCTTGAACGGAGCGCAGCGGTTGAACGGCTTGAACTGCTGGAACGGTTCGAATTCTTCGAATTAGTATTCCTCACATCTGAATCTGCCCTCGCCCCAGATATCGGCGCCGCCGATCATCACGTCGCGCGCTTCCAGCGACAACGCGCCATGCGCGGGCACGGGGGCAGCGCCGGGAAAAGGGAAAATTTTGATCTGCTCGTAGGGGCCGATCACTTTGTCCATGGCCGGCAATTCTAAAGTCCGGTCGAGCGCGCCTGTGCTCACCACGGCGTCCGCTTCGGAAAGATAAAACAGCACCGGGCTGTCCTTGCCTTCCTTGCCGCCGTTTTCATAGGTCACCAGCGTCGTCTTGATTCCGGCTTGCTCGCAGGCGCGAACGGTAAACATGACATCGACAAACGCGTTGCCGCCGCCGATCCAGGTTACGAGCGCGCCATCCGCCCCCAGCGTCTTGGCCAAACGCGCGGCGTTCTGCGCGCCCACTTCTTTGCCGTGATTGGTTTCGAACCGGATGCGTTGCAAGATGACGCCGCCAAAGTTCAAGGTTTCGCCGTGAGCGGCGAACAGTTCCAGCACCAGAGGATGATTCTGCCAATCCCAGGTGGTCGGGTAATAACCGCGCCCCGATCGCGTCGTGTCAACGGTCAACGCGCCGTCAAAAAGCTCGTTGGGATGCACGAACGTCGCCAGGGAATTACGCAGCGACAGACCGTAATAACCGACACCCGAGTGCACGTGCTGCGGATCGGTGATGCAGCCTTGGATCAGCATCACGTCGGGGAGATCGGGATTCTTCTTACTGAGATCATAAGTGCAAGTTTTCACGGCTGGGAGTTCTGCCGTGATTCGCGCCAGACACTGGGCCACCTTGTATTCCGCCGACTGAATTGCGCCGTGAGCATCCAACTCGCCCAGGGTGGGAAGGACTTTAAAGCTCACGACCAAATGTAAAAATGAACTGAAGCGGGAAACTTCCGCGCCCGGACCTGACATGTCGAGGACCGCGCTCCGTTGCACCGTCGTCCCTGCCCGGATCGTGCCTTCGTACTCCGCGGCTGCAACGACGGTCATGCCCGAAAGTCGATGGGTTCGCCCCTCGCCGACGTTCTCGACCGCTCCCAAAATGCCGGGGAAAACCTGACCGCTGCCGGAAACTTTGTAGCGCGGCTCGACAATGTCTCTAATCCCCGTGATGCGCGTCTTTTCTCCCGGCGCCGCCACGCCAATCGTTGCATCCGTGACCCGCGCATCCTCCAGCACGAGCGCGATCAACGCCGCTTCATCGACTTCGAGGATTTGGTTCTCGTACTTGAAACGATGGCCCAAACGGATTTGCCTTACCGGAAATTCGGCGATTTCAAGCTTCATCGTCACTTTCAAAGTTCGAATTGTTCCAACGTTCGACCGCTTCGCTCCGTTTCAGCTCCCTCCTTCATCCTCCCGCGTCGCGGGGACGGGACGGAGGTGGGGGTTGGAACGTCTGGAACGCTTCAGTCATGGTGCCCCCATGATCTTGCGAAAGTCCTGAATATAGTTCCGCAGATTGGCGCCGAGCTTGGGGCTCACGACAAAATCCGGCTTCAATTGAAAATCTTTAAACTTGCTGCGCGCGCCCCTCATTGCGCTGCCCTTGCCGAGCGTGCCCGCCAGGAATGACTGCGCCTCTTCCGAGAGCACCCACTCGGCGAACAGCAATGCGGCATGCGGGTGCGGCGCGTTTCTCGCGATGAACAGCCCCTCGGGCTTGACGATTGATGGCGCGAGCACCTTGAACCCGAGCGGCGCGCCTTTTTCCCGGATCGCCGCCGATGTCTCGCCGTTGATGGCGATGCCGATCGGATATTCACCCGAGCTTACGACTTGAGTCGTCAGAGTGCCGCCGCGCCGATAACTTATGTCCTGCTTAGCGAGCCTGCTTAAATAAGCGACGGCTTTTTCTCGGCCCCAGGCCGCTTCCATGGCCGCGAGAATATATCCGGCTTCCGGGTCGAACAGCATTTTACCTTTCCAGGCGGGCTGAAGCAGATCGTCGTAGCTTTTCGGCGCTTGCTCCGCCTTGACGGAGTTGGTGTTGTAGATCAGCGCCGTGGTCAAATAGTACATGCTGTGCCAGTGGCCGGCGGGATCGTAGGTGCCGTCGAAAAAGCGGTTTGCTCCGGGGATCGCGTAGGATTGCACGAGATGGGCATTCAACAACTGAAAGCCGTAGCTCAGGTCTACCTGAACGATGTCAAACGCATGCCTCCCGGCGCGCGCTTCGGTCATGGTGCGACTGAGAATGCCGTCGCGCGGCGAAAAATAATGATGCAGAGCCAGCGAACGATAGCGCGAATTAAAAACGCGAGCGAGCGGAAGAAACTCATTGATCGGCAAAGTTCCGTAGTAAACCAATTCCCCTTCGGCCTGGGCGCCTTTGAACAGATAGTTGATTCTTTCTTGCGGCTTGAGCGATTTTACCTTAGCCGCGACCTCGGCGATCGTCGCGCCGTAAACCTGCATGGGCGCAGCGACGCGGAAAATAACGAGACAAACCAACCCAAGTAAAATGACATTGACGGTTCGACGCATAGAGCGATTTCTTCTTTCCAATGTTTTCAAAGCCTAATCGAAGCTGTCTTGATTTAGCAAACCAATAAAGCCGGCGTCAACCGAAGCGGAATGTCCGGATCAGTTCGCGGGCGCAAGAATCGACGGCGAATTATGATTCGCGTAAGTTCCGTGCGGCGAAATCTTACGCGCGCTCCAAATCGGCACAACACAGTTATGCGATTGATAATCGAGATTCGCCGTTTGAATGACGGCTAGCGCAGCCCTTCGGCTTGAGTGCGCGAGTCTTCGATGCCCGGCCGAGTGGGCGCGCCGCGCAGCGGATTTACATTGCGTTTGCTTTCCGTTAGTAGACCGTATGTAGTCTCGCCACAAGGAGACGCCATGATTCACACGCGCATTTGCGGTCTGCTCGGCATCGATCATCCGATTGTATTGGGGGGCATGGGCACGGCGACCACGGCGCCGCTGGTCGCCGCGGTCTCGAATGCCGGCGGTTTCGGCACGCTTGGCACATCGGCCTTCAACGCCGCGACGCTCGAGACCGAGATCGCTTCGATCCGCGAGCGCACCGAAAAGCCCTACGGCATCAATCACTTGTTGTTTCAGATCAAGGAGGACATGTTCGCGGTCACGTTGCGCGCGCAGCCTGCGCTGGTCGCGTTCGCGTGGGCGCGCAAAGACCAAAATCTGCGCGACCATTTTCAGCGCGCGCACGATACCGGCGCCAAAGTCATGCACATGGCCGGCGAAGTTCCCGAAGCGCTGCGCGCCGCGGAGGCGGGCGCCGACGTTATCGTCGCGCAGGGCACAGAAGCCGGCGGGCATGTGAGTTGGATGGCGTCGCTGCCGCTGCTGCCGATGATGGTTAAAGCCGTTGCGCCATTACCGGTTCTCTGCGCCGGCGGTATCGCCGACGGCCGCGGCCTCGCGGCGGCGCTGGCCCTCGGCGCTGAAGGCGTATTGCTCGGCACCCGCTTCATGGCGACACCCGAGGCGCCGATTCACGCGAATTTTAAACGAGCGATCGTTGAGAGCGACGGCCACGACACCGTGCTGACGGAAATTCCCGATCTCGCCAGCCAACGGGTCTGGCCCGGCGCCATGTCGCGGGCGAAGCGCAATAAATTTATCGAACGCTGGGCGGGGCGCGAATGGGCGCTGCGCCAGGACGCCAGCGAACTCGGCAAGCAAGCCGCGGCCGCGCGCGCCGCCGGCGATGTCGACAATGCGTCGATCTCCTACGGTCAAGATGCCGGCCTGATCGACTCAATCAAAAGCGTCAAGGAAGTCGTCCAAGACATCGTCGCCGAAGCGGAAGAGATTATGCGGAGCCGCCTCCCGAGTCTTTTGCGATAGAATCAGTCAAACGGACAAGCCAAGCTTTGAACGCGCGCTTCCACAGGCCCTAACCGAGCACGATCACGGTTCACGAACACAAGTCCCCGCAGTGTTTAGAGCGCAACAACGTATGGAAGGTTCTTCTATAATAGTTCGCGGCGATCACCCATTCCGTGGAGCGATCGGCTCCCTATAGATCATATCGACGTCCATTTTATCGTATGCCGCGACGAAACCGTTCTTATATTCGTGGCCGGAGTAGTGCGCCGGCTTGAGCTTCTGCCACACAACGTAGCCATTCTCATCTACACAACCCTCATCGACCGAAGCTGCAACCACTTTACCGACCACCATCACCCGATGCAGCCATTGCTTGGTCCATTCGACTTTGCATTCGAAATGACTCCGGCACTCGACGATGCGCGGCGGTGTGACGATCTTGGACGGCAGCGCCGTGAGTCCGGCCTTTTCCAATTCGTTGACGTGCGGCGGAAACTCCAAACCAACTACCCTGACTTTCTCAAGAATCTCCCTTTCAAACGGCGGCACGTTGACGACAAATTCACCGGTTGAAAGAACGTTGTTGCAGGTGTCTTTCGGCGCCCCGACCGTAAAAGCGATACAAACCGGATCGTGGCACACGCGCACGCAGGTGCCGAAGGACGCCGCGTTGATGCGTCCCTCGCTGTCCACCGTGGTAATCATCACCAGGCAGGCGCTCGGCGCAAACAGCCGGTCCCAATGCTCGCTCGGCACATCCATCTTCTTGGCAGAATTCACTTGGCTCATACCGTTCGCCTCCCTTCCCACGGTCGACTAAGGCCTGAAGCTTAGTCGAAACGATTCGGCACCGTCAACAACGAAGGTTCGCGAACCGATGGCATCGCTCCGCAGCGAAGAAAATCATCGGGGCGGATGGCATCGTCTCTTCTTTTTTCAACGGCGACTATGGTATACAATTCGCCCTGTTAGTGCTCGCGTAACGAGCACGATCACGCTTCGCGAACACGGGAGTGCATCGAGGCAACTTCATTGGCCTGCTCATGAACAGGAGGGTCAAAATGAAAAACGCCATGCGTATTTCTCTCGCTGTAACAGTGACTCTGCTTTCGCTCAGCTGGATTGCCAGCTCGCAAGAGCAAAAAAGCGGGATGACTTTTTTCATCACCAGCGTCGGCTCAGAAAAGGGAGCCGATCTGGGTGGCCTGGCGGGCGCGGACAAACACTGCCAATCCCTGGCGCAAGCGGCCGGGGCCGGCAACCGCACCTGGCGCGCTTACTTGAGCACCAGCGCAGCCGGCGGCAAGCCCGCCGTCAACGCGCGCGACCGTATCGGGCGCGGTCCGTGGCAAAATACCAAGGGCATTGTCATCGCGAAAGATGTTAACGAGCTGCATGGCGATAACAAGCTCAACAAAGAGACAGCGCTCAGCGAGAAAGGCGCGCCCATCAACGCCCGCGGCGACAAACCTAATATGCACGATATTCTCACCGGCTCGCAGCCGGACGGCCGGGCATTTACGGGCGACGAAGATAGAACCTGCCGTAACTGGACGAGCAGCAGCGAAGGCGCGGCGATGGTCGGCCACCACGACCGCATGGGCCTGCGCGACGACGAATCTTCCAGATCATGGAATTCATCGCATCCATCCCGCGGATGCGGCCAAGAAGCCCTGCGCGGCTCGGGCGGGAACGGTTTGTTCTATTGTTTTGCCGTAAATTAGTTTCCTGACCCAGATCTTCGAGCCCCTCGAAGCAGGCGCTCGTTTGCCATCGACGGACAAATCTGCCCCGCAGACACGCTCGGCAATGAAAACTTCGAATTGATTTGCCGCTTGACCTTCCCGCGCGTAAAATGTCTCTTCAATCGATTTTTCATGAAGCGTTGGCAAACCATATCTATCGCCGCGGTCATCTTTGTGGCTATCGCTGTCATCGGCGGCTACCACATGGGCGTCCGGCTGCTTCAGGACAAAGTCGTCGCCGCGCTCGGACCGGGCAGCCGCTTGACGGATCTCAAGGTCAACTGGTTCACTATCGAATTGTTTGGGCTCGGCATCGACGGTCCGAAAGGATGGCCGACGGCGCGTACATTCGAGGCGGAACGGGTGACGATCGTTCCCGACCTGCGCACCCTTTTCACCAAGGAGATTCGCATCTCGTCCATCGTGATCGAAAAACCGTATCTATCCATGCTGCGCAACCCGGGTAAGCTTGTGATGGTTCCCAGCCTTACGGAACGGGAAGAAAGCAACGCCCGATCAAGCCGAGACAATGCCCGCGCGGTGATAATTTCGATGATCGAGCTCAGGAACGGAAGTCTGGATCTTTACGACGCGACGGTGCGTCGGCCGCCCTTGAAAACCAGAATGGAAGAGATCGACGCGGTGATCCAAGGCGTAGCGGTGCCGGCTGCCGAGAAAACCCGTTTCGATCTCACGGCCGTTGTTAAAGGGGTGAAGCGCGATGGCAGAGCCAAAGTGAGCGGATGGGTCGGTCCGGCCGCCAGAGACTCATCGTCGCGAATCGTCCTGGAGGCGGTGGACTTGGTCGCGATCCAACCTTATCTCGTGAAAAAAAACGAGGCCCGGGTCGCCAAAGGAATCCTCGACTTGAATCTTACCTCCGAGGTTCGCAACGACAATTTGAATGGCAAAGGCAAAGTCATTCTCAAGGACTTGACATTCGCGCCCTCTGCGGGATTTTTCGATACCTTCATGGGTCTTCCGCGCAACGCGGTGATCAGCTTTCTTAAAGACAACAACAACGCCATCGATGTCGATTTCACTCTTACAGGCAATACGCGAAACCCGAATTTTTCCCTCAACGAAAATTTGTCGACTCGCATCGCAACAGCCATGGCCGGAGAACTCGGTGTAAGCGTCCAGAACGTCGCCGAAGGACTCGGCACCCTCGGCCGAAAAAGCATGGAAGGCGCCAGCAGCATCGCGGACGGCGTCGGCTCCACGGTCAATCGGCTCTTCGGGCGGTAGTGCGGAATCCGACAAAGTGCAGTCTCGCGCTAAGGCGCCAAGTAAGGAGAAGAAAAATTCGAAGCACTAAATCCGAACTTCCAAGAATTATTCAGCGCAACCCCCTTACCCTTGATCTTTCACCGGGCGGTGCGGGCTGGATCGGACTAGGTGTACTCTCCGCTCCACAGCGCCTCTAGAAATTCGCTTAGGGGAAGAACGGAGACCCCGTCGACCCGCCGCGCGCGCGGTTCCAGACTCACGCACAGATAGCGCTTCAGTTGTTTTTCCTCGGCCAGAACGCGCAGGGGCTTTAACTCCTGATTAGAGCGCACGAGCCGCAGAACCGATGATGGAATATGGATCCTGCCGGCCAACGAGTTTGTCAACCGTTTGAGCAACGGCGATTTATTTTAATATCGCTGGGTCATTTCCCCGAAGCTTATTGGCCCTTTGAGCGGTCTTCGCCGGAGTTTTGTCCGACGCCTTGATCGTCAAATGTCATGGCAAATGACGACTTGGTCGTCAATGATGGCTTAGATTATATACCCGACTGCTTAGCGTTCTCTTGCGCGGTCGCGCGGAAATCGTGCTCGCACGAGCACGATCACGAACACCTGCCATGCGAACCACGCGAAGTCAGTGTCACTGTGGTGAGTGCTCGTTCACGGTAAACCTGGAAGAGCCAAAAGAAAATCTTGGTCCGTACGGCACGTGGCTTAAGTGACCGTAGTAAACTCGACGGCAACACCGGTCTTCTTAAACTCAATAAAGAAGTATGGAGCATGACGCTGCATCAGCCTCTCCCAGCTTCCGGCTCCTTCTTTGTCCTCTGCCAGGGAAGCAAAGTGGCTCGTGAGGCGCTTTTTGTGTTCCGCGCCAAAAGGCATAGTCACCCCGGAAGTGAAACAGATTCCGTTTAGGCGGATGACCCTGCTGGCCAAAAGACATCCTTCTTCGGCTGTCGTTCCTAATCCAGTATCCATGAGAAAAAACTCTTCCGGGCAAAATAGATCCACGAGCCATAGACCACGACCACGGGATGCCTTCAAAACTTCGTACAAGGAAAAAACCGGCTGTATGTTTGCCTCTAGATACGCCTGCTGATCTAAAGATAGCTTTGCCCCCTCGTCTTGGTGATAGATTTCTATGTATCTCTGTTCCGGCCAGGGTATGTCGTGGATAGCGCGATCCATGATGAATGACGTTTCATCTTCCGTATCGCAGACGATCCTCCCCTTTTTATCCAACAGCCGCAAATCTCTTGCAGCCTGGAGGATCAATTCCTTCGGTAGCGACCTGGTGATCGCACCCATTAAACGCATCCCAATTTGTCTAAGATGCTTGTATGTCTTGAGGTCAGAGTCCAGAAGCTCCGTTGCGTGGCTCAATACCCGACTGACCAGTCCGGACTGCCGATCTTCATTTTCCTCGAGAGTCGCCCAGTCATCTTCCGGCCTAACAAAGTGAAAGCCGTCTTTCCCTAGCCTCTGGCGAAGCTTTTGAAGGATCGTTGCGACATCATCATCGGGGCCGGCAATGTAAAGCGGCTTACCCTCGAGGCCGCCAAACTCAAGGCTGCGGGTCCTGCTGAATTCTTCAGCTCCAAGCACGTGGCGGGAAAGCTCAAAATCAGGATGAGGTTTAAAGCCCAGACTTCCGGCGTAATCTACCGCGCCGTAGATGATCTCCTTGGCATAGTTGATCCCGACTCTCGTGGGCTCCTCATTCTGGTAATATCCAGGGAGAAGTTCATCCTCAATCTGTCTTCTACTAAGGCCCTCATTACAAAAGGCGTCTTTGACTCCCAGGCAGAAAATATCCACCTGGAACACTCCCAACATAGCTTTGCCGTTCTCTTGGCTCCGGGTAACCACAATGCGGGCCAACCCCTGCTCTTTCCAATCAGCATTGAGGTAGCAGGCCTCCACTGGATAATCGTCAGCATGCTGAATGCGGTGCATTTTGCCGGCATGGGTCCAGAGAGAGTCGCCGGGGGGCTGGTGTCTCTCCTTGGGTAGACAGCATTTTTTATATTTCTTGCCGCTCCCGCAAGGACAGGGATCGTTCCTCTGTGGTTTCATGACCGTTTCTTTCCCCGCTGCATTGCCGCGTAAAAAAGGATCTGATCCGTCTGGCACGTCTCGCACCCGTCTGGCGCAGCAGAACGTCCCAAACTCCAGCGATGTCCTTTATTTTTTCGTCAAAATCCGGCCGCTACTTGTGGGAGTTTTATCCTCCGAGGCATGTCGTGTCAACTTTTTTGTATCGCAATCTGGTTTTGTCCGCGGGAAATATATCCGGATTCGGAGAATAGTTATCTCACGCAAAGGCCGCAAAGGAATCGTTCAGGACAGACTTCGCTCGAGATCTTGTTTTCAAATTTCTGTTTTCATAGCCGAAGGACGACGATCACGCAAAACGAGCACGCGTGCCCTTCAACGAAGCAGCTCTCCTTGCCAAAGGCGCTGCATGAATACCGTCTGAGGAAGCACCTCGATTCCGTCCTCCGTTACGCGCGGCTGGGTGTCAAGAGACACAACAAAACGTTTCTTAACCCGAGGGTGCTCGCGAGACAGCTCCCGCAGCCCCCTCAAGTGATCCGCAGTGACGGATCGCGAAGCTTTCGCCTCTACAGCGTACGCCATGTCATCAATGATGAAGTCCACTTCAACCCCGGTGGTGAGTCGCCAGTAACTTAACTCGTGAAACTGCCCTCGGTACTGAGCGTACGCGGCCAGCTCATGGTGGATCCAGTTTTCGAACGCCTTGCCAAACAACTCCGACCCGGGTTCGATCTTGCCGCGCCGGGCCAACAAGTTCACCACGGCCACGTCAGCAAAAAAGAATCTGGGAGCACGGATGGTGCGACGTTTGGGCCTTCGAACATAGGCGGGAAGATATCGACCCAGCAATGTGTCCACGAGAATTTCAAAGTAGCCTCGAACCGTGTGGGCAGAAACCCCGCAGTCGCGCGCAATCGTGGCGTAGTTCAAGAGGGCGGTATCGGAAAGCGCCGCAGAGTTCAAAAAATTGGAAAATACCGGCAAGCTTCGGGACAGCCCTTCAGTGAGCACCTCTTCTTTAAGGTAATCTTGCACGTACGCGCGAACGAGCGGCTGCGGAGAATCTTCAAGATAGTGCCGCGGCAGATAACCGTGATTGAGGATACGGACCAGATCGAACTCAGCTCCAAGCTCAGCCGAAACCAGACCAAATAATTCGTAGCGAAGCGCGCGACCTCCGAGCAGGTTGGCTTGCGAGCGCCGAACGCGGCGGGCACTGGATCCGCAGAGAACGAAGATCCGCCGCCGGTTTTCGATGAGCCAGTGAATTTCGTCGAATAGCGCCGGTATCTTTTGTGCTTCGTCAATGACTACGAGTTGGTCTCGCGGTAGCGCGCTGACTTCCTCGCGCAATAGCGCGGGACGTTGGCTGAGCCGGATGAGCGTATCGGTGTTGAGCAGATCGATCCAGTGGGCGTTCGGATACGTTGCGCGGAGCAGCGTTGTTTTTCCGGTTTGGCGCGGTCCCCAAAGAAAAAACGAATGTTTTGGCCGTCGAGGCAGTGAAAGCGAGCGCTGAACCATCGGTTCCTTTTATCATGAATATCGGAACCGCCGCAACCAATCGTCCAAACCGCATTTTTCCGGTTAGAGCCGGGAATCTAACTCGCAACGCAACATCCGAAATCGGAAGATTGCCCGCCCGGCAAAGACGCCAAAGCGCAATCTAGCGGTAAGTCGTTTTAACTCTCGTTTGCTGACTTCGAGCAACCTTTGAGGATCCTAAACTCGCACTTTAGGATTCTCAAAGTCCGATTCCCTCCGTGAATGATGCGTCTAAAGCGTAATTTTTTCGAAGCACCATTTAGCGGCGCTTTTGATTAGCGCCTTTGCACAAGTTCCTTGTGCAGATCGCCTAACCCCTGACCCTTCACGCGCTTTTGGGAGCCCGACCCTTTCCTTGACGCCTGAAATCCCCTGGCGTACAAGTCAGCTCAATCCTCGGCGCGCCGGTCCTAACGCCATACATCGCCCCGTTTCTCGCTTCGGTACGCCCGCGGCCGTTCGCTCCGTCTCGGTCTTTTATTATGACTGTGACCACCAAAAAGAGCGGTAAGAATACGAAGGCGAAGCCGCGCCGGGCCGCTGTCAAAAAAGTAACGGCAAATCAAACCAAAGGGTTGCAGTCAGTGAAGCGCGAGCTCGCCGACGCTTTGGAGCAGCAGGCGGCGACGAGCGAGATATTGCGGATGATTGCCAATTCCCCCGCCGAGCTTCAATCAACGCTCGATGTCATTGCTAAGATCGCTGCAAGGCTGTGTGATGCTACGGATGCTGCGGTGTGGCGCGTCGATGGTGCTCTCTTGCGCCTCGCCGCGCACTTTGGACCGATCTCAATGCAAGCGGTCCAGGGACAGGGTGATCTCATTACTCCGGGCACGCCGCCTGGCCGGGCAGTTATTGATCGGCAAACGGTCCACGTCCACGACCTACCAGCCGCTGTTGATGAGTTTCCGCTTGCCAAGAACCGTGGAATAGCATCGGGTCTTCGCACGGTACTCTCGACGCCGTTACTTCGCGATGGCGTGGCCATCGGCGCCCTTCACATTCGGAGACGAGAGGTGCGTCCCTTCACCGAGAAACACGCGTTGAGGGACAGGTCCTGAGACCGGCGGCTCACTTTGGGCCGCTGCCAGACCCACCGCATGGTAATGGGACGCCGATCAGCCGTGGCTGGCCCTCCGGCCGGGCTGTTGTTGATCGGCAAACGATTCACGTCCATGACTTTGAAGCAGAAATCGAAACCGAGTACCCAGAATCCAAAACTAGGCAGTCAGTTACTGGTGTCCGAACCGTGCTAATCACACCTGTGGGTTACATTCTAAATGAGTCAACAATACCTCCCAGGGTTACATTTTAGATGATTCAATACGCGGCATCGACATTGAGAGGGACCGAGTGGGAAATTGGCCGGAGCGTATTGAAGCGGTGATCCGGGCAGTCGTTCGAGCGCAATCCGTGCTACGGCTGGACCCTTTGCGGGCAGCAGAGGTTGCGACGAAGTTGTTCCCGGCTGTCGAAGCGGGGCTGATGGGCCAAATACTAGCACGCGATGCGGAGTTCTATCAGCCGTCCATCTCAATGGAGGCGATTGGGGAGATGAATCGCTTTGCGACAGCGGTTGGACTGCTTTCGTCGCCGGTTCCGTACGAGCAGGTTGTCGCTACACAATTTCGAGGCCTATGGTCCGCGTAAGATGAAGGAGATTTGGTTGTGATCCAAAGTCCCGAAGTCTTAACAACAGAAAAGCTAGTGATGCGGGGCCCCGTACCTCAGATGGTATAGAAGGGTCGATCGGCGAAAAAGAAAAGGACACATTCTGAATTCTTGGGTTTAACCCTCTATTTCAGATCGACACGGAATACTCGGGGCTGAGCGCATAGCGAGTCCAGAGGGGGAGAAACAAGAATAATACACGAGGGGAACATGCAGGAGCTATCGAAGACAGGCACCCGTCTCATCACGCTCGGCACAGCGGCTGGTCCGTCGCTGCGACCGGACCGGGCGCAATCGTCCAATCTCCTAACCGTCAACGGGACGCATTATGTCGTTGATGCCGGCGACGGCGTCGCACGCCGTCTTGCGAAAGCTGGTATTGATGTCCGAGAGATCGGAACGATTTTTATTACGCACCATCATGACGATCACACAGCGGGCCTTGGTACGCTGATGTCCTTGGCCTGGGATCGCCAACGTACGAAGCCGATCCACGTCTATGGCCCGCCCAGGACGGAAGAGCTGGTCAAGGCCGCTGTGCAGTATTTCACCATAAGCGCCGAGATCAGGATCGCCGACGGAGGCCGCACCGTACCGATAGCCCAGCTATTCTGCGGTCATGATGTTGGCACCGGAATGATTTACCGGGACGCGAGCATCAAGGTGACGGCAGTCGAAAACAGCCATTTTGATTTCCATGAAGGCCCGGCTGCCGGCAAGCACAAGTCCTATTCCTATCGTTTTGAGACGCCTGATCGCGTGATCGTGTTTACCGGTGATACCGGTCCCAGCGATGCCGTCACTGAACTTGCGAAAGGCGCCGATCTACTCGTCACCGAAACTTGTTCGTGCGAGGATCGCAAGCAAGCGATGATCAACGACGGTCGCTGGCAAGCCATGACCCCTGCCGAGCAGGAGGGCACCATGCGACAGGCTACCCAAGGTCACATGACTCTTGACGTTATTGGGAAAATAGCCACACGCGCCAACGTCAAGACCGTGGTGCTGTCGCATCTAACCCAAAGGTTCGGTACTGACGATTACACGCCGTGGGCCGAGGAGGTTAAGAAACACTTTTCCGGCGACGTGCTGGTCGCCAAAGACCTGATGGAGTTTTGACCGGTTCAAAGGAAAAAAGAGAAGCCCGGAGAAGCAAAAGCCCCCGGAGTTAGTTGCTCGATGGGAAAGCACTCGGCGAACACGTCGAGTCGAAGGTTTGAGATATGCCGCCCAACAAGGCCCTTATGCCCTCAACTACGGAGGGTGGAAAATACTGATTCGAACGGGCCTTTGACAGATGATAGCGTTCTGCTATCATCACCCGGTGCAGCTCATCGGGCGGGATTTGATCCAGCTATTCGCACGGAAACATCCCGGCTCCAGGTCTTCTCTCAAGAGCTGGACGCAGATCATGGAGTCGAACAGCTTCAACCACTTCGTAGAGCTTAAGAAGACTTTTGGTTCAGCGGATCAGGTCAAGCCGCACACGGTGTATAACGTCTCTGGGAACAAGTACCGGTTGATTGCTGTCGTGGATTACGCACTTCAATCCGTATCAATCGAGTGCGTGCTCACGCACTCCGAGTATGATGAGGGACGTTGGAGAAGGTAAAAATGACGATTGCGACACTTGAAAAGAAGCTCAAGCCGCTGGAGGCGCCGATCGACAACGAGCTACTTCGGTGGCTCTATCTCCATCTGCCGCCGCAACCTATCAAGAGTAGGAAGATGCACCACGGTTACAGCGAGGCGATCCGCATTCTGATGCGGGAATCCGGAAGTTTAGAAGCCGGTAATCGTGCGGCTGTCGGCCAGTACCTGAGCGCCGTCATTCCCTTTATCGAGCAGTATGAGAAAAGAGAGTTCCCTATCGGGTCGGCAACCCCTGAAGAAGTGCTTGAGTTCCTCATGGAGGAGCACAATCTTAGCCAATACGATCTCGCCAAAGACCTTGGGGGCCAGCCGGTCGTTTCTCAAATCCTCAGAGGGAAGCGAAGGCTTACACGAGAACACATCGAGCGGTTGAGCAAGCGATTTGGGGTGACGCCGGCAACGTTCTACCCCGGAGGGACCTCGACCTGACCCGCCACTTCTGTCATGGGACAATGAGACACATCAACGAACCGTTGCGCGCCCATATCTGGACGCTTGGAGGAGACTGTTATGAAAATCGACGGCGGGTGCCATTGCGGGAATATCACCTACAGTGCGGAAATCGATTCTGAAAACGTTGGGATATGTCATTGTACAGATTGCCAAACGCTTTCTGGGACGGCATTTCGCACCAGTGTTCGCGCAACCAAGGACGCATTTCACTTAGATGGCGGACAACCGAAAATTTATGTAAAGACTGCCGAAAGCGGCGCTAAGCGCGCCCAAGCGTTCTGTCCTGAGTGCGGCACGCCGATTTATTCGGCGGCCGTGAGCGACCCGCAAGTGTTCAATATCCGCGTGGGCACGGCACGCCAGCGAGCCGAGCTGAGACCCAAATCGCAAGGGTGGTGCCGATCTGCACGCGACTGGGTAAATGATCTGCAATCCATAAAGCAGTTTGCTAAACAGCGGACCAGTTAGTGGAGAC
>JBOHVN010000161.1:0-6514 GCA_050735675.1 Binatia bacterium | reverse complement strand
AAACTTGAGGCGAAAACGAACCTGGATGCCGGCCGGAGTTTATCCTGAGCGCATCGAAGGACCGGCATGACGAACTTTCACTTCGCCTGAAGTCTGCCCTGAGCAAGGTCGAAGGGGCGAGGGATTTTAACTCTCCCCGAGCGAGACATTAAGCGCACGCGATCCAAGCCGTGCGTGAATCGCAAGAGACCGCGTCATTTTTGCTCGCCGGCCTGAACACAACGGGTGCGCAATCAGCAGGGCGATTTCATAGCAAATTCACGCAAACCATTTTGAAACCACAACCACAACTCCACCTCCTGAGCCATCGGCAATCCAGTGCATGACTGAAACGAGTAACTTGGGAAACCGCGCGCGACCATCGCCATTTTTCTACGGTTGGTACATCGTCGGTGTCGGTATCCTCGTCAACATTGCCGGTACATTTGCCTTTTCCAGTACGTTGAGCAT
Organism: Binatia bacterium; assembly: GCA_050735675.1. GTDB lineage: Bacteria > Desulfobacterota > Binatia > UBA9968 > UBA9968 > DP-20. Next base: position 6,064 of record JBOHVN010000161.1, on the reverse strand, counting down.
TTTCCTCAAACCGATCACCGAGGAACTCGGCGTCTCGCGCGGCGCGTTCTCGCTGATCCGCACGTTCGAGATCGGCGTTGCCGCGCTCATCGTCCCGATACTCGGTCCATGGATCGACCGCCACGGCGGGCGCGGCGTTCTCGTCCTCGGCGTCCTCATGGAAGGCACAGGCTTATGGCTCTCAAGCCTGGTGCAAAATTTCTGGCAGTTCGCGGTTGTCCGGTGTTCGCTAGTGATCGCCGGTGAAGCGCTGCTAGGGTCGCTGGTCATCAACGTCACGATCGCACAATGGTTCGTGCGCAAGCGTGGCCGCGCCATGGGCATCGCTAACTTGGGCACGGGTATTGCCAAGCTGAGCATCCCCTTGTGCGCGGCGTCTCTGTTTGTGCTCGTCGGGTGGCGCAACACCTGGGCGATTTTCGGAGTCGTCGCGCCGCTTTTGGTCGTCGCGCCAGCGCTCATTTTCATTCGCCGCAGGCCCGAAGAACTGGGACTTCGCCCCGATGGCGAATCGCCGCTTAAAACCGACAACTTACCAGCGGCCGATGAAGCCTCTCCTCCGCTGCAGCGACCCAAGATTGCGGATGACACACAATGGACGAGAGCCGAGGTGCTGCGGCTGCCGGCTTTCTGGCTTCTTGTCATCACCTTCGGCATCGCTGGCATCGGCATCGCCGGCCTCAATCTGCACCTTTTCTCCTACGTCACCGACATCGGCCACTCGCCGCTCATCGCCGCGTCGTTCATGAGCACCATAGCGCTCACCCAACTCGGCTCAACCCTGGTGTGGGGCATGCTCGCCGACCGCTTTGACATAAGAAAAGTTTCCTGCGTGCAGTTTTTAGTCCAGGGAGTCGGGCTGGTGATTGCAGTCACAAACACGCAGATCGAGCTTCTCTACGTGGGATTTTTCCTCTACGGCACCGGCCTGGCTGGAAGCTTTCTGTTGCGCGAAGTGATCTGGGCCAATTTTTTTGGGCGGACTTCTCTCGGAACCGTGCGCGGCTTGTCACTGTTCTTTTCTCACCTATTCGCTGCCAGCGGCGCGCCGTTCTTCGGCTTTCTCCACGACCGCGTGGGCAGCTACAATCTGTCTTTTACGATCTTTTCCTGCGCACTTTTCACTTCAGCATTTCTGATACTGCTGGCAAAACCGCCGCGCAAGATTGGGCCAGCCATCGGTTCGACAAACTGAATCTTCCTCGATCCAAGCCGAGAGGTTCCATTCCGTCATTCCCGTATGCTTTCGAAAATCTATTACCGCTCGATCACTTCCAATAACAACTCCGCCGGATGTTTTGCCTTGCGGCCGGCCAAATGGTCGATCTGCTGTCTGCACGATATACCAGGCGCGACGATCTCGACGTCGGCGCCGGCTGCTTTCACCGCAGGCGCGAGGCGGCGGTTGCCGATCTTGGTGGAAAGATCGTAATGCTCCTTTTCGAAACCAAAGGAGCCGGCCATGCCGCAACAGCCGGAGTCGACTTCGCTGACTTCATAGCCGGCCGCTTTTAACATTGCTATCGTTGGGGCTGTGCCGACGAGCGCTTTTTGATGGCAGTGGCCGTGCAACAGCGCTTTCCTGCCATTACCATTCGATTGTAGCGCCAATCTCCCTTCTTTGTGCTCGCGCATAACGAACTCTTCAAGCAAAAAGCTGTTCTCCGCCACTTTCTTTGCCGCACTTGTGCGGATGAATTCGGGATACTCGTCACGCAAGGTGAGCAAGCATGACGGCTCGAGTCCGACAATCGGAGTCCCCTTGTCGGCGTAGGGCGCAAGCTTATCCACGTTCCACGCAGCATTTTCCTTCGCCTGGCTCAGCATGCCTTTAGAGATCATCGGCCGGCCGCAGCATTTCTTATCCGCGAGCAGCACGCGATATCCGGACTTCTCTAAAAACCGCGTCGCCGCGATGGCGACATTAGGCGTGTTGAAATTATTGAAAGTATCGTAAAACAACACGACTTCGCCTTTGGATCCATCTCCTTCTGCTTCTTTATATTTCTTAAACCAGTCTTCGAAAGTTTCATTGGCGAACTTCGGCAACGGTCTTCGACGGTCGATGCCGGCGAAGATTTCCATGAGCCAACGGTTTATTCCGGAGCTGGCGAACCAATTCGAGAGCGGCGCCAGGCTTGAGCCGATGCGATTGAGCGTCTCGATTCGGCCGAACATTCGGTTGCGCAGCGGCAATCCGTTGGCACGATGGTAATGATCGAGAAATTCATATTTGAGCTTCGCCATATCAACGTTGGAAGGACACTCGGCCTTGCAGGCTTTGCATTCGAGGCAAAGATCCATCACGTCGTATAAGCGTTTGCCGGTGAATTCCTCCTCGGGCGCCCTGCCGGCGATCGCGTTTCTGAGCGCGTTGGCGCGCCCGCGGGTGGAGTGCTCCTCGTCGAGCGTGCCCATGTACGACGGGCACATGGTGCCGTCGAGCTTTTTACGGCACTCGCCCATTCCGCTGCACATCTCTACCGCGCGCGCGAAACCGCCCTGCCCGGCGAAATCCAAAGTCGTGCGCGGCTCCCAGGGCTTGTATTGCGGACTGATCTTGAGTGACTCAGTCATGGCCGGAGCGTCGACGATCTTGCCTGGATTCATGAGGTTCTTGGGATCGAAGGCGCGCTTGACTTGGCGGAACGCTTCGTAAAGCGCCGGTCCGAACAGCTTGGCGTTGAAGTGGCTGCGCGCCAGGCCGTCGCCATGTTCCCCCGACAGCGCACCGTTGAATTCGAGTACGAGATCGGTGATGTCGTTGGCGATGGAAACCATTTTCTCTTTCTCGCTCACCTCCTTGAGATTGATTAGAGGCCGAATATGCATGCAGCCCACCGAGCAGTGGCCGTAATAGCCCGCGACGGTATCATGACGCGAAACGATTTCTTTGAAACGGCGGATGAATTCCGGGAGCTTCGAGGGCTCCACCGCCGTGTCTTCGACGAACGCGATCGGTTTCTTGTCGCCTGTAATGCCCAGCAGCAATCCAAGCCCGGCCTTGCGCACACCCCAGATCGCCTTGACCTCTTCCGGTTTGAAGGCCAATGTTGACGCGTAACCGATTTTTTCTCTCTTGCGAACCTCTTCGAGCTTGTAAACTTGCTCCCGCACCTCCTCTTCGGTCTCACCGGCGTATTCCACCATGAGCAACGATTCCGGGGTGCCCTGCACGAAGCCCAACCGGCGCGACTGCTCGATGTTGCCGCGCGCGAGATTGAGCACCATCTTGTCGGTGGATTCCATCGCGTAGGGACGGGTTTGCAAGATCACCTGCGCGCACTCCAAGGCTTCGATATCGTCGCTGAAATGAACGACGTCCATCGCCGTCCATTTCGGCTTCGGCACCAGCCGCATCTTCGCTTCGACGACCGTCGCCAAGGTGCCTTCGGAGCCCACCAGCATACGCGACAGATTGAACGGCTGCGATTTGACGAACTCGTCCAGGTTATAGCCGGACACGCGCCGCATAATCTTCGGATAGCGTGAGAGGATTTCGTTTTTGTTTTGCCGCGCCAAACGAAAAACCTCGCGGTAGGCCCGCCCCTCGATGGTGTCCTCCTTGCTCTTTCTTTCTACCTCAGCGGGCGACAAATCTTTTAACACCACTTCGCTGCCGTCGGACAGAAGCACGGTCAGTTCAATGACGTGGTCGAGCGTCTTACCGTAAGTCAGCGAATGGGCGCCGGCGGAATTGTTGCCGATCATGCCGCCGATGGTAGCCCGATTAGAGGTCGAGGTGTCGGGACCGAATTGCAATCCCACGCCGCGAACGTGCGCATTCAACTCATCTTGAACCAACCCGGGCTGCACGCGGCACCAGAGCTCTTCTTTGTTCACCTCCAATACACTCTGCATGTATTTGGAAAAATCGAGCACGATGGAATGTCCAACCGTTTGGCCGGCAAGCGAGGTGCCACCGCCGCGAGGCAAAACCGACACGTTCAATCGATTCGCCAGCTCGATCACCGCCTGCACGTCGCCCTTGTGGCGCGGCACAACCACGCCGATGGGCTCGATCTGATAAATCGACGCGTCGGTGGAGTAAAGCAGACGCGAGTAGCGGTCGAAGTGAATATCGCCTTCGATTCGCTTCCTGAGCTCCGCCTCGATCTCAAAATAATCCCGACCTTGTTCTACGCTCATGCTTCCCCCCGCGAGTTCGGCAAATATCCGGGCCTAACGATTTACGGGCGGTTACACGGGACCGCCCCTACAGAACTCTCACAAGAATCTCGAAATTCGCGATTGAACCTTGGACTTTTGAACGATTATTTTGCCGCATGACAGTTCAGTGCCACAACACTAGCCACCGAGCGCCGCTTTCGCTTGCGCAAAGATATTCTGAAACATTGGCTTGGTCAGTTTTCCGGTAAACGTATTCTGCTGACTGGGATGATAAGAGCAGATCAAGCGCGGCCCATTGGGCAACTTCGCCGACCAACCGTGGCCGAACTTGGGACGCGGCTTGGGCACTTCACCACCGTTTTCCTGATAAGCTGCAAGAAAAGCGTCGAAGGCAATTTTGCCGAGGGCGATCACCACTGTCGCTTGCCGGAAGAGTCTCAATTCTTCGACCAGATACGGCCGGCAGCGCTTGAATTCTGTCAGGGTGGGTTTGTTGTCCGGCGGGGCGCAGCGCACGGCCGCTGTGATGTAACAATCCGTGAGCTCTAATCCGTCGTCGCGGTGATCCGAATTGGGCTGATTAGCAAGCCCCGCCGCGTAGAGCGCGCCATAAAGCCAGTCGCCGCTGCGGTCGCCGGTAAAGATTCTTCCGGTGCGATTACCACCGTGCGCCGCCGGCGCGAGACCGACGATGAGAACGCGCGCCTTCGGATCACCGAAGCCGGGCAACGGCTTGGCCCAATATTCCATTCCCAGATAGCGGCGCGGCGGTTTTTGCGCGGAAGCCTCGCGCCAGCGCACTAGCCGCGGGCAGCGCCGGCAGGCCACGATCGCCCCATTGAGTCGATCAAGAGACTCCATTCTACGATTTTGTTACCACAGTGACGGATCAAAAAGAAAACAGGAGTTGGCCGCCGCCGCTTTGGCGCCCTGGGAAGGAGGCAAGTCAATCTTTGTCGGTCATGCCGGCGATCTCGATTAATTTTGATCCCGCATGCCGAACTACGCCGGGCCTTCGAACGAATTAGTCTGCGCGCCGATAGAATCTTTGCAATAGCTGCGGGGGACGACTACACTTTGAGATCGTAAATCTGTTGAATGATGGGTGAGCGCTCAAAACTTATACGCAGGGATTGGTTTTGTAAGTTCGCGCGAACGCGGTCGGCAACCTCGCGCGCTTTATGATAAGCGACTCGCGCCTCGTCGCGCGTTGATAATTGAGCCTTGAGCCGTCCCGCGGCCAGATAGGTCTTCCAGAGCTAGGTCGGATTACCGACCGTCTCGGCAATCATAACAGCCTCCCGAAGCGCACCTTCAGCGTCATCCCACTGACGTCGCGCCATAGCGATCTCACCCTGGAGCCGCAAACCTTTGACGAGATTCTTCTTCGAGTTGGTGCGTCTGGCAAGGTCAAGACATTGGCCGGCAAACTCGCGTGCTTTGGTGTAGTCACCACGGGCGAGCCATAGCTCTCCCAGGCTTGCGAATAGATGCGTTGAGTAACGCCACTTCATCCAGTCACTGGTCCCAGGGTTACGGTTCCCTCGTATTCGTGGATCTCCTGCAGCATAAGCTCGAACGCCTGATCCAAAATCCGATGGATTTCCTCAGGGTCCAACTTCTCTGCAAGCGCGGTTGAGTCGACGACATCGACAAAGAGAACCGTTACTTGCTTGCGCTCTCCGGTTAGGACCGAGCGCGAGCTGAGGATCTTGTCGGCTAGACGCTTAGGGGTGTACTGCTGGGGCGAGGCGAACTTGGGGTCCGCTTTAATAGGCGTCGATGTCTGTAGCGGGGCTCCGCATTCACCGCAAAATTTCTGCTGAGGCGGGTTCACGTGTCCGCACGACACGCACGGCTCAGAAAGCCGATCTCCACACTCACCGCAAAATCTTTGGCCGGCTGGGTTCTCAGTTTGGCAGCTTCGGCAGCG
>JBOHVN010000160.1:0-9737 GCA_050735675.1 Binatia bacterium | reverse complement strand
GTCGCCGTCTAACGATGCCAAAAGGTTCCCAACGAGAAAACACTGAATCTCGCCTCGAAGGACCGGCATCCAGGTGACGGACAGCGTCCGTCATACCGTTGAAAAACGGTATCCAGGTTAAGGGGGGCGGGACCCCGGTTTTCCCCGGGGTGACGATAACGCCGGCGTGACGGGATTAAGAGTCGACTTCCAGTCGACAAATTCAGAACCCCTCGGCTTGAAGCCGAGGGTCGTTCAGTTGTAGGTTTAATTGCCGTGACCGTTCTTTCGATGACGACGATCGGCATGCCAAACCCGGCGGAGGCGAGTGGATCCGGGCGCCATGGCCGATAGGAAAAATTACCGGCCCACGATAATCGCAGCGGCTGGGTCGAACTGCGCAGGGATAGGGCTGAATTAGGAACCGCTGCCGACATCAGCAAATCGCCGGCCATGTCTCTAACAGCTCGCCGTAATTTTTCACCGAGCACGTCAGGCCGAGTTTCGAGAGCAGGTGCCAAATCATCGCCGAGTTGCTGGTAACGACCGGCACACCGAGCTGGTCTTCCAATCGTTGGATGATCGGCAGCGCGTCCATGTTTGCGCCTTGAAAATAGATCGCTTGCGCGGGTGGATTGGTCCTAAACGCGTTTTCGACAAGCTCGAAGAGCTCGTTTCGGCTTAAGTGGACTGCGGATCCGGCTTTGCGGTTCTCAAATGCTGGGCCGAGATGGACCGTGAAGCCCAACTTGCTGAGATGCGTTCTGATCACGTCGTCCGACGCGGCATCAAACGGCGTCATGAGCAGGACGGACTTGGCTCTGAATACCGTCAGGGCGACGACGGCGGAAGACACGGCGCTGGCGACGGGTAAGCCGATCGCATCGGAGACTTTCGCTTCGAGGCCGGGATTGAACAGCGTCACGAAGCCGCCTGTGACCATGAGTCCGCGCACCTCGTGGCGCTGAACAAAACTTTTGGCTAGCTCGATCACACGATCCGTCTTGCCGACGAGATCTCGATAGGATTCGCCGAGCAGGCCAAGGCCTTCGTGAGCAATCGTCACGCCGGGCGGCAAAATATGATCCAGTGACTTGAAATGCGGACTATGCGGCGTTGCCGGGGACAACACTCCAATCTCAACTGCGCGGCGTTCAGCCATCGAAGATCTCCTTTCTTGAAGCTCGCGCCTATAACATGATTGCACGGGCGGCACTAGCCGGTGTTTGACCTACCAGAACTAATCTCGCATAGTCGGAAGCTAGTTCGCTCTAGTTTGGAGGCTTTCAGTGCAGCTAAGAATCGCAGCCGTGGATCTAGTCAGCAACACATGTTTTCCGGCATTGGCCGCCGACGAGTTGGGATTTTTCAAAGCCGAGGGCTTGGACGCGCGCATCGAGTTGGTCGCCATGCTCGGCGCCACCAAAGCGCTGCGCAGCGGCCGTGCCGACGCGATGATCGCTGGTTCGGTACACGATGTCTTGACCGAATTTCCCGATTGGAAAGGCGTAAAGATCGCCGTGGCACTTTCGCAAGGCACGCCCTGGTTGCTGACTGTGCGAGCCGATCTCAAGGCAAAGCGAGGCGACATCAACGCGCTGCGCGGGCTTCGCCTGACGGCGGCCGAGGGGCCGGATTTAGCGCTCAAGCAGATGCTCCGCGGCGCCGGTATCGACCCTGATCGCGACTTGGAAATAATCGAACTGTCCGGCGCCAAATCGCGTGATGTTTCCTTCGGCGTATTTGCCGCGCGCGCGCTCGAAGCCGGCGAGATCGATGGTTTTTGGGCTAACGCGATGGGCGGCGAGACCGCTGTGAGCCGTGGAGTAGGGCAGGTCTTGATCGACGTGCGTCGCGGCGATGATCCCGACGAAGTGCGTTATTTCACCTTCGCGGGGATGGCGACGACCGATAGCTTCATCGAGCGTGAGCCGGACGCTGTGGCCGCGGCGGTGCGTGCGATCATCAGCGCGCAAAAAGCGCTGCGCGCCGATGCGGGTCTGGCGCGGCAGGTCGGCGAGCGAAAATTCCCCAGAGACGCGGCGGAGCTGATTGCCAACGTGGTCGCGCGCGACATCGAGTTCTACAATCCGGCGATCAGCGAAGAAGCCATCGCCAAGATGAACCGCTTCGCTCAATCCATCGGTCATCTCTCGCGCCCAGTTTCGTACGATGAGGTGGTCGCGGTCCGCTACCGCGATTTGTGGGAAACCTGAAGTATCGACACCCAGCTCATCGAACCGACGGTTGGTTTCCGGCGCGGCCACAGATCGTCGCGACAGTTACCCATTAAATGGAAACGTCGAATGCCGCACGAGCAGTGCCAATAGACGACACGGGAGTTGCCCGCGCAAGTTAAGATTGTTCGCGAATGGCTGCGGGCTTTCTTAGCGTTGCTCGGAAGAGAAGGGTGGACGCCTGATACCGAATTCTCTCGACACACTCTCGAGAGTTTCGAAATCCGCCAACGTTCGAAGCGACGCGAAGGTCGGGAAAATCATCGGCAGCTCGCCGCGCTCGTGCAGTTGCATGGCGCGGTCGGGAGGTAGCCATAGACTGTGCGCGACTTCGTAGGAGGTTGCCAGCGGGGTTTGCTCCCGCGGCAGAGCCGCGACGAAAAAGCGCGTGTCGAAGCGCAGAGACGTTTGCGCCGGCGTTTGCCAATGGGAAAAATAGCCCAAGCTGGTCAAGTCGCAGAGAAGATCCTCGCTCTCCAGCAGGTCGGCAAAACTCAGCGAATTTTCCAGCAGCGCGTTGTGCTTCTCGGCGAGCCGCGTCAATTGCGATTGGTTCATGAAACTGCGCTCGCCGGCAGCATTCGCGGCGAGTAGAACTCCGACCTCTTCAAAGAGCTCGCGGATGGCGGCGACCCAAAAACCGAGCGCTTGCGTGGGGTTGAATTGCGCGCCGACGATCTTACGTGCCTGCTCGGGTGCGAGGCCGGCGCAGCGGCAAATTATGCGATCGCAAAAGTCGTCTTTACTTACGGACCCGCCGGGATAGCAGTACATGCCGCCGAGAAATGGCATGTCATCGGGCCGCCTCGTGAGAAACGCTTCGAATCCTTTCGGCTCCGTCTCTCGCAGCAGGATGACGGTGGCTGCCTGCCGCGGGTTTCGCTGCTCGCTCACCGGACCTCGAGCGTCAGCGCGGCGCCGAAGGAGTTCCGGCATGGCGCGCCGGCGCAGTGAAAAAATTCAAAGCGAGAATCGGTAGCCGTGAAAAACACGAGGCTGGAAGAGACCGTGCCTGAGGCTTCCCGGTGCACGCAGATGGCTTCACCCGGATCTGTCGCGCCCGCCTGTAAAGAATGATCGCCGAGCACCGAGCTTAGTCCGGCGATCGCTTGTGATCTGTCCATGCGATCCGCAGCCAGGCGCGCGCCGAAACGGGCGAATAGAGTATAAGCTCGCTCGGCCTTGCCGGAGTGCAAGTCAAATTCCGCTGCGCTACTGAAAACGTGCAGGCCCGATTGCAGTCGTTGAGTAAGGATTTTCTCCTCGCTGTTGTAGGAGGCGTAAGCTCCGCCAAGATCGGCGACCACCGCGGTGAATGGATTATAACGTTCGTGATGATCTCGGATAAAAGCATCGGCAGTGGCGGCGGATCTGTGCCTAAGCAAGTCCATGCAGAGCAGGCCACGGGAGCGGGCATCGGTCAAAGGGAGGGAGTCGCCGTTTACGCGACGGTTGAGGATGGCCGTAACGACGCCGTGTTCATTGACGCCCAACCAAGTGCCGCCGGCGCGCAGATCCTTGCCCGCAATGATCCTCGGCCCAGAATCCAGCAAGGCAGGCGTAGTCGAAGGGCGCTCAAACTGTTCGTCGCGGTTGGCGGCGACCAGCAATGGATGATCTTCGAACATGCGGAAATAAATTGCCAGCGTGCACACGATTCAAGCTTTACCGAATGCGCTAAAGTTGTGCAATCTTGACGGCTGCTTTCATTGTCGTCGCGGAATGATTATGTTAGCCTGACAAAATTGGAAAGGGCAAGCATGTTTCGATCTGTGGACGACGTCATTGCCGGCTTTGGCGCGCAAAAATATATCTGCAACAAGAACGTCGCGACGGTGGTCTATCTCGGCACGACGCTGCAAAAACCGATTCTCGTCGAAGGGCCTGCCGGAGTAGGGAAGACGGAGCTGGGCAAAGTGCTCGCCGACGCGCTCGGCATGGAGCTTATTCGCTTGCAGTGTTACGAGGGGCTCGACGAAGCCAAGGCGCTTTACGAATGGGAATACGCCAAGCAGCTTCTTTACACGCAGATTCTTAAAGAAAAGATCGGCGACATTCTGCAAGGATCGCAGACGCTGCAGGAAGCCGTCGATTGCGTCGCCAAACAGGACGGCGTCTTTTTCTCCGAGCGTTTTTTGCTGCCGCGGCCGTTACTGCGAGCGCTGCTTGCGCAAAAGCGTTGCGTGCTGCTGATCGATGAGATTGACAAATCCGACGCCGAGTTCGAGGCGTTCTTATTGGAAATCTTAAGCGATTTTCAAATTTCCGTGCCGGAAATCGGCACGCTCAAGGCGAAGCATATTCCGCTGGTCATTCTGACCAGTAACAATAGCCGGGAGATGTCAGACGCGCTCAAGCGCCGCTGTCTGCATCTTTACATCGACTTTCCCGAATCCGAGCGCGAGCTCGAAATTATCAAACTCAAAGTGCCTGATGTCGGCAATCGACTGGCCGAGGAAGTGGTGCGGCTGCTCTACCGGCTACGCAAGTTAGATCTCAAAAAAACGCCGAGCATCAGCGAGACGCTCGACTGGGTTCGGGCGCTGACGTTGCTCAATATCAAGCAGCTCGACCAAGGCTTGGTCCAAGAAACGCTTTCGACACTGATGAAATACGAGGCGGATATCCGCAAAGCTCACAACGAGCTCAAAGCCTATCTCGCGGAAAAGCAGGCGCGGCGCCCTCAAGCCGGCGGCGACGAGAAGGATCATCTCCACTAAATCTCCGCCAACGGATTCTCGCATGGAAGATCGTATCATCGAGTTTGCGACCGTCTTAAGGCGCAACGGCATCCGTGTGTCGTTGTCGGAAAATATGGACGCCTTTCGCGCCCTGGACTTGATCGGAATCGGCGACCCATTACTGTTTCGCAATTCTCTGCGCGCGACGCTGGTCAAGCGCGCCGGCGACGTCAAACCCTTCGAGGAACTTTTCGATTACTTTTTCCTGGGCATCGGCCAAACGCTGGATGCGCTCGACCGCCGCATCATGGAAGAACTCGGCCTGACGCCGGAACAGTTCCAGGAGATGCTTGAGCAGATCCAGCGCCTGCTCAAGGAGATGGAAGGGGACTTGTCGGAGCTGACGCGCGCCCTGTTGAATAACAATCGCGGCGAGATCGAGAGGCTGCTGCGGGATTCGATGCAGCAGGAAATCGAGCAAGGCACGCCGGACGGTTTCCGCCTGACTCCCTACACGCGCATGGCGGCGCGCTTGCAGCTCGACCATGTGCAAAGCGAGATCGAGCGCTTTAAAGGCGTGCTGCAGATGCTCGGCGAAAACGGCGAAGATTTGCAGAACGTGCTGCGCTACCTGGATGAGCGCATGCGCGACTGGAGTCGTCTATTGCGTGAAATCATCCAGCAAGAGCAGCGCAAAAAAGGTTTGGAGCCGCGGGACTTCTTCCAGCGCAGCACGCTGGCGGACAAGAGCTTCGCTTACTACACCGAGGACGACATCCGGCGCATGAACGATGCGGTGGCGCGTTTGGCGCAGCGGCTCAAGAATCGCTTGTCGGTGCGGCGCAAAAAGGCGGCGCGCGGCCGCTTCAATGTCAAGGAGACCCTGCGCAAAAACCTGCAATTCGGCGGCGTGCCTTTTAATATTCAACTCGATCGGCGCAAAAAGACCAAGCCGCAAGTGATGGTGTTGTGCGACATCTCCGACTCGGTGCTCAACGCGTCGCGCTTCATGTTGCAGTTTGTCTACTCGGTTCAGGATCTTTATTCGAAAGTTCGCAGCTTCGTGTTTGTCGCCGAGATCGGCGAGGTGACCAAGTTGTTCGAAGAGCATGACATTCAAACCGCCGTCGAGGCGGCGTTGAAAGGTGACGTTATCGACGTGTTTTCGCACTCGAACTTCGGCCGCGCCTTCGAACAATTTCACCGGAACTTTTTTGCCGCGATCAACAGCAAGACGACCGTCATGATCATTGGCGATGGGCGCAACAACTACAATCGTCCCAACGACTGGGTGCTGCGCGAGATCCAGCAGAAGGCCAAGCAACTGATTTGGCTAAACCCCGAGAGCCGCATGACCTGGGGCATCGGCGATAGTGAAATGCCGCGCTACGCGCCGCATTGCCACGTTGCCGAGGAGTGCCGCAGCGTCAACCAGCTCTACAAGATCGTCGACTTGATCGTGCCATGAGCAAGAAACTTTATATCCAGACCTACGGCTGCCAGATGAATCAGTATGATTCGGAGCGGATCGCGCAGGTCATGGCGCGGCAAGGCTACCTGCAGACCGACCGGATCGACGCTGCCGATCTCATTTTGCTCAACACCTGCACCGTTCGCGACAAGGCCGAACAGAAAGTTTACAGCGTGCTTGGAAGCTGGAAAGAATTTAAAAAATTCCGTGACGGCGTGATCATCGGCGTCGGCGGCTGCGTGGCGCAACAGGAAGGCGAGGCTTTGCTCAAGCGCGTGCCGCACCTCGATCTGGTATTCGGCACGCAAAACATCCACAAGCTCCCGGAAATGGTCGAGCGAGCGGAGGCCGCGCAGGCGAGACCCGTGGAAATCGCTTTCTACCGCGATCCCGCTTACATGGAAGACGCTGACGGCGAAACTCACGTGCGCGGCGTCAAGGCGTTCGTCACGATCATGCAGGGATGCAACAAGGTTTGCAGTTTTTGCATCGTGCCGCATGTGCGCGGGCGCGAGCTGAGCCGGCCGAGCGCGCGGATCGTCGCCGAAGTTGCAGCGTTAGTGGATCAGGGCGTCGTCGAGGTGATGCTTTTGGGACAGAACGTCAATTCGTACGGTAAGCTCACGCCCGGCGAATTGAGTTTTGCCGGGCTGCTGCGGCGCATCGATTCAATCGATGGATTGGAACGTATCCGGTTTACCACTTCGCATCCGCAGGATCTTTCACCCGAGCTCATCGATGCTTTTGCCACCCTCGATCATCTTTGCGAGCATCTGCATCTGCCGGTGCAATCGGGATCCGATTCGGTCCTCGCGCGCATGCGTCGCGGCTATACGCGGCGGGAATACTTGGATCGTATTCTGCGCTTGCGCGAACGCTGTCCCGAAGTTTCGCTCAGCACCGATATCATCGTCGGTTTTCCCGGTGAAACCGACGTGGAATTCCACCGAACTCTAGAATTGCTCGAGCAACTGGAGTATGATGAAATCTTCTCGTTCATATATTCACCGCGGCCGCAGACCGTTTCAGCCAAAATTTATGGCGATGATATTCCCGCAGAAACAAAAAAGGAACGTTTAACCAGAGTGCAGACGCTGCAGCGCGGGATATCGCTGGCGAACAATCGCCGGCGCATCGGAGGAGTTGAAAAAATCCTCGTGGACGGGCCGTCGAAGCTCAAGAACGGCCAAGTGATGGGGCGCACGCGCGGCAATCGTATCGTCAACGTGGCGGGTTCTGAAAATCTCACCGGCCGGCTCATCCCGGTCAGAATTACCGGCGCCACGGCGAACTCGTTACTCGGTGAAGTGATGTCGGATAAGGCTAGTTTAAATTCCCAGCAAGAAGGGGACGTGGCATGATGAAAAAGGAAGATACCATCCAAATGTCGGTCGGTGGTCTGACGCTCGACCCGGTGACCAAGACGCCGATCGTGATCCTTAAGGATACTGAAAATAAGCTCAATCTGCCGATTTGGATCGGTTTATTGGAAGCCACTGCCATGGCCACCGAGATCGAGGGTATTAAAATGGCGCGACCGATGACACACGATCTGCTCAAAACGATTCTCGTCGAAGTGGGCGGCTCGGTCGAATCCGTGGAGATCACCGAGCTCAAAGAAAATACCTATTACGCGTCCGTCAATCTCAATGTCGCCGGCCGCCAGATGATCATCGACTCGCGCCCCAGCGATGCGATTGCGTTAGCTTTGCGAACCAAGAGTCCGATCTATGTCGCGAAAGCAGTGTTAGAGGCGTCCAGCATGTTGCAGCAGAATGAAGAAGGCAACGAACGCTCGGTCGAGAACGTATCCAACGTTTCCAAAGAAAAATGGGCCGAGATATTGGAAAAAATGGCGCCGGAAGATTTCAAATACAAACAATAGCGAATCAAACCCCCAGCAATCGATTCAAACTCCATAGCGCGTCCTCGCAGGTTTGCTGAAAAATTCTGAATGCAGGCTGCTCAAAAAGATCTCAGAGGCGAGGCGCGCGAAAGATCGATCCTTCGACTTGGCTCAGGACAAGCTAGGCGGAGGCGTACTTTTTAGCCAGTACGTTGTCGCGAGGCGATCGAGCGCACCCTTCGACGATGCTCAGGGCGATCGGCATATGAGGCTTTTTCAGCAGCCTGCTAGCGACCGACTGAACCTGTCAGGTGTTTGAAACCACCTACTGATCTGATGGCAACCGCAAGCAAGAGAATCACTCGAAAACAACTGCGCCAGCCCGACTGGTTCCAGGTTTCCACCGAAAACGCGCTAGAATATTTTAACCGCCACAAGAGTCTGGTGTTTGCGGCGCTAGCCGGTTTGCTCTTATTAGGTGCCGCAATTTGGGGCTGGCAGATATTCAAACAGAGGCAAAATGTCGCGGCGGCGCGGGAATTCACCAAGGCGATGGAGCTTTATCAGAGCGATAAACATCGTGAAGCGATCGCCGCCTTTGAAAACGTGAAAAATTATCGTTGGTCGCGTTATTCGGTCCTCGCACATCTTTATTTGGCGCACAGCTACCTGGCGACGAATGATCTCGACAGGGCGGTCAGCGAGGCCCAGCGCTCGCTCGCCGCAACTAGACCGAATAGTCTTTATCGCCAAATCGCGCTGGTCACGCTGGCAACGGCGGAAGAGCGGAAAAAGCAATGCAAGGCAGCTATAGAACACTACAGCGAAGCTCAGAATATCGCCGCCGCGCTGCAAAGCCGCGCCATGCTGGGCAAGGCTCGTTGTGCGGAAGAATTGGGGGACAGCAGCACCGCGCTCACCGCTTATAAAGAATATCTCAAAGAGAACCCCGGCTCGCCGTTGGCCATGAAAGTTGCCGAGCTTGAAGCCAGAGGGACTGCGGCACCGGCGTCCAAGTAAACTTTTAAGCCGTATAGTTAACGTCTGATAAGATATATTATGTAAACTTTTGTGGAACTCTAACTCCGGGCTCCCGCGCATTTTAGACTTGAGACTTTCCACCCTTCTCAATAGGATCGGTCGCACGGTTTCGTTGGGATCTGTTGAGTTTCGTTGTAGATTCTAGAAGTAGCGCCACAGCCACCACTTTTCGAAGCCGATCTTTGCCCAGTAGATTAATTTAGACGGGCCCCAGGTTCGGGCCTCGGTCGCGCCGAATGGCGGCCAGCCGGCAGGATAAATCGTTCGGTTTGCGGCGGCGCGTCCAGCGCCGAACGCGAGCAGTCATATAGTGTGCAGCCAGAGATCGACTGGCCGCCCTTTTCCGGTGATTTCAGCGGTGAGATTATGGGCAACAAGGTCGGCTTCCTGATGCGCTACACCGCCAGATTTAGATGCCGGCAAATCGGCGCAATCGCCAATGGCATAAACATTCTCCCATTTGGTCTTGAGCGTCTCGTAAT
>JBOHVN010000159.1:0-28788 GCA_050735675.1 Binatia bacterium | reverse complement strand
TTGTTTCTGCCAAAGACCCGCGGGCTCGATGACGTGCGAGTCCGAGGAAATCAACAATTCATTGATAACGGCGTTGGTCTCTTTACCATAGGTTCGTTCAATAATGGCCATCGTTTTGACTCCTTTGGAGTATGAAAATTGCTCAAGCTAGCTGTCACGGATTTCTGAAAAATCGCTCACAGACATACTAGATTGAAATAACCCAGGGGGGGCCAAGGTGCAAGCGAAGGGTGGTGAACCGCTTGGATCGGGTGGAGGGTAAAATCTAAGGATTTCAGCCGAATGTTCGAGTCGTTCAAAACGTTTAACCGCTTCGCTCCGTTCAAGCCGTTTATGAGTCCAGCGGTTCCAATCGTTCCTCAAGCCTGCCCTGAGTCTATCGAAGGGTTCCATCGCTGCGCTCGGTTCCACGCGCCGCCAATACCAGTCTAACGATCAACCCGGCCGCATCTTAAGCAGCGTCGGAATATCTATTTTTTCCTGATACAGACGTAGTTTTTTTTCGTTGCTCTGCACACCGAGCATGGCCATGCGGCCGGCGAGTTCGTTGCCTTCGGTGCCGACATAGGCGGTGACGGGAGCCGGATCAAGTCTTGTATCTTGATGTTCTGCATAAATGGGAGGCCAGTGGCGGCTCCCGAACTTAAAAAAATCTTTCGCTATGATCGGGATGTCGCGGTCTGGCGAACAGCTCATAACAGCGAAGCTGTCCCACTTCTTGAAACCCGGCCAATGAATGGTGGGCTCTATACCTCGCGTCCTTATGGCCAAGCGATATTCAACAACCGGGGCTAATGCGATTTCCACCTGAGCGAGTCTTCTTCGGGCTCAAAATTGTCTTGTTGGGCCAGCAGCGATCGTTACTTGACTTTCGGCAGGACCTTCTCGCCAAAGAGATCCAACTGTCTTGGATCCGGATCGGCCACGCCGATAATCAGAGTATCGAGTCCGCGCGATAAGAAAGCTTCGATGCGATCAGCTATGGCGGCCGGTGAACCGACCAACGAAGTGTTCGCCACGTCGGCGCGCAGGCGGCCGTAGTAGCGCATGACGTAGTCCTCGACGGTCTTGACGGCTTTCGCTTGGTCGTCGTTGATGGCCATGAACGTGAGGCCGGCTTTGGTGATTTTATCGGGGTTTCTGCCGGCGGCCTTGGCGTAGCCGCTGACTTTCTCCCAAGTCGCTGGAAAGTCCGGGATCGCCGAGCTGCCGCAGATAAAGCCGTCGGCCCAGGCGCCGGCGCGTTTGAGCGCGGTTTCAGCGCTGCCGCCGGTCCAGATGGGCGGATAGGGCTTTTGCACGGGACGAGGGCCGATGGTCAAGTTTTCCACGTTGAAGAACTTGCCTTTATGCGTGACGTTATCTTCGGTCCATAGGCGCTCCATAAGCTGCACCTGCTCGACCGCCCGGCTGCCGCGGTGCTCAAAGGCTATCTCCACGGCCTTGTAGTCGCTTTCGCGGCTACCGAAACCGAGGCCGAGGGTCAGGCGGCCGTTGGAGATGAAATCCAACGTGGCGACGATCTTGGCGAGATGGCTGGGATGACGCAGATTGCCGAGGAGCACGGAAGTCCCAAGGCGGATTTTCTGCGTGGCGCCGGCCGCGGCGGCCAACAGGGTCAGCGGTTCGAGATTATCGTAGGCGATGCGGTCGATGGTCCACATGGAGTGGCAGCCCATGGCCTCGCACTTCTTGGCGAAGTCGACAACGTTCTCCGGTTTAGTCAAAGGCGACGGGGTGACCCAGGCGAGTCCGATGTTGGCCATTTTTTCTCCTTGGCTTGCGCCGGTTATGGCGGTTCAAATCGTTCAAACGTTTAAGCAGTTCAAGACATTCGGTCAGAATAAAATAGACCAGCGTTTAACCCCTTTTCAAGGTTTGACGTCTGAGATATACCGAACCGCATATAACACAAGGAGGATAAAGCCATGGAAGCTTCAACGTTCAAATTGAAAACGCCGCATATCAGCGGCGGGCGCAGTCATATTCCTCTGGCAAAAACGGACCATATGACGATTGGGCTCAACTACTACATCCCTGGGCGGAAAAATAAATTGCACACGCATCCGGGCGAAGATCATACCTTCGTGGTGATGGACGGGCAGGCGACCTTCTACAACAAAGACCATCAGCCGACGGTGCTGAACAGAGGCGAAGGCATCATGCTGCCGGAGAACCACTATTATTATTTTCAGAGCACCGGCGAAACGCCGCTGGCTTTGTTCCGCGTCAGCGCCAAGAAGGGCAATAAGCCGAAAGTTCTGCGCGTCGATAAGGAAGGCAATCAGCGCACCGAAGAGGAAGTTGACTTTGTAGTCGTGGACGGACAAGTCGTCGATGGACAATTCTGGGAAATGAAATAAGCGCCCGATGAAGATCACCGGCGTCAAAACGATCCGCCTGCGCGCGACGATTCCCGGCGAAGGCCAGATCTTTAGCCGCTCGGGTGTGAGAAACACGCGTTCGACGACGCTGGTGCAAGTAGAAACCGATGAGGGCGTTAGCGGGATCGGCTCCTGTTCCGGAAACGGCGAGTTGATCGAGGTGATCGTCGACAAGGTGTTGAAGCCATTGCTTAACGGCATGGACCCGACCGACATCGACGGGATCTGGGACAAGGCCTACGTCCGGGGCGGCCATAAAGAATTCGGCACGCGCGGCATCGGTGTCGTTGCCCTGAGCGGCATCGACGTTGCGCTGTGGGACATCGTCGGCAAAGTCCGCGGTGTACCCGTATATGAGCTGTTGGGCGGCAAATGCCGGGATAAAATTCCCGTCTACGCAACGGCGCTTTATCCCGAAGAGCCGTCGAAGGTAGCGATGCGCGCGCGCGGATTTGCCGAGCAGGGCTTTCACGGGGTTAAGATCAAAGTCGGCTTCGACCTCGATCAAGATATTCGCATCGTGCGCGCGGTGCGGGAGGAATTGGGAAAAGAATTTGTCATCATGACCGACGCGAACCAGGGTTACAGTGTCGACGTGGCGCTCAAAGCTTCTGATGCGTTTGCCGAGTGCGGCGCCTACTGGCTCGAAGAACCGTTGTTTGTCGAAGATATCGGAGGGCACGCGAAGCTGCGCGAGAAGGGCAAAGTGCCGATCGCGGTCGGCGAGAATCTCCACACGTACTACGCCTTCGAGAATTTCATTGTCAGAGGCGCCGTCGACTTCATCCAACCGGATGTCGCGCGCGCCGGCGGTATCACTGAGATCAAGAAGATTACGGCGCTGGCGGCACGGCACCAGGTTCCGGTTTCGTTTCACACTTGGGGCGACGGCGTAGCCCTGGCCGCGAGCGTTCATCTTTCCGCGGCGCTTAAAGATTGCATCGTCATGGAACTCGACTACACGTACAACCCATTGCGCGAGGAATTGTTGCGCGAACCATTCAGAATGCAAAACGGCTGCTTGATTCCTTCGGAAAAACCAGGCCTGGGAGTTGAGTTGGATCCCGAAGCGCTGCAACGCTTCGCGTTCGCGGGCGCTGAGGACCTCGCGGTACGGCAGAAGACCTTAGTGGTTGGCTAAACGGTCCGGCAATCCTTCCGGTTGGCGTTCACTGCGGGTCAATTTTCTTGGCGAGTTTGTGGCCGACGGTTTGCGGCGGCATAGCGCTATTTTGTCGAGGCACTGAACCGCAAAGGTTTGTTTCTCTCTGTGCGCCGCATCGCCGGCCCGCGCCCGCGACTTTGCCTGACTCATTGGAGTTGTTAATATGATTCGGCTCTCCCATGTACGCACAAGATACCATAGCCGCGATCGCGACGCCGCCGGGCGAAGGTGGCGTGGCGATCATTCGAATCAGCGGCATTGACGCCGAATCGATTGCTGCGCGAATCTTTGTTCGGCCCCTCGGTAAAAACGGCCGGCTGAAGTCTCATACTCTGTATCACGGCGCAATCCGCGATCCGCAAAACGATCACGCTCTCGACGAAGGGTTGCTCACTATTATGCGCGAGCCGCGCAGCTATACCGGCGAGGATGTGGTCGAGCTTCATTGTCATGGTGGAGCATTTCTAGTTAGGCAGATCTTGGGACTAGTTCTCAGGCAAGGCGCTCGGCAAGCCGAGCCTGGAGAATTTACCAGGCGCGCATTTCTCAACGGTCGTCTCGATCTGACTCAAGCCGAAGGAGTCCTTGACCTGATTCGAGCGAGAACCGCTAAGAGTGCGGGGCTCGCGCTCGATCAAGTGGGCGGCGCTCTGTCCCACTGGGTGGTGGAACTGCGCGAAGAGCTATTCGATATCGTGGTTCAAGTGGAGGCGGCCATCGACTTTCCGGAAGAGGAAATCGAGCTCCTACGGCGCCAGGAACTGATCGGCAAGATCCAAAGCCTAGCGAAAAAGATAAACGATATTTCAGGGACTTATGACTGGGGAAAGTTGTTTCGCGACGGTGCTACGGTATGTATCTGCGGTCGACCCAACGTCGGCAAATCAAGTCTGCTGAATGCCTTGCTCGGCGAAGACCGCGTGATCGTGACTCCCGTGGCCGGTACAACTCGCGACGTGATTGAGGAGTCGATCAGTCTCGATGGTTTGCCCCTAGTGCTGTGGGATACGGCCGGTATCCGCGAGAGCGACGATCAGATCGAACGTATGGGGGTCGACCTTAGCCGCCAGTATGTGGCGAAGTCCGATGCGGCGCTCGTCGTGATCGACGGATCGCAAGAGCTTACACGCGAAGACCAAGCGCTATTTGTCGATATCGGGCAGAGAAGAATTTTGATCGTCGTCAATAAATCCGATTTACCCCGGAAGCTTGCGGCTGATGAACTTCCGCGGTTGGCGGGCGGGAGTGAAATTCGATCAGTGTCTGCGAGAACCGGTGAGGGAATTCCCGAGTTAAAGAAATCACTGAGAGATCTGCTCATTGGCTCGGAGGTCGATGCCCCTGTCGTGATTACCAACCTGCGGCATCGAAGCGCTTTACAGCGAAGCGAGGCTTCGTTGGCGCGGGCAGCGACTTCACTGGGCGAGAGTTACGCTCCAGAGTTCGTGGCGATGGACCTGAATGAGGCGCGCTCCGTCCTCGAAGAGATTATCGGAGCGATCCAAAACGATAATATTTTAGAACGTATATTTACTAATTTTTGTATTGGAAAATAGTTTATTGGAGACTAAGACAATTTTTGAATATAGGTGCTATTTCAGCATAACCAACGTTTGTTTCACGTGAAACCATGGCTATTAGAGAAGACCACGTTTTCGATGTAATTGTTGTCGGTGCTGGCCACGCCGGTATAGAGGCCTGCCTCGCGTCGGCGCGAATGGGCTGTTCGACATTGATGCTGACCTTAAATCTAGACCATATTGGTCAGATGTCCTGTAATCCAGCGATTGGAGGAATTGGCAAGGGACACCTCGTCAAAGAGATCGATGCGCTCGGTGGAGAAATGGGCCGAGCGATTGACGAGACAGGAATTCAGTTCCGAGTTCTTAATACCAGGAAGGGGCCTGCGGTGCGCGCGTCACGCGCTCAAGCGGACAAGGCTTTGTATCGCCAGCGGATGAAACGGGTTTTGGAGACGACTCGTGGTCTCACTCTTCGGCAGGGGAGCGCCGAAGCTCTCCTGATCGAGCATGGTGAGGTGAAGGGCGTCGAAACTCAGATCGGCGAAAAATTTCTCGGTCGCAAGGTGATTTTGACGACCGGCACGTTCCTTAAGGGGCTTGTCCATATCGGAGACCGAAACTATTCCGCTGGCCGCGCCGGAGATTTTGCAGTTCATGGTCTCAGCGAATCCTTGGTTCGGTCGGGATTCAAGGTTGGCAGGCTTAAGACCGGAACATGTCCTCGGTTGGATGCCAGGACCATCAATTTTGCCGGTTTGGCGGTACAGCATGGTGACGAGAGTCCTATTCCATTTTCGTTTTCGAGCAATTCGATCACTCAGCGCCAGATTCCCTGCCATATTACATATACCAACCAGAAGACGCACGACATAATCCGCGCGGCTATTCACCGGTCACCCATGTATTCCGGGATAATCAAAAGCCGGGGACCGCGCTACTGTCCATCGATTGAAGATAAAATCCATCGCTTCGCCGACAAGGAACGGCATCAGATTTTTCTCGAGCCTGAAGGGCTGGATACGGTTGAAATCTACCCGAACGGGCTATCGACGAGTCTTCCTCTGGACGTTCAAATGAGTATGGTGCGCTCCATCGAAGGTCTGGAAGCAGCAGATATCATGCGGCCTGGCTACGCCATCGAGTACGATTATTTTGAGCCGACTCAGCTCTATCCGACATTGGAGACAAAGCTCGTGCGCGGTCTTTATCACGCCGGCCAAATAAACGGCACTACGGGATATGAAGAAGCTGCTGCTCAAGGACTTATGGCGGGTATCAACGCGGTTCTTAGTTTGCGCGGCGAGGAACCGCTGGTTTTATCGCGCGAACAGGCATACATCGGCGTCTTGATCGACGATCTTGTCACCAAGGGAACGGACGATGAGCCTTATCGTATGTTCACGTCCCGGGCCGAATATCGCCTTTTGCTCCGCGAGGATAACGCGGACCTGCGTTTGACGGGGATCGGCCATAAAATCGGACTGGCTGGCAGTGGCGCTTTCCATAGAGTTGATGCGAAGAAACAAGCGGTAGCTGAACTAGCTATGTTCTTGGAGCAGACGCAAGGTGTGCCGAGCGCTCAAACTAATTCACTTCTCGAGTCTTTTAATTCTGCGCCGCTGCGCAATCATGCCGCTCTGGCGCAAATTCTTCGCCGTCCGGAAATCTCCATGGCTCAGCTGAGAGTGTTGTGGCCCGACATTCCGAGTCATCGATCTGATATCGATGCTCAGGTTGAAATCAAGATTAAATACCAGGGGTACGTGACTCGGCAGCAGGAAATTGTCGAACGCTTTCAGAAAATGGAATATGCACGCTTACCAGAAAACACCGACTATTTCCGCATCAGCGGCTTATCCCGCGAGGTTTGTGAAAAGCTAACCAGAATCAGGCCTCGATCGCTCGGCCAAGCTGCGCGGATTCCAGGCATTACACCCGCGGCAATCTCACTGTTGTCTTTTTACATAAGGACCAAGAGCGCCTAGTTTCATCGTCTGCTCATCCGGTTATCCCCAGCCCTGCAGGCTTGCTCCGATCTCCCCGGATGCGCCTCTCAAGAGCATCCTGGCGGCGACTTACGATCTCGGTTGCCGCTAAACGCTACAAAGTTTCACGTGAAACGATTTATTTTGCTTCCAATTCCGTTGTATCTGTGATATTTAAATTATTCGGGCGCGTATCATCATAACTATTTGATTTATCAGGATTTTTTGCATCAAACGATCGTAATCGCCAATCAGAAAGGCGGCGTCGGCAAGACTACGACTGCGATCAATCTCGCGGCGTCGCTGGCCCTCGAATCCAAGCGCATCCTGCTCGTCGATCTCGACCCTCAGGGGAATACGACGACTGGGCTGGGAATTGACCGCGGACGATTGACTGACAGCCTGTACCAGGTGTTGGACGGAACCCGCTTCCTTGGTGAAGTGCTGCGTCAGACTGAGTTGCCTCAGTTGTTCCTCATCCCAGCTACCAAGGATCTCGTTGGCATCGAGATCGAGCTAGTCGGAGCTGACCGACGGGAGTATCGCCTTAAGGATGCTCTTGGCGGTGTCGGCGAGCACTATGACTATGTGTTGCTGGACTGCCCGCCGTCATTGGGGCTGCTGACGCTCAACGCGCTAGTCGCCGCGGACTCGCTGCTCATTCCGATACAGAGCGAGTATTACGCGCTGGAAGGTCTCAGCGCCATCCTTGAAACGTTGCGCTTGGTGCAGCAAGGCGTAAATTCCGCGCTGCGACTGGAAGGGATCGTGATCACGATGTTCGACAGCCGCAATCGTATCTCGCATCAAGTTGTCGAGGATATTCGCGCGCATTTTCCCGACAAGCTTTTTCAAACCATTATTCGACGCAACGTGCGCCTGAGCGAGAGCCCGAGTTACGGCAAGCCGATTTGCTTGTATGACGCGACTTCGACAGGGGCGCAAGACTACCGAGATCTAGCGAAGGAGTTGATTCGCCGTGGAGAACACAGTGTCGACGCCGAAAAAGGGCTTGGGTAGAGGACTTAGCGCGCTCATTCCGAGCGCGCCGGAAGCCAATCTCGAGAGTCGCGACCAACACTCGACGCTCGAAGTCGCTGTTGATCGAATAACGCCGAGTCCGTTTCAGCCGCGGCGCACCTTCGACGAAGCGAAGATCGAAGAACTCGCGGCGTCGATTCGCAATCAGGGCATCATTCAACCGCTGGTCGTCCGACCCAAGGGCGACGGCTTTGAGTTGATCGCCGGTGAACGGCGCTGGCGCGCCGCCATGAAAGCGCGACTCATCCGAGTGCCGGTGGTCGTGCGCGACGCCAGCGACCATGAGGCGTTGCAGCTGGCGTTGGTGGAAAATCTCCAGCGCGAGGATTTAAACCCGATCGAAGAAGCCAGCGGTTATCGGCGATTGCAGGAAGAGTTTCACTGGAGCCAGGAAGAAACGGCCGAAAAGGTCGGCAAGAGCCGGCCGGCCATCGCTAATTCGCTTCGTCTGCTCGCGCTTCCCGCCGAAGTGCAACAGGAAATTTCCGCGGGGAATCTACCCGCGGGTCAGGCACGGGCGCTGCTCGGGCTGCACACTGAAGCGCTGATTGTTTCCGCCTGTCGTGACGTTATCGCCAAAGGACTCTCCACTCGTGAGACCGAGAAGATGGTCCGCATTCTGATCATGGGGCGAAAACGCCGTCGGGTGGCGTTGATCGATCCGGATTTGAAGTCGATCGTCGAAAATCTACAGCGCGCCCTGGGTACGCGCGTGCGCTTACTTCCGAAAGCTCGATCGACAAAAGGAAAGATAGAGATCGAGTATTACACTCTGGCGGATCTTGAGCGCATCATTCAAATCATCACGAAGAGCGCTGCGAATTCCTAGCCGTCGAGCCGTCGGCATTGGCGCATGTACTGACCGCCGTGGTCGCGCTAGGGAAATCCTAATTTTCCAGCAAAACTTGCAACTCGTTCGCGCTCGTGACCGGCGACGAGCAGGTGAAGTTTTGGCAAACGTACACTGTTGGCTTTCCGTCTACTTGGGTTTTTCCCTGCAAGAGCGGTGATATGGCCGCCAGCGCAGTGCCGGGTGGCGCCAATTGAATCACTTTGTTGGGCAGATAAGTTGCATTTACCTGTGCGATTAATTCCGTGACGCCGGCCTCTGACGGATTGCCTACGATCACAATCTCTTTGGCTCCTTGCAGGTAAAAATCCAAGGCGCAAAGCATGTGGGCAAAGCCAAAGGGCTGGCTTTCCATGGAGGCGTAATAGGAGCGCAAAACTTTCTCGGCCGAGGCACGGTACTGCTCATTGCCGGCGAGGTGATTGAGTCGCAGTAATAGTTGAGTCGCCATGGCATTTCCCGAAGGGATCGATGCATCGACGATCGGCTTTGCGCGACTGATCAGTTGCTCATGCGATTTTCCTGTGAAAAAAAAGCCGCCATTGCGCTCATCCCAAAACTCCCTCAGCATGATGTCAGCGAGTTGGGTCGCCCGATCTAGATAGCTGCGGTCGAAAACCGCCTCATAAAGATCCAGCAGTCCGACCGCCAGAAATGCGTAGTCATCGAGGTAACCGAGCAGCTTTGCTTGCCCGTCTTTGTAAGTGTGCAACAGAAAACCATCTTGGATCATATTCTCAAAAATGAACTCAACGGTTTTCCTTGCCGCCTGTGTAGCGCTAGGAGAAGCGGAGATTTTGATCGCTTCAGCGAGTCCTGAAAGCATCAGGCCGTTCCATGCAGTGATAATTTTCTCATCGCGAAACGGTTTAATACGTTTTTCTCTTTCAACGAAGAGTTTCTCCCTGGCTCTGGCAACGAGCGTCTCGATTTCACCAGGCTCTTTGCGAAAGAACTTGCTGGCTTGAGTGACGCTAAGGATCGGATGGAGGATGCTTTTGCCTTCGAAATTGCCCGGCTCGCCGGCATCATACATGCGGCAGAAAATTGCCCGGTCCTCTTCGCCGAGAATTCGGTTTATTTCATCCGTAGTCCAAACGAAAAATTTTCCTTCCTCGCCTTCGCTGTCCGCGTCTTGAGTAGAATAAAACCCGCCTTCCGGCTGAAGCATCTCACGGAGCAGATAAGCGACGGTTTCCTCCACGACCGACTTGAAACGCGGCTCCCGGGTGATCGTGTAAGCATGAGCGCAAATGCGCACGAGCTGGGCGTTATCGTAAAGCATCTTCTCGAAGTGCGGCACCAGCCATTTGGCATCCACGGAGTAGCGATGAAAACCGCCACCCAAATGGTCGTAAATTCCGCCGTAGGCCATTTTGGTAAGCGTGTGAACGACCATTTCGAGAAATCGCTCGTTCTTGGAACGGGAATAGTGGCGTAGAAAAAGCTCATAGACGCCGGCATTGGGAAATTTCGGCGCTTGGCCCAAGCCGCCATTGTCCGGATCGTACGAGCGCGCAACCTTCTCGGCGCCATCCGAAATGACCGAAGATGAGAAATTCTTGGTCGTTTCCTGCGATTCTGACATGCGCTGCAAAGCGGCCAGGATTTGCGACACGCTTTTCTCGACGTCCTCGGGTCGCTCGCGAAAGGCTTGGGAGACGCCCAAGAGTATCCGCTGAAATCCGGGCATTCCCTGCCGGTCTTCCGGCGGGAAGTAAGTACCGCCATAGAAGGGTTTGCGGTCAGGAGTGAGAAACATAGTCATCGGCCAACCGCCACGACCGGTCAGCATTTGCACCGCGTTCATGTAAATCTCGTCCAAATCGGGGCGCTCTTCACGATCGACCTTGATATTCACGAAGAGATCGTTCATGAGCGCGGCGATTTTTTCATTCTCAAATGACTCATGCTCCATCACATGACACCAGTGGCAAGCCGAATAGCCGATAC
Source organism: Binatia bacterium (assembly GCA_050735675.1). Lineage (GTDB taxonomy): Bacteria > Desulfobacterota > Binatia > UBA9968 > UBA9968 > DP-20. The sequence goes on along the minus strand of JBOHVN010000159.1, from coordinate 17,887 downwards.
TGAGCAAAATCGGTTTATTCTCGCTCTTGGCCTTCTCGAATGCTTCTTCGCCCCACGGATACCAGTCAACCGGATTGTGGGCGTGCTGAAGTAAATAGGGACTGGTTTCGCGACTCAAGCGATTGGTATGCTTGGCTTCCATGGAATTTTCGCCTTCTCCGAGATTCAATTCACGCTAACACAAACTAACGGGTGTCGATACTGATGCAGCACAACACGGTTGGATGTGTCGTGCCCCGGTGTCGGTGGCGCATCAAGACTCAGAAATTCGAGACAATTGCAGTGCTGTTGACAAATGGAGCAAAGAGCAAGCGGCGGCTGAAAATTGCTAGCTGTTCAGCGAATTTTTAGATCCAGTGCCACAGGGCCTTTCTCCCCTTTTCTAACCTGAAATTGCACGGAGTCTCCTTCGTTTAGATCTTCGATCTGATTACGAGGCGCGAGGCTGCCGCGGTGGAAGAATACGTCTTCGCTGCCGTCGTCCGGGGTGATAAAGCCGAAGCCCTTTTGCCGCATGATTTTCTTAATTGTGCCCGTCATAGCATTACCTCCCTGTCACATTCCGCCGATAAGCTACCGATTGTTGACATTTCCGTGCCGGCTAAATAGCTTGAGTCTCCTAGCTTCATATATCCAAAACCGCCTTGAGATCAATTCTTTACTACATTACCGGCCATGGTTACGGCCATGCAGTGCGGTCGAATCAGGTCATTCGTGCCCTGCACAACGCAGCCCGCGATGTGCGTGTGCATGTTCGCACGACCGCGCCGGAGTGGTTGTTTCACAATCCCGAACGCCCGGTTTTTTATACCAATCAGACGTTAGACATCGGCATCGTTCAGCCCAATAGTTTGGACATGGACCTAGAGAGAACGTTGAACGGTTGCCGGGAACTGCACCGCCGCCTACCTACTCTGATTGAACAAGAAATCGAGTTCATCAAAGACCAGCAAATCGATTTGATCGTCGGCGATATTCCACCGGTTTGTTTCGAGATCGCTGCGCGCGCAAATATCCCATCGGTTGCGGTGACAAATTTTACCTGGGATGTGATTTACCGGGCCTATGCGACTGAACATCCGGGGCTCACCGCTCCGATTGGAGAAATGACGGGATTTTATACTAAGGCGACGGTCGCTCTGACTCTCCCCTATCCTTGCGATATGAGCATGTTTGCGCGGCGCGAAGCGATCCCTTGGATCAGCCGCCTTTCCCCTCTAACTCGCCGGCAAGCGCGCGAGGCCTTCGGCTTGCCGCCAAGCGGCACCATCGTGCTGTTAAGTTTCGGCGGGCTCGGATTCGATAATTTACCCTGGCAACGGCTGAATGAACTGTCGGAAATTTTCTTTGTTACCACCGGACCTGTCGAAGTCGCCCTCGACAATCTGCGTATTCTACCGGCCGCCCAGCGCCGCTACGACGATTTGCTGCGCGCCGTCGACGCGGTGATCACCAAGCCAGGTTATGGGATTGTCGCCGATGTACTGGCGCACAAGCTGCCGCTGCTGTACACCGAGCGCGGCGAGTTTCCTGAGTATCCCTGTTTGGTTCAAGCTCTGAGCGACCTCGCTACGGCCGAGTTCATCCCGCAAGCCGACTTACTCTCGGGCAAAATTCGGCCATACTTAACGCGGCTCTTAGATAAAGAGCCGAACTGGCCACCGGTTCGGCTAAACGGTGCGGCGGTGGCGGCTGAGAAAATTCTCGGGCTGCTCGATCGTTGCGCCGGGTAAGTATTGGCTCATGATGGTTTCGTCACGCACGCCGGGCTGCTGGTTGACACATTTCTTTGATTCCTCCAGACTTCTTTTGTAACCATGCCCGTTGAAAAGATCATATTGGCAAAACCTCGCGGCTTTTGTGCCGGGGTTGAGATGGCAATTGAAACCGTAGAGCGTGCGCTGGCGCGTCACGGCGCGCCGCTCTACGTGTTTCACGAGATCGTCCATAACCAGCATGTGGTCGGCGATTTTTTCCAGCGCGGCGTGCGCTTTGTCCAATCCATCGAGGAAGTGCCCGCGGGCGCAAAGTTGGTTTTCAGCGCTCACGGTGTCGCTCCGGCTGTATGGCAGCAGGCGAAGAAAAAGAACTTGCAGATGATCATCGATGCGACCTGCCCTTTGGTCGAAAAAGTTCATCGCGAGGTGCGTAAATTCGCCGCACAAGGCTATTGGATCATTCTCGTCGGCCATGAGAAGCACGATGAAATCGTCGGCACGAGCGGCGAAGCACCGGAACGTATTCGGATCGTCGGCAATGCCGATGAAGCCCGCAGCGTTGACGTACCGAACTCGGCGAAAATTGTCGCGCTGACCCAAACCACCCTTAGCGTCGACGACACGCGTGAGATTATCGATATCCTGAAAGAGCGATTTCCCAAGCTCGTCACGGCGGCCAAAGAGGATATTTGCTACGCGACGCAAAACCGCCAGGACGCGGTAAAGCAGCTCAGCAAGGAGGTCGATCTGGTGCTCGTCATCGGTTCACGTAACAGTGAGAATTCGAACCAACTTTGCAAAGTTGCCAGGTCGGAAGGCAAGAATGCTTATTTGATAGACGATCATCACGCCATCGATCCGCGCTGGCTCCAAGGTGTGAAACGTGTCGGCATTACTTCCGGCGCGTCGGTGCCAGAACGCTTGGTACTCGCGGCGGCGGAATATTTTGAGCGAAGGGGTGCCGAGATTAGCCACATCGGCTTTGTCGAGGAGAATATTCATTTTGCACTACCGCCGGAGATCGTAAGCGTTCCGTAAACTTTTTCTGCCTGGCCGGTAGCGTCCGACGTCGCTTACAACAAGGACGCTGCGGCACATATCACTGCAGCCAGTTTTCTTCTCAAGTCTTGTTGCTTAAGATTTATGCGGTTGCATAAATTCTAGGCATCAGCCTCCTCTTTCCGAAGCCGTAGAAATCCATAAGTGCTGAATTATTTACATGGATATTTTCGCCCAGACACGTGGCATATACGTTGCTCAATTGTCCCAGAACTAGTCTTTCTTTCACACTATTGCTCACTAAAGACGCAAAGATAAGGAGATTGGTCGTGATTACACAGCGTAATAGTTGGCCGGTGTTCTTGCTCATTTGGGTGGCCTTACTGGGATTTTCGGCTCCGACGATGTCGTCCGCACAAGACACGGCACAACCTGCGCAAGCCGTCGCGGCGCCGGCCGAATCCGCGGCACCGGTTCCACTTCCTGCACCCGCTGCTGCAAAAATCGACAAAGGTGATACCGCCTGGATTCTAACCTGTGCGGCGCTAGTTTTGATGATGACGATTCCCGGTCTGTTCCTTTTTTATGGCGGCTTGGTGCGCCGCAAGAACGTGCTCGGCACCATCATGCACAGTTTCATCATCGTGGCTGCCATTAGCGTTCAATGGGCATTGTGGGGTTACACGCTGGCGTTTGGTGTCGATGTCGGCGGGTTCATCGGCGACCTGAGTTGGCTTGGTCTCAAAGGCGTGGGCGCCGAACCCAACACGGACTACGCGGCCACGGTTCCGCACGCAGCGTTTATGGTCTTTCAAATGATGTTCGCAGTGATTACGCCGGCACTGATAACCGGTGCCTTTGCCGAGCGCGTGAAGTTTAGTTCATTCCTGGTATTCATCCTGCTTTGGGCGACGTTTATCTACGATCCGCTCGCCCATTGGGTCTGGGGTGTCAAAGGCTGGATGCGAGAAATGGGCGCTTTGGATTTTGCCGGCGGCACCGTCGTTCACATCAGCTCCGGCGCATCGGCACTGGTTGCGGCTTTTATGTTCGGCAAGCGCATCGGCTACGGCCAAGAGGCGATGCCGCCGCACAACCTGCCGTTTAGTGTCATCGGCGCCGGATTATTATGGGTGGGCTGGTTCGGTTTTAACGCCGGTAGCGCGCTGGCAGCCGACGGCCTGGCGACATCCGCGTTCGTTGCCACGCATCTCGCCGCCGCAGCGGCCGCCCTTTCTTGGTTGGCCATGGACTGGATACTTAGAGATAAGCCCACGGTGTTAGGCGCCGCGAGCGGCGCGGTGGCGGGGCTCGTGGCGATCACTCCCGGCGCCGGCTTTGTCGGACCCATGGCCGCTATTTTAATCGGCATCGGCGGAGGTGTTTTCTGCTCCATCGCTTGCAGTTTGAAGCCCAAGCTCGGCTACGATGATTCTCTGGATGTTGTCGGCGTGCATGGCGTGGGTGGAACCTGGGGAGCGCTGGCAACCGGATTGTTCGCTTCCAAGGCGATCAACGCGGCCGGCAATGACGGCCTGTTTTATGGTAATCCAGGGCAGCTTTGGATTCAGTTTGTCGCGGTCGTTGCGACCTTGGCTTTGGCGTTTGTCGGAACATACATTCTGCTTTCGATCGTCAAGGCGGTGATGGGGCTCAGGGTAGCCGATGACGAAGAAAGGATGGGTTTGGATTTGAGCCAGCACAATGAGCGGGCGTACGAATAGGGGGTGGGGGTGGCCCGGCAATTTAGAATGTGATAACAAACTCTCGATTCAAAAATTCTTTAACCCGCAGAGAGGAGTAATCGATGTCAGTCAAAGACGCCTTAGAGATGGCGAAGAAGAACAAAGCAGAGATCGTGGATTTGAAGTTTATCGACGTACCGGGATTGTGGCAGCACTTTTCTATCCCGGCAACGGAATTATCAGCCGACGTATTCGAACAAGGACTGGGTTTTGACGGATCGAGCATCCGGGGATTTCAGAGCATCAATGAGTCCGACATGATCCTGCTTCCCGACCCCGACACCGCCATGATGGACCCGTTCACCGAGCACCCCACGATCAGCTTTATCTGTAATGTCCTCGACGCCATCACCCGCGAGCCCTACAGTAGAGATCCGAGGTACGTCACCCAGAAAGCCGAGAAGTATTTAAAGTCCAGCGGCCTCGCCGATGTCAGCTACTGGGGACCCGAGATCGAGTTTTTTATCTTTGACAGTATTCGCTTCGACCAGAACCACCACGAAGGCTACTACCACATCGACTCCGAAGAAGGGTTTTGGAACTCGGGCAAAGAAGGCCCCAATTTAGGCAACAAGATCAGATACAAAGAAGGCTATTTTCCCGTCTCCCCCAGCGACCAGTACCAGGATCTCAGATCCGAGATGGTACTCAACCTACAGAAATGCGGCATCACCGTCGAAGTGCACCACCACGAGGTCGCCACCGCCGGCCAGACCGAGATCGACATGCGCTTTGACACCATGACCAATATGGCCGACAAGGTCTTGCTCTATAAGTACGTGGTCAAGAACACCGCCAGGAAAAGAGGCAAGGTCGTCACCGTCATGCCTAAACCTTTGTTTCAAGACAACGGCTCCGGCATGCACTGCCACCAGAGTCTGTGGAAAGGCGGGAAGAATCTGTTCTACGACAAGAAAGGTTACGGCCTAATCAGCGACACGGCCAGATACTACATCGGCGGCTTGATCAAGCACGCCCATGCGCTGTGCGGCTTTATCGCCCCCACGACCAATTCTTACCGTAGGCTGGTCCCAGGCTACGAAGCGCCGATTAACCTAGTCTACTCCGCCAGAAACCGCAGCGCCTGCGTCAGAATCCCGATGTACTCCACCAGCGAGAAAGCCAAGCGGTTAGAGTTTAGGACTCCCGATCCGAGCTGTAACCCCTACTTTGCCTTTCCGGCCATGCTGATGGCGGGAATCGACGGCATCAGAAATAAGACCGAGCCGCCCAAGCCGATCGACAAAAACCTATACGAACTAGAGCCAGAAGAGGCGGCCAAGGTAAAGTCGATGCCGGGGTCACTGGACCAGGCACTCGACGCTCTGGAGAAAGACCATGACTTCCTGCTCAAGGGGGATGTGTTTACCAAGGACGTGATCACGACCTGGTTGGAGTACAAGAGAAAGCATGAAGTCGATGCCATTCGCCTCAGGCCCCACCCCTGGGAATTCGCTCTGTATTTCGATATCTAATGTTAGCTGCCAGTGGCCGCTCCGCGGCGGAGCGGCCACGCCCCACACTGTTCAAAAGGGGACCATTATGAAAAAGATCGAAGCAATCATTAAACCGTTTAAGCTTGACGAGGTGAAGCAAAGGCTCACTTCCGCGGGCATTACCGGAATGACCATCACCGAAGTAAAAGGTTTCGGACGGCAAAAGGGTCACACGGAGCTCTACCGCGGCGCCGAATACACGGTCGATTTCTTGCCGAAAGTGAAGATCGAAATACTTGCTCCTGACGATATGGTTCCCAAGATCGTCGAGGCGATTTTGGAGTCGGCGCAGACAGGAAAGATCGGCGATGGAAAAATATTCGTCTCTTCGGTTGAAGAAGTCATCCGTATCCGTACCAACGAGCGTGGTGAAGAAGCTATTAGCTGACGCCTTGTCAGCCATTCTTCCATTCTTGCGCAGCCATCCGCGAAAGACCCCAGTGAGCTGGGAAACCAGCCTACTGGGGTCTTGTTCTTTCAGTCGAGTTTGATTCTTTAGCACGCCGCAGGTAAAGCCGCGGAAGGATCCATCGACGGTTCGGTTTGACCGGCGTAGACAAGAAATTTACTTTTTGTTTTCGCCCGGTTGTTTGCCCGGCTCGAAGCCGCCGACTTCGTGGTAAACGACTTTTCTCTCTTCCTCGAAAGCGCGCACCGAGGGTACTTGTCCAGGTAGTCCGAGCTTTTTCCACTCGGCCGCCACTTTGTCGTACATCTCTCGCCGCAGCGCCGTCCGTTTTGAAAAGACCGGCAGGTAACGATGCTCTTTGCAGGCATTAATTAAAGCTTTGGAGCCGTAGGGCCGTTTCTCGGGCGGGTTCTGCGTCGGATCGAGCCAAGTGCTCCAGGTGTTGCGCAGCACATCGATATCATCGATTGGGTTACACCGGCTGCTCATGGCCCAAATCACCTGGTCAATGTCAGTCGGATCGACGTCTTCATCAACCGCGATGATCCACTTGGTGTAATACGCGCCACCCGGAACTTGAGCGGCTAGCGCAAGCGACTGCGCCGCATGTCCCGCGTAACGTTGCTCAAGGGCAATCACGGTCATGCCGAAGCCGCCGGCACCCGCCGGGTGAGCGTAAACCCCCTGGATGCCCGGGATGCCGAGCTTTTCAAGATCGTCCCAGATGCGCGCTGAGCGGATAATCGAGAAAAAGCCGCTCTGTTCGTTCGATGGGTAATCGGCCATCAACGCATTGGTGAGGATCGGATTGGTACGGTAGTGAACCGCGGTTATTTCGACCAGAGGACATCCGGCCTCGGGCCGGCCGTAGTAGCCGGGAAATTCGCCAAATGGTCCTTCGCTTTTGACCGAGTTCGGTTCGATGATGCCTTCGACCATGAATTCAGCATTAGCTGGCAACAAAAGGTTTGTCGTTTTGCCCTTGACGACCGGGACCGGCTCGCCTTTGATGCCGCCCAGGAATTCATATTCAGAAACGTTCTTCGGAAATGTTTGGGAGCCGACGACCATAAATAACGGGTCGATACCCCATGCAGCCGCTACTTCGACCGCCTTACCCTGCTGCCACGAGCGGGTGATGTGCAAGCGTGCGTCCTTGCCCGGAGAAAGATAGAGGCCGGTTTCGCGCTTGCCTTGCAGCATCATGCGGTAAGTGCCGACATTCAAGTAGCCGGAATCCGGATCGCGGGTGATGACGCAGTCCGCGGTGCCTGCGTAGTGGCCGCCATCCAACGGCCAGTGGCGTGGGATCGGCAGCTGCGTCAAATCGATCTGATCGCCGGTAAGAGTATTTTCGTAAAAGCCGGCTTGGGACTGTGCGACCTCGCGTGGCGCCATGCGGTTTTTAAGTTTGTCTTTAACCCGCTTAATCAATTCGACGGTCGGCGTATCAGGAGCTTCTTCCATAGTCAGCGCGATACGCGGAATGCTCGGTCCGAGGATATTCCACAGCGAACGAGCCTTATACGGGCTTTTCTCGTAGCCTTTGATGTTGTCAAAGAGAATCGCCGGTGATGGCTTCTGCTTGGCTACGAGGTAACCAATCGCGCTCATTTCTTCTTCACAGCTAACCGCTTCTTTTACGCGCACCAGATCGCCCAGTGCCTCAACGCGGTCCAGCCATTCACGCAAGTCCTGAATAGGTCCCTTTGATTCAGTTACCTTTTCCTCTCGTTTAGCCATCAATCGTTCCTCCAGATTTGATAATCGACGATCGGGTATTACAACCGGGCGCTCTTCGGCAACAGTGATTTGAAGTAGGCAAAAGCGTCGTAGGATCGGTACGTCATGTTTTCTTTCATGTAGTTGATCTCGGCTTGCGGCATGAGCGCCGGTTTGCCGACGCAGCTCGCGATAAACTGCATGTACGCAGTCCGCTCCAAGTAAATCGCGTGAACCGTAGCATATTCCAAGCTATCGCCGCATACAACGATGCCGTGACCCTTGAGCAACATTGCCGTGTGATCGCCCAAGGTTTGGCAAATCTCCTTACCGTCTTGGATCGTGTAGATCAGCCGCGGGCTCGGAAATATCGGCGTCTCTGGAGCGAACACTGCGGCCTGATTGTATATCGGCAGTATCGGCGTACCCGCCACTGAAAACGCGGTGGCGATGGTTTGGTGCGTGTGCACGACGGAATTGACATCAGGTCTCGCGTTGTAGATGGCGGCGTGGATCATGGTCTCGCGCGGCGGATTTGCGATCTTGGTAACCGCGCGCTTATTGCCGGTCTTGGCGTAATTCTGCTCGCACACCTCCATGTACTGGTCGATGTCGACCAGAATGATATGTTTGGGAGCAATCTCACCGAGCGGCGCCAACACGGGTTTGATGAAGAATTTTCTAGCACCAGGAATGCGCGCGCTCACGTGACCGTGGTAATCGGCCAGGCCCTGGTAAAACATGATGCGGTTGCCCAACGCAACCTTCATTTTCAGTTCCTCGAGATCCTTCTTATGAGTGCTTTTCACCTCAGTCCCCCTTCTCGTCATTGCTTACGATGCTTGCCGGACCGGCGCATGTGCTCCGGGCTCGCTCCCTGGTGGCGCCGTCCACCAGCGGATATTCATCCAATTCCATTGATCGGGATATTCTCGTACCGTTCGCTCGACCCAATGAGTAAGACGAATGGTATTTTCTCTAATCTGTTCGGCGCCCTTGCCGGAGCGATCGAGCTCCAACTCGCGCTCGATGATTAACTTAAGGGTGCCATCCGGCTGGCGAATCATATAAGCCGGCACAATCGCTGCGCCGGTCCTTAAAGCGACCGTCGCCGGTCCGCGCCGGGCAATTACAATTCTACCGAATAGCGGTACCTCAATACCGTCACCACGCCGGTACTCATCCGATATGATCACGGCGAGTTCATTGCGCCGCAGCGCTTCGGTGAGCTGGTTGAGCGCCTCGCGCCGCGGGCGCGCATGAATCGTTTTTTGCCGCACTTGCAGCCGGTACTTATCCATAAGCTTGGCCAAATGACTATCGCTCGGCTGGTTGACCAGCACCGAAACCGCATAGCCGTCAACGGCTAAACGGGTGCCGATTAGAAAAAAATTTCCTAAATGCGCGCTCAAAGCGAGGACCCCGGAACCCTTAGCCAGGGCGGCATCGAGATGCTCGTGCCCGACCATCGGAATGAACTCCCGTAGTTCACTATCCGACATTTCCAACACGATGGCCATTTCAGTGCAATCACGAAAAAAGTTTCGGAGCGAGCGGCGCGCTATCTCTTCAACTTGAGCGCCGTTCAATTGCTCGCCAAAGACCGCGGCAATATTACCGATCGATCGAGTCCGAAAGCCCTTGAAACAGACAAAGCCAACGCTTGCAATGAAGTCGGAAAAGCGAAAAAGCCAAATCCGCGGCAAGAGTCTAACCGCTAGGGAACTTATCGCGATACCAAACCATGTGGTTAAATAAAAGACTCTGCGAGTCAACCAAGCGGCCATCAATTTTTAGATAATTTTGGATTCGACGCCACGAGTGAGCGTTTCGAAGTTAGCCAATCTACGATACTTTTTCGGTCGCCGCAAGAGAGTGCCAAAGGCGTGAATTTAGCCTAGGCTCAATTAGGCCTTAACGACAAATAATTAACAGATTCAGAGGCTTAGACAAGCTTTTAAAGCCTTATGCGCGAGGGAGGCTGTTTATATTGAGGTGGTTCTGTGCTAATTACACTCAACTAACGTGTTTTCGGTCAATCAACATGAGAATGATCTTGCCGCCTGTCAAAGAACGCCGCTCGGTGGATCGGATGCTTGCGTCGTTTTTCCGCGATTACAAAGCCAACGATTTCAAAAAAGCTATTGCGACACTGTGCCGCTTCTATCATCTAAGAAACCCTAAAATTGAGTGGTTTGAGTATATCGACTGGGGAAAGACGGCCGGGAAGACCTACGAAAACGGCCAGATCTATCTAGTTCATCCGGAAAATTGGAAAAAGGGTCGCAAGTATAACTCGGAGCGGCGCTGGATCAGCACCGTTTACCACGAGATGGGCCACTATGTCTTTTGGGCGGACGCGGAAAACAAAGCTGATATGTTTGCCTCTCGGATGGTCCGCGGCGTGAATAATAATCACCACAGATAGTTTCTGAGCGGTTGCGCGATTCTTCTGCCCGTCAATCGTTACAACTATGGATTATAAAGACACATTAAACCTGCCGAAGACTGCGTTTCCAATGCGGGCAAACCTGCCGCAGAATGAACCCAGGCAGGTTGAAAAATGGCAACGCGAGCGGACTTACTTTCAGATTCTAGAGGCTAATGAACAGCAGCCTAAGTTCATTCTTCATGACGGGCCGCCGTACGCGAACGGCAACATCCATATCGGCCACGCCCTGAATAAAATTCTCAAGGACATTATCGTTAAATACCAGTCGATGACCGGCCATGCAGCGCCCTACGTCCCGGGCTGGGACTGTCATGGTTTACCGATCGAACTGCAAGTCGAAAAAAATCTAGGCCGGGCGAAAAAGCTCGCGATGAGCAAGGCTGAGATCCGCCGTCTTTGCAAGGAGTACGCCGAGAAATACATCTCGGTCCAGCGCGAAGAGTTTAAGCGCTTGGGCGTGTTCGGCGATTGGGAATGCCCCTATCGCACTTTGGACCCAGCCTACGAAGCCCAGGAGATCCGCGAGCTCGGCAAGATCGTCGAGTCGGGCGCCATCTACCGGCAAAAAAGGCCGGTTTACTGGTGCGCGTCGTGCGTGACGGCGCTGGCGGAAGCAGAGGTCGAGTACGAAGACCACGCGTCGGCGTCGATCTACATTAAGTTTCCCGTTAAAGATCCAAAAGGCTTGTTTCCGATCGATCCAGTGAAAGGAACATTCTTTGTAATTTGGACGACAACGCCGTGGACCTTGCCGGCCAACCAGGCCATCGCCGTACATCCGAAGTTCATGTACCGGCACGTCAAAACTCCGAAAGGCGAATTGATTCTAAATCAAGAGTTAATCCCAACGGTGATGAAAGCGTTGGAATTGGAGCCGAATGATTATGAAGTTGCCGAAGGCGCTTGGACCGGCGCCGAGCTAGAGGGCATTATTTGCCGCCATCCATGGATCGATCGCGACTCCAGAGTGATTCTTGGCGATTTCGTCACGCAGGATCAAGGCACCGGTGCGGTTCATATCGCGCCGGGGCACGGTCAAGAAGACTACGAAGTCGGTATGCGTTACGGCTTGGCGGTGATGGCGCCGGTGGATCCGGAAGGAAAGTTCACAGCCGAAGCGGGTGATTTGCAAGGCGATTCGGTTTTCAAAGCAGACGCGAGAATCATTCAGAAACTGCTCGATGCCGGGGCATTACTTAGTCAGGACAAACTGTCACACAGTTACCCGCATTGCTGGCGCTGTAAGAAGCCGGTTATCTTCCGCGCCACCGAGCAGTGGTTTATCTCGATGGAGAAAGAAGGGCTCCGCAAGGACGCGCTCAACGCCGTCGATCAAGTGCGCTGGATTCCACCTTGGGGCAAAGATCGCATTCGCGGCATGCTCGAAAGCCGGCCGGATTGGTGTATCTCGCGCCAGCGCTCATGGGGCGTGCCGATTCCAGCCGTCTACTGCAAAGGCTGTAATGAAGCGGTCTTGAATCAAGCGTTGTGCGAGCATGTCGCCGCCATTTTCGAAAAAGAGGGTTCCGACGCCTGGTATGTTCGACCGCTCGAGGAATTGCTGCCACAAAATTTCCAATGCCCGCAGTGTGGCGGGCAGGAATTTACCCGTGAGGAAGATATTCTCGATGTCTGGTTCGACTCGGGAGTGAGCTGGGCCTCGGTCGTCGAGCGGGATCCGCGCTTGGGTGGCGAAGCCGACCTCTATCTCGAAGGGAGCGACCAGCACCGCGGCTGGTTTCACACCTCCTTGCTCACGTGTTTGGCGACGCGCGGGCGCGCTCCGTACGCGAGTGTCTTGACCCACGGCTTCACCCTGGACGGCAAGGGCCGCAAGATGTCCAAGTCGTTGGGCAACGTCATCGCGCCGCAGGAGATTATAAAAAAATCGGGCGCCGAGATTCTTCGCCTCTGGGTAGCCGCCGAGGATTTTCGCGAGGACGTGCGCATCTCGGATGAGATTCTCAATCGTCTGGTCGAAGCCTATCGAAGGTTGAGAAACACGGCGCGGTTTTTGATCAGCAACCTCTATGATTTCGACCCTGAGAAGGATTCAGTTCGGACGGCGGAACTCGACGAAATGGATCGCTGGATCTTGCATCGAACGCAAACCGTGATCAGCCGTTGCCGCCAGGCTTACGACGGCTATGAGTTTCACGTCGTTTATCACACGCTCAATAACTTTTGCAGCGTCGAACTGAGCGCGCAGTATTTGGACATCGTCAAGGACCGTCTCTACTGCGAAGGCGCGAGATCAAAGTCACGGCGCGCCGCGCAGACGACGCTTTATCGAATTCTCGAAACTTTGGTTCATCTAATGGCGCCGCTCGTCTCTTTTACGGCGGAGGACATCTGGGGCTACATGGCGGATAAGGAGCGCCGACCGCCAAGCGTTTTTCTCTCGCGCATGCCCGGCCCGGATATGAGCTTGATGGATCAACAACTGGCGGATAGATGGGACCGCATTTTCCGCGAACGGAGCGAAGTGCTCAAAGCGTTGGAACAAGCACGGACAGGCGGGATTATCGGCCACTCGCTCGATGCGCAAGTCGAATTTGAACCGCGAAACGGCGACCAAGGCTCAACTCTGGCGAAACTAATTAAACGCGATCGGACGCGACTGCAGGATTTATTGATCGTGTCGCAAGTGAGCGAATCCTCGAATGCCGGCACGAGCGAAGAGTTATCCTACGAATCGGACCTATTAAACTGCAGGATCTTCGTGGGCAAAGCCGATGGCGCTAAGTGCGAGCGGTGTTGGAAGTACGACACCCGAGTCGGCAAGGATGAAAAGCATCCTACAGTTTGCGCGCGGTGCGCGACGGTCCTGAGCGCCGGAGAGGCGGCGTGAGCCGTAAGTGGAAAGTCGTCATTGGTTGGGTGACCGCGATTGTTATCATCGATCAGGTGACCAAAGCCATCGTCGATCGTACCATGCCGCTGCACGACTCGATTCCGGTCATCGACGGATTTTTAAATCTAACTTACATCCGCAACACCGGCGCCGCCTTCGGCATATTTTCCGGAAGCCACGAAGGTTTTCGCCTGCCTTTTCTGATCGGGGTTTCCGTCCTCGCCAGCGGCTTTATCCTCGTCATGCTGAATCGTCTGCGTGGCGATGCGACTGGGCTCGCCACCGCGCTCGCGTTTATTCTCGGCGGCGCCATCGGCAATCTCATCGACCGGGTCGTCTACGGCGAAGTCATCGATTTTTTGGATGTTTACTGGTCGCGCTACCATTGGCCAGCGTTCAACGTAGCCGACAGTTTTATCACCATCGGTGTGGCGATTACGCTATTTTATTTAATCAGAGCTAAGGGTGATGATCCGTTCGCGGCCAGCTAGCTTTGCGGTTTGAGAAACACGACGGTGGCACCCCAACCGCCGGCTTCGGCTGGAGCGTTGTGGTACGACAACACGGCGGGATGCTTGCTTAAGACCGCACGCACGATGTTGCGCTGCACACCGGCGCCTTTCCCGTGAATCAAGCGTACTTCCGAAAAGCCGGCCTGGCGGCACGCCTCTAAATATTCCTCGACAACGCTCGCTACTTCCTTCGGCTGAAAGGCATGAAGGTCGATGCTGTCCTCGATCGTTAAAACTACGAGCTCGTCACTGGGCGGGTCGGGCACTTTCATTTCGTCGCGATCTCGATATGCTGGTTCGCAAGAATCAGCGTCGCGGCGCGCCGGCGCTGCCACAGAAAGACGGCCGCAAATAACGCCACTGCCGCAATGCCGCTAGCGAAGGTTGGCACAAATGCCAGCACCGTGGCGACAGCCAAGAGGGTCCACTCCCAAAATTTGGTCCTGAGGTAAAAATAACCTGTGCTCATGATCGAAAATAGCGCGGTGCCGAGCGTTGCCGAAGCGATGGCTCCGATATTTTGTGCCGGCGTGCCGGTCAAGAGAATGTGAGTGTAGGCGAAGAGCAAGGGCATGACGTAAATTATCTTAGCGAATCTGAAGCAGCTCCAACCGGTCTTCATTGGATCGGATTGCGCGATTGCGGCGGCGGCGAAGGGGCCAAGGGCAACCGGCGGCGTAATGTTGGAGTCGAGGCTCAACCAAAAAATCAGCAGGTGAGCTGACAGCATCGGCACGCCGAGCTTAACCAATGCGGGAACGGCGACTACGGCGACGATCAGATACGTGGCCGTAATCGGCAACGGCAACCCGAGCACCAGTGTCGCACAGGCGATCAACGCAATCGTGATCAATACGTTCTGACCCGCTAGATCAACAAGCATGTAGGGAAAGCGAATGACGATGCCGGTCAGTGACAGCACCCCGATCAGAACGCCGACGCAACCCGTGAGCGCCGCGACGAAGAGACAATTTTTTCCAGCATCGACTAACGCTTGCCAGATCCGCGGCGCGCCCATGCGCGTTTCCCTGCGAATCCAACTCACCGCAATGGTTGATATCATGCCGTAGAGCGCCGCGACTTGCGGTGAATAGCCGGCCATCAGCGAGCCGATCAAAACGGCAATGGGCAAAAACAGATACCAGCCACGCGCCCAGACCTCGCGGGTGCGCGGCAGCTCGCTTGCCGGCAATCCGCGCAGGCCGAGCTTGCGTGACTCGAAATAGATCATCACGCCCACGGACAGGAAATAGAGAATGCCGGGGATCGCCGCGACTTTGATGATTTCCAAATAAGGAATGCCAGTCATCTCGGACATGACAAACGCGCCCGCGCCAGCCTTTATAGAGAAGCAGCGGCACGACCAAACTGTAAAGAACGGCGATGCCGCGATAGTACTGCAGCGAAACGACTCCGACGGTGGACGCCCATACGTAATAAAGCGCCGTGGCGCCCATCGTAATCTTGACGGCGACATCCCATCGACCCGACAGCGTCCGAGTTTTTTGCGCCGATTCGGCCATAGGTGTGGCAGCCTCGAATTATTTCGCGTGGATCGCTTCGGGGATTTGCAGCCCCGCGGCGCGCCAGTGATCCTCCGCCCCTTTATGAAGCGGAATAGTCACACCCTGTAAGGCGCGCTGCGGCACCATGTCCTTCGAGCCGGCGTGGACCTTCAGCATGTGCGCGTTGCCGTCTTTGTTGTACGCTGCTTCGGTAAGCTTTTGCACCAACGGCGCGGGCAAATCTTTCTGAACATACCAAATGACGGGGATGCCCACGGTCGGTGTGTCTTCGGAAATTCCCTTGTATGAGTTGGCTGGGAAAACGTAACGCGCGAAATATGGAAATTGCTTAAAAAAATCAGTCTTGGTTGCAGGCGTATAGATATCGATGGCTCTGATGGGCTTTTTTGTTGAGGCTTCCATAGGTCACGCGGTCTGGCTCGGGGCCGGTCCAAAAGAACGCATCCGCTTTGCCGTCGCTCATGGCCTCGCCCGCTTGTGCGCCGAGGAGCGGAATGCGGTTGATCTTGTCCCAAATGCCGAGCGAACGAAATACTCGTTCAGCGCTGGCGAAAGTTCCAGAGCCCGGAGTGCCGACCGCGACTCGCTTGCCGGCGAGATCTTGTACGGTGCGAATACCGCTGTCTGCGAATGTGATTGCGTGAGCGACGCCGACGAAGACTACACCCACTGATCGGTAATTAGTAAGCGGCTTACCCTTGAACTTTTCTTGACCGTAGAAAGCTTCGTGAACATCCGAAGCGAAAGACAGCACCATCTCGGCTTCGCCACCGTTTACACGCCGAATGTTCTCGACTGAACCACCCGTGGCGGTAACGCTGACATCGAGATTCGGCACGTTCTTTGACAAATAGGTCCCAATCCCAGTGGCGAAAATCCCGAATACTCCCGACGGTGGGCCGCCGACGAAATTCAGCCGCTCGACTTTCTGCGCGTAAGCCGGCGAGATGCCCACAACACTCCCGAGCATCAACAGAAAACAAATATTTTTTCTCATGCGATCCTCCTTTTTCTAAACCTCAGATTTTGCCGACAGGTTGCGCACAGGATGCTCCACCTAATTTCCAAGCCGCGCTGCACGGCCCATAAGCTGCCCAAGATTGTTGCCCCTAGCGGAAAATTACAACGAGACTAAAATTCTCCTTTTTCCAAGTTTTCTTTGACGTGCTTAAGAAAGCGTCCGGCGATGGCACCGTCGGCGACACGATGATCGACAGAGAGTGTGGCCGTCATGACCGGCTTGATCGCGTACATGCCGTTGTCAGCGACCACACGCGGGGCGACCCGCCCCACCGCCAGGATCGCGCACTGCGGCGGATTGATGATCGCGATGAAGCCATCGACGCCGAGCATGCCGAGATTCGAAACTGTAAAAGTGCCGCCTTCGTAGTCGAGCGGGAAAAGTTTTTTGCTCTGCGCCCGATCGACAAGCTCGCGGCTCTGCGCCGCCAGTTCGTTCAAACTTAAGCGATCCGCATTGCGAATTACCGGCACAACTAGGCCTTCTTCGAGAGCGACGGCCATGCCGAGATGGATATTGTCATGGAGGTTGATACCTTGATCACTAAAACTGGCGTTGATGGCCGGGAAATCTTTCAGCGCTCTGGCGCAGGCGTATAGGATGTAGTCATTTATTGACGGCACGCCTTCGTTGGGGCGTTTTTGTCGTTCCGCACGGCGATCAGCGACGGCGCTCATATCGATATCCATGCTCAAGTAGAAATGCGGCGCTGTGTGTTTGCTCAGGGTCATGCGCTCGCCGACGATGCGGCGCATCCGGCTCAGCGGAACAAGGTGCCCAGGCATTGGCCCGGCGACATCCGGCGACGTTAGGTCCGGCGCCGCGCGCAGCACATCTGCGGCTAAGACGCTTCCTTCAGGGCCGCTCCCTTGAAGGGATGACAGCTTAACGCCCATTTCTCGGGCGATTCTTTTTGCCGCTGGTGAGGCTAGCAGCCGTCCCGATCTCGGTGCGACTGGAACAGAGGTCGAGATTGCTTTTGCGCTCGGCTTCGGCGCGGTTTCTTTCGCCGCCGCCGCAGGCCGTGCGGGCACGCTTGACGGGGCATCCGTCGGCAAAGGTTCCCCTGGAGCCAGAATCAAGGCGATTCTCTGCCCGACCGGGACTTCATCACCCGGCTTTGCAGTTACTCGAGTTAAAATACCGAACCCCGGCGCTTCGATCTCAACGGTCGCCTTGTCGGTTTCGATTTCCATGAGCGGCTCGCCTTTGGCAATCGTTTGGCCTTCCGCCTTGAGCCACTTGAGCAGAGTACCGGTTTGTTGCGCCACGCCAAGAGCGGGCATGATTACGTTTGTAGCCATTCTTGGTTGCTCATCATGATCAGGCGTGTAGGGGCGACCGGCCGGTCGCCCCAACACGCCTGATCATGATGAGCAACCAATAAAGGCTACAAACGTAATCATTCCCGCTCTTGGCGAGGCGCAACAAAC
>JBOHVN010000158.1:0-5102 GCA_050735675.1 Binatia bacterium | reverse complement strand
TTCTCCAAAGCGGTCTGGATGAGAGCACTGCGATTGGTCTTCTCCTGCTTTGCTTCCTCGTTGATCTGGTCGAGAAGCTCATCCTTCAAAAAAACGTTAACACGGCCCATGACACACCTCCAGAACCACTAATAGACTACGTTGAGTGTGTGTTGTCAAGCCCAAAATACGACACACTAATATATCACCAGATGCCGGCAGCAGCGGTGAAAAGTTCCTCGCCACGCGCGCTTGAAGATAACCTTATGACAGACGCTCAGAAGCCGAAGCCGCGGCATGCATATATCCTTGACTGAGCGGGGAATGGGATTATGATTCGGGTCATCACCCCTAGAAATCTTGAGTATTTTGCAACGACTTCGCGGCGCATGCTTTTCGCGAAAGAGGACCCAACATGCCTGTTTACATGGATCGCCATTATATCGAAGGAGCAACGCGACATGCCGTCTCGGATGCGCATCAGAAAGACCTGGCGCTTCAGGATAAATATCACGTGAAGTTTCTGACCTACTGGTTTGATGAGATGCGCTCCACTGCGTTCTGCCTCATCGAGGCGCCGAATCGAGAAACTATCGAGCGCGCTCACAACGAAGCTCACGGCTCTGTCCCCAACGAGGTTCTTGAAGTCGATTCCGCCGTGGTGGACGCGTTTTTGGGCCGCATCAAGGATCCTCCGCCTATGGATGCGTCACCAGGAAAGACAGGGGAGATTTCCATTGATTCGGGTTTCCGCGCCATCATGTTCACGGATTTGAAAGACTCGACGCTGATGACCACGCTGTATGGCGATACCAAGGCTCTCCATCTGCTTCATGTCCACAATGCGCTGACGCGCAACTCGCTCAACGCGCACCGGGGACACGAGATCAAGCACACCGGCGACGGAATCATGGCGTCTTTTGCCTCGGTACCGGATGCAGTGGAGTGTGCGATCGCCATCCAGAAGGCGTTTGCGGCGTACAATCAGGAGCACCCGGAGACGCCGCTGTATTTACGCATTGGGCTGAGTGCCGGCGAGCCGATCGAGGAACATGGCGACCTTTTTGGCAAGGCCGTCCAACTGGCGGCGCGCCTTTGCGCCCACGCTGAACCTGCCCGGATTCTCATCGATCAGGTAGTGCTGGACCAATGGTCGGATAGACAGTCGCCGTTCTCGGATTTGGGCGAAGTAACGCCGAAAGGCTTCGATCACGCCATCAGAGTCTACGAAGTCCCGTGGATGCAAGCGTAAGCACCGAACGCGGTGCATTTTCCCTTTACAACCCAATAATCGCAGCAAGCAAAAAATTTTTTCCTGCCTGCACCTCTGTCTCCTTCGATTCCCTTGCCCCTGGCCTTTTCTTCACATAACGTCGCGCTGTAACTTTCTCGCGCCGCCATGAATTTGAAAGGTCTTTCTGCTTTTTACTCACGCATTTTTTATGGCTGGCACATGGTGGGATTGGTGTCGGCCATTCGCATCGTCGGCGGTGGGCTGCATCAGTTTGGTTTTACCGTTTTCTTTCTTCCCATCAGCCAGGATCTCGGGATTAGCCGGGCGGCCACGTCGCTGGCGTTTTCGCTGTCGCGCGCGCAGGGCGCCATCGAAGCGCCGCTGGTCGGTTATCTCATCGACCGTTACGGCCCGCGGCCGATCATCGTCACAGCGGTTTTTCTTGCCGGCGTCGGCTACATCCTGCTCTCCTGGGTAACTAGCTATACCGGCTTCATGATCGTTTACCTCGGCGTGATCTGCCTCGCGTTCGTTGCCGGCTTCGTCCACTCGCCGATGGTGGTCGCGAATAGCTGGTTTATTCGCCAGCGTGCTCGCGCCATGACCGTCGTGAGCGCCGCCGTGCCCATCGGCGGCGCGCTGATCTCTCCGCTCCTGGCCATTGGCGTCGCATCCATAGGCTGGCGCTGGGCGGCATTTGCTTCCGGCTGCATTTTTTTACTCGTGTGCTTGCCTTTAAGTTTTCAGTTGAAGCGCTCGCCGGAAAGCATGGGGCTGCTGCCTGACGGCGATGTAGCGCCGGTGGATATGGGAACGGATTCAAAAGCGAACGAAACAACGAACCAACATACAATTGCCGATTTCACGAGCCGCCAAGCCATGAAGACATGGGCGTTCTGGTTGCTCGTGATTTCGATGACCGCGCGGGTGACCTGTTACAGCACGGCCACGGTTCACTTCGTTCCGCTCATGGTCTGGAAGGGATTGTCGGAAGGCGCGGCCGCTTCGCTGCTCGGCGTGTTTGCGTTAGTCAATTTGCTCGCGCATTTCATTCTCGGTTGGATCGCCGACCGGGTGAACAAGCCCAAACTCCTGGCCGTATGCCACCTTCTGCCGGCGCTCTCGCTGCCGTTGCTTCTGTCGGACTCGGGTTATTGGCACCTTTTGCTTTTTACAGTGACGTTTACGTTCTTAGACGCCTCGTTTCCGATCATTTGGGCGACCGTCGGGGATTTCTTCGGCCGTCGCCACTTTGCGACGATCAGAGGAATGATGAGTTTCTTCTATATGTGGGGCAGCTTCGCCGGTCCCATCATGGCGGGAGCGATCTACGACCGAACTGAAAGTTATGCGATGGTTTTGTGGATTTTGTTGGGCCTGCTTACGTTCGCAACGCTATTGGTCTTGTTGTTGATTCCGCCCTGGACAAGGCGCATGACTGCGCTGAGCCCAATACCAATGACTCGTTAAGTGAAGCCCCGTAACGCCGGACTTGGTTAATGAATCGCTGGGGAACACGGCAGGGTAAATGTAAAAGTTGTACCGCTTCCCGGCTCGCTATCGACGCGGATGTCGCCTTGCATCAAGTCTAGATATTTTTTCACGATGTTGAGCCCCAAACCGAAACCATCGAAATGTCCCGTATGCGCTTCTTTGAGCTGGTGGAATTCCTCGAAGATCTTGCCGAGGTCCTTCTCTTCGATCCCGATCCCGGTATCGGCGACGGCGAACTCGAGACGCTTTCTCTCTTTAAGTTCTCGCACTCGAATCTCGATTTTGCCTGTCGAGGTGAATTTAAAAGCATTGCCGATCAAGTTTTGAAGAATCTCCTCGAGCTTCACAGCATCCGTTGTGATCGGAGGCAGATTCGGCTCTATATGCCACAAAAATTCCAGATGTCCGTTTCGACCGAGTTGATCGGCGAAACTTTTGACGTTGGTCATGACCTCGTCGACTTCGATTGCGGTGGATTCCAGGGGCATCTTTCCCGCTTCCATCTTGGTCAGGGTCAACACGTTGTTGATGAGCTTGAGAAGAACCTCCGAATGGTGGGTGATCTGCGTTAAGGACTTTTTTTGGCTTTCCGTGATCTCGCCGAAAAACCTGTCCCTCATCAATTCGACATTTCCCATGATCACGTTGAGCGGCGTGCGCAACTCATGCGACATGGCCGCCATGAATTCCGATTTGATGCGACTGGCCTCCTGCAGCTCCAAATTTAGTTTTTCCAACACCATCGACTTGTCGCTCATATCGGCAAAAAGGTTGGCATTCTCGACGGCTACGCCGATCTGGCCGGCCATCGACGTCAGCAACTGGATTTCATTGGCGCTAAGGCGCCGGGGCAACTGACCCGCGCAAAGAAGAGTGCCGACGCACGACGTCTTCGCCTTGATGGGAAACACGGCGAGAAAATGCAGTCCGACTTTCTCGATTGCCTTGGTCTGGCTTAATTGCAGATAGCGAGGATCGCCATGTGTATCCTCAAAGATCATCGCTTCCCCGCTATCTGCCACTCTGCCGGTAATCCCTTGTCCACGCTTGGTGACCGAAACTTGTGCCCAAAGTTCCGGTCGATTTTCATACGAAGCGCGCAGGCGCAGGTTATTCATCTCAGGATCAAAGAGAAGAATCCTGGTCGCGTCGAAGCCAAAGATGCCGGTTATTTTCTGGATCACTTCTTTCAGGACCGGTTGCAGCTCCAAGGATTGATTGACAGTGGTCGTCACATCGTAAAGCGCGGACAGCTCTTGAGTCCGTTGTTCCACTTTTTCTTCCAATGTGGAATAAGAAGCCTGGAGTTCTCCCGCCATCCTGTTGAATTCGTCTGCCAACGACTGGATCTCGTCTCCCGTTTTTATCTCCACCTGATGATTGAGATTGCCGCTCCTGATGATTTTGACGCCACCGTGCAGTTCCTGAATCGGCTGCGTTATTCTATTCGCGACCCAAACGATCACGATCGCGCCGACCGCCAGACCGACCCCCATTAGCAGCAACGCAAATCGCCACACTATTTTTATATCAGCGAGAGCCTTGTCCAGAGGTTCCTCGAGAATGATCGCCCAGCCCAACCCGCGAAGAGGAGCATAGGTACTCAATACCGGCTTGCCATCAATTCCGCGCGCGTCATTGGCGGGAGCCGGATCCCGAGCCGACGGGTTGCGGAGAAATTCCTGAACTTCATGGATCCGACTGAGATTGGTCCTTCGTAAGACCAGAGAAGGATCTTTATGCGCGATAAGATTTCCCTGGCCGTCAACTAAATAAGCATAACCCGCGGCGCCGAAATGAATATTCCCAATAATTTCCCAAAGAACTTTTAGGTTGGTCTCCGCCGATAAGACCCCGGCAACGTCTCGATGTGTGGTCTTTAGCGGAACCGCAATGGTCACGTAAGGCTCGGCCCTATCTGAAGTATAGACCGAGCTTAGATAAGTATGACCTTGAATCGCTTTCTTAAACTTTTCCGATCTGCTCTGATCGGAACGTTCGTTGAACGTGTAAACTTTTTTCTCCGATACCTTGATGACCTCCATTCCGCTCGAATCCAATATCGACGCGTCGGTAAAGGCCTGGTCATTTTTTAGCAGCAACACTGCAAGAAGTTGCTGCTCCTTACTTCCAACCGGGTGGAGGCTCATGGACACTGCCGAGTCGCTCAATCGTTCAATTTTTTGATTGACGTACGCACCGGTCCGAGCAGCTATCAATGGTGCGATTTCCGCTTGCCGCTCGAACGAATCGTCTTTGATCTGGCGTTGAGTATAGAGATAACTGGCGAGGACAATTCCAAAAAGGACCGATCCGAAAAGTGAAAGATTCCAGACTAGGAGGCGACGACGGATGCCTCCCGCACGGAAAGAAATCGCGCCTATTTCTTTCCAAC
>JBOHVN010000157.1:0-27820 GCA_050735675.1 Binatia bacterium | reverse complement strand
CTTGGAACCAACCTCTGCGATTAAACCACGAACGGTTCCTAACTCGCCAGTCAATCTGAGTTGTTGGCCAAGTCCATCGGGGAAGTCAAATGACAAAATATTCGCGAAAAAGTTCTCTAGATTTGATGTATCAATTGCGCTGTGACTAAGTACTGCATGGGTCTCAAGCTCAAACCCACTGCCAGTTCGGAAAATTAAAAGTGCCTGAAACAGACACAACCAAACTAGCCGAAAACGAAATCGACTTTTCATTCTCCTGTCTCCTTATAATAGAGCTAGTAAAATGAAGTGAAACCAGCCATTTTTCGCTGAATATTGAGTAGCCGTGTTAGGTTAGGAACCTTCTCAACGGATAAATCACCTATCCCCATAGCCGATGCATCCGCGAATTTTCTGGTTTGTTCCGTGGTCTTCAGTTTCGGCAGCTTTATCGTGGTCCCTTTCCGAAGTGCCTGATCAACGTCCTCGAAGCTCTTAAACCCCTGGCGGGTCAAAGTACGCAGTAGAGCGAAGGGCTCATACCCCGGCTTAAAGATTACGATGTTCGGGTCCTTGATCGCCATGAACGGATTCCAATTGATAGCGGGAGATGCCTCTAAGCGGAATTTTCCTTGCGCATCGGTCAGTGCCTCCTTGGCGTCATGAAAATATTCCGGAGGGTCCATGGCTATTCTCGGCTCGGTATGCCAGACCACCACAACAACGGCGCCCTCCAACGGTTCCCCGGTCTCTGCGTCGACAAGTTGTCCGTGATAGGTCTTTGCACAAACGAGGCCTGGCGAGACAAATCCTAAAGATAATACGGCCACTAAGACCACGACAAATAGAGCCCTTCGCAAGGTCAATAGATATTTGCTTGAACTGGGGCAACAAGATGATGATCGGAGTAAGGTCTGTTTCATGGTGCGATGGTACGTTAGAAAAACTTTATCCGCCATACTCCGTCTTCATCCAACGCGAACAGCACCAAGTAAGAATGTTGGAAGCCTCCCTCCAGAACAATCATTTCGTATTCCGCTTCGACCCCTCTTTGTTCGATCGGCACGATGCTCGTAAGAACCTGATCGATATTGGCCAGCGGAACCGTCAATGCGCCAAACATCGCTTGGTATGTTGGCCGGCGGCGCAAAACGATATGACCTAAGGCAAGCGTAATGTCGCCAGCCCGCAAAGCGTTCTTCATTGAACTCCACTTGCTCTGCAGCACGGCATCCAGCTGAACCCCATCGAGCACTTGGACGATAGTGGTCTCGGTTCGAACCGCTCCGCTCGGCTCGGTTACTCTAACACTGGGATAATACAGTCCCGACTCCGCGAATGTGACGACTTGCCCCTGTAATGTAGTGCCGGTGAAATCTATGGTCCCATCACCGTTGCCGTCCAGCTCAAGTTGAGTAAACGGATTCAGGCTAGTCAGCGTGAAACTTACCTGCTGCGAGACCAAGGCGATTGCGGGGGATGGGCGAAAAAACAATATCTGCTCAGTCGTTGGAGGCTGCACCGTTACGGCAATGTTATGGCTGGCGAGGCTAGTGCCGCTGCTGCTTTTAACGGTTGCGATAAGGCTCGTTGTTTGAGCATCTACCGGAATGAGCGCGGCGAATTCGTCCCCGTCCTGCAAAGCCACGTATCCGTTGACGTTAATTCCCACCTCACCTAACGAGGTGTCAAATAGTCCGGTAACCAGCACGCTGTGGTCGTTGAGGACCGTGCCTCCCACCGGGGATTGTATTGCGATGCCGAAGTTCAACGCGAGGTCGACGGTCGCGGTACTGCCAACCGTAACGGTTACTCCGGTTCGGATCTGCGGCACAAGCCCGGTGAACGATGCCTGAACCGTATAGGTTCCGTTCGCGAGTCCGGAGATCGAGTAACTCCCGGAACCACTGGTCGTGGCGCTTGCCACAACCGAGCTCCCCTGGATCGCTTCGACCAAGGCACCGGAGATCGGCGACCCGTTGCTCGCGCGCGTCACCGTACCGGCGATGATCGCACCGGTTGGCGCAGTGACATTGAAAGCTCCGCTGGTTGCCATCGCGAGCCCGGCAGAGGACGCTATGAGCGTATACGCAGTTCCGGCTTGGTTTATTGTCAGGTCTGAAAAGGTGGCGACCCCCGATACGGCGCTTCTCGTCGTTGTACCACCGAGCGTAGCACCGCCTGGGTTTGAGCCAAGCGCGATGGTAATCGGGGCACTGGATGAGTTCACAAGATTGCCGAAATTGTCCGTGACCGTCGCTGTCGGAGGCCCCGGCAGTGTTGCTCCGACGGAGACGTTTCCCGGCTGCGTCGTAAAAGCAAGCGCAGCGGCTGCGCCGGAGTTGACCGTGAAGGCGGCACTGTCACGAGGACTGAGGATGTCGCCGCTGGTTCTGGTGGCAGTGATAATCACGCCGCTTTCCGCCTTCGTGTAGGTGGCCCCATTGATAGTCACTTGATTGTCACCGGCCGGAATTGTTCCTGTGAGCGTCCCGTCTAGAGATCCGGTGCCGGTTTTCAAACTGAGCGCTATCCCCGTGTTGGCAGTCACGTTACGCGGCGTGCCGGTGTTGTCCTGGGCTTGCACGACCACGGGAAAGCCGGCCCCGGCAGAAGGGTTGGCCCCTGAATTGACCGACGTGATTGCAAGCCGCACGGGAACTGTGGCCGGCGCCGCTTTGTAGGTGACGATGGCTGCAGCCCATTTCCGGCTTGCACCGAGAGTGCCGGTCGCAGAGTAGGTGCCAGTCGCGTTAACGATGCGGAAAGCCGGGTTGATCGTCACGTTGTCGGTGGCCGTGCCCCCGCTCGTGCCGACACGTCCGACCACCGTGTAACCCGGACCGGGCGTAAACGATTCGCCGGCGTCGCCTTCAACACCGATTCCCCCGATCAGCAGCTCATCCGGTTGTTTGGTCTTGGTCGTCGCGCCGGAAAAAGGGGTTGCGTTGTTGCCGGTTTTGGAATTTTTTCGATCCACCGCAGCCACAGCCAACACTCCTGAGAACTCGGAGGCTGACAACACCCTCACCGCAACATTCGGGTGGGTACAAGTGATCGTTTGACCGCTAGTCAAACTCGTGGTCACGTGCGCGGAGAGGATCACGGTTCGCACGCCCTTCGTGCTGGAACCGTTGCGCGCGTTTCGATCAATCACGTAGCTATTGCCGCCGCTATCGTTGCACGAAACGGTTCCCGAGGCGGGATTCAGCGCCAGCATGACAATGATTCGGTTACCAGCGGCGACTCCGTCTGCTGGAATTGAGATCGACGTGCTAGTCCCGGGCGACGTGGCCGAGGTCGTGCCAATCGTCTTGACAAAGACGACTTGCGCCGCGACGTTTGATAGACCGCTATGAAAAATCACGGAGACAAAGCTCAAAACAACCACGTTTAACCGCCACAACATAGAACCCTCGCTTGTTGTCAATCGAGTTACATGAGCTTCACGAGCTTTGCATTGCGTTTAGAGGCTAGGATTCGAAATGATGTCGAATATCTCGACAACCGGCTCCCTGTCAAATAAAAATCGCAGTAATAATGACCGAGACAATGGTTTCGGCAGGGCGGCCACGTCAAGAAGCACCCAGAGGTAGGTCATAAGCGGACATTGATTGACAATCTCAGCCAAAAGCAAAGGTTAAATGGCAACAATTGAGTGCCGCGGGCGTTCATTAGCGAATATTCACATTGGCTAATCTTGGTTGATTGATGGCAGTGAGCGTGCCTAAAGCGCTTGCCAATAATTGCCATTAAGAAGAATTTAATGGTGACGCATTTCATCTTAATCAAGCAATTAGAAAAGCTTTCCATTGACTTGCAAGAACGCTTAGCCACCTAGTTATAAGTGAATCTGCCTTTCGAGGTCTTCCCGGGGGCCGACTTCGCAGTTACTCCCAAAGTCCCCAACCACTTCTGTGCTCGCGAGCGGTCCAATAAAATTGCTTGCCGAGAGTACCTGTCGGCGGCAAAGCCGAATCGGATCTGTTTGTTTCCACAAAGCTTAGCGCTTGGATTGATTCTGCGGGCCGTATAACGTACCACTCCTTAAAATAAGGAAATAACTCATGCCTTTCGAATACCTGCCGATCATGGCGCAAAACTCTAGCCCCAAGCCGCCGCGTGTTTTAGCGAAGCCGTCAAAGACCAGCTGGTGCCCCGTAACCAAAGCTGTGAGCCAATCACGGATCGCGTTGCTAAGCAGCGCCGCCCTTCGGTTAGCTGGCCAGCAACCATTTCTACCGCGCGAAGACCTGAGCTATCGGCGAGTGTCGTCCGATCCGAATGCCGGGCAAATCGTCATCGATCACCACTCCGGTATCGGCACGGTGCCGAAACAGGATTCGGAAATCGTTTTTCCGCGCTGCGCGCTGGCCGCGCTGGCTGAAAAGCGGATCGTCGGTGCGCTTTCGCCGTTTCACTTCTCCTTCATGGGTGGTGTTCGCCGACATCAACAGATCGAAAACGAGCTCGCCCCGGCGATCGCCAAAGAGCTAATTGCGGCGGAAGTCGAGCTCGCCCTGCTTGTCCCGTACTGACCTTTCTGCCACGAGACCGTCGGTCTCATCGCTCACGTCATCGAAGGGCGCGGCATTTCCACCTTGGTCATCGGCACCGCCCATGACATCATGAGTAAAGTCGCGCCGCCGCGTGCGGCCTTCGTCGATCATCCGGTCGGCAGAACATTCGGCCCGCCGAATGAGCGTTCCCGCCCTGAGGCGGTGCTTGCGAGAGCGTTGGCGGAGCTGCCAAAGTTTACTGCCACGGGCGAGATTCGCGCTCTTGGCTGCCAATGGCTGGCGAACGGCAGCCGCGCGTGGGAAGCCGAGTTGCGCGCGGAAATGCTCCACGACCGTTGACTCCGACGTGATTTTTATAGTTAATGCGGGGAATAATATTCCAGTACAAAGGAGTGTTTTTTGATGTCGAAAAGTTTCACCGGGCTTTTTTCGCTGCTCGCAATCTTTTTTTCGTTGACTTTGCCGGCTCACGCCGCCGCGCCTTTTTACGAAGGCAAGACGATTAGATTGATCGTCGGTTTCTCGGCGGGCGGTGGTTTTGACACTTATTCGCGCTTGATCGCGCGCCACTTGGGCAAACACATTCCAGGCGGCCCGTCTGTGGTCGTCGAGAATATGCCGGGCGCGGCCAGTCTCGTCGCCGCCAATCATGTCTATAAGGTAGCTAAACCCGATGGTCTCACCATCCTCAATTTCCACGGCAATCAAGTGATCAACCAGGTGATCGGCAAGCCCGGCATCGAATTCGACGCGCGCAAATTTGAATACATCGGCATCCCGACCCAGGACAACGTCGCCTGCGCCTTCAACAAGGCCAGCGGCATTACCACGTTCGATAATTTGCGCGACGCCAAAACACCGGTAAAATTGGGCGGCGTCGCGCCCGGCGACACGACCTATAATACGGCGAAACTCTTGATCGCGGCGCTCAAGTTGCCGATTCAGCTTGTCGCCGGCTACAAAGGCACGGCGGAAATAAAGTTGGCCGCCGAGGCGGGTGAAGTGGCGGGCGGTTGCTGGCA
The DNA here is from genome assembly GCA_050735675.1 of Binatia bacterium. GTDB lineage: Bacteria > Desulfobacterota > Binatia > UBA9968 > UBA9968 > DP-20. The sequence continues at coordinate 22,299 of JBOHVN010000157.1, read as the reverse complement.
GTGGGAGTCGATCAAGTCGATCTGGCGCCAAGGACTCGATGCGGGAAACGTTGCGATCGTCCTGCAGGTCAATCCCAAGCCGCATCGCGAGCTGGCCAAGGTGCCCAACGCCGTCGATTTCGCGCCCAGTGAAAACAGCAAACTGTTGCTCAAGTACGGCGGCCATGACCCCGCGGCCATTACCCGCCCCTATGCCGTCGCGCCAGGCACGCCCAAGGACCGGGTCCAGATATTGCGCAACGCTTTCGTGGCCGCTTTGAAAGATCCCGAGTTTACGGCCGACGCCAAAAAGTCGCGTCTCGACACCGACCCGCTGACCGGCCAGGAGATCGAGAAAGTCGTGACACAGTTATTTAAAATGGATCCGTCCTTGGTGAAGCAATTAAAAGAAATTCTTAGCTAAGCTAGGACGTCAAAACAATAAATTCTCAAAGAGGAGAAAACATGAAACGACCAATCTGCCAACTCATAATTCTGCCGCTCCTTCTGATGGCGGCGTCCGCGAACGCGCAGGACGGCTTTTATCGGGGAAAAACCGTGCGCATCATCGTCGGCGCCTCCGCGGGCGGCGGCTACGATACCTACTCGCGCACCATCGCCAGGCATATGGGCAAACATATTGCCGGCAACCCGACGATTGTCGTCGATAACATGCCGGGCGCGGGTTTCTTGATTTCAGCGAACCACATGTACAAAGTCGCGAAACCCGATGGCCTGACCATCGGGCACTTCATCGGCGGACTTTTCCTGCAACAACTGCTCGGCAGCAGGCCGGGTATCGAGTTCGACGCGCGCAAATTTGAGTACGTGGGCGTGCCGACACAGGACAATTACATGCTCGGCATCCACAAGAGCACCGGCATCACCAGTATGGACCAGTGGCTGTCGTCGAAAACCGCCGTCAAGTTCGGCGGCGTCGGCGTTGGATCGGCGACCGATGACATTCCGAAAGTCCTAGGTGCGGCCATCGGCCTGCCCTTCCAGCTGGTCTCGGGTTACAAAGGGACGGCCGATGTGCGCCTGGCTTTCAACAGTGGCGAGATTCAGGGAGTTTGTAATGCCTGGGAGTCCTTCAAATCTACCTGGCGCAAGGAACTGGATGCCGGCGAAGTCGTCATCGTCTTGCAGAACACCGCAAAACCTCACCCTGAGCAGCCAAAGCTCCCTCAGGCGATCAATTATGCCAAGACCGACGAAGCGAAACAGCTGATCAACGCATTGGTTCACAGCGTCAGCCCGACCGCGCGACCCTACGTCCTGCCCCCCGGCACGCCGAAAGACCGCGTGCAAATGCTCCGCAAAGCATTTGTCGACACGATGAAAGATCCCGAGTTTCTCGCGGATGCCAACAAGGCAAAACTCGATATCAATCCGCTCGACGGCGCCGCGCTCGAGCGCAACGTGAAAGAGGTCTTTAATCTCGATCCTAAGCTTATCCCGCGCGCCAAAGAGATTTTAAAGTGACGGTCTTGAAAAGACCGTCATCCTGAACGAAGTGAAGGATCTGACGCAGAAGCGGGCAGCATGGAGGATAGTGGATTGATGCATATCGCACCCTATCCTCCATGCTCTCATTCCCTGCCTGCCTAAAAGCCACAATCAGCCGGCGTTACTTCGACCGTGGCGATGTGTCGCTTGTCCTTGTCGAAATAGGAATAGCGCAGGGTCACGCCTTGTTTGAGAAAATCATCGCGCATCACCGGCTGGCTGCAGGCGCCTTGCGTGACTCTTTGTTTGGCGCCGGCGGCAAACTTTTGATGATCGATCTGTCCGACGGAATATTTCACCAGCCGGTAATTGTACACCAGCATCGCTTCGCCCGCCTCCGACGGTAGCAGCTCGGTTTCCGCGTCGATCATGACCGGAACCGACCGGTTGATTTCAGCCGCCACATTGCTCAAGTGTTCCAGCGAACTAGGATTGACCGGCTTATTGAAATAGGCCGGCACCACCCGCCAGATCAGCAGGCCGGCGGCGACCCCGCCGATAATCCAAACTACTGTTCGTTTCATAGTTGACCGCCCCCGAATCAAAACATAACTCTTTTCGCGGCGCTCGCGAAGAGCCGCGGCTTCGCGGGCGTGCCGAGCCGCGGAATGGTTCCTCGCCGCGCGTCATGATCAAAATAAAAGGGGGAGCGGAAATGGCGCCGCTCCCCCTTAAGACGAACCGCGAATTTTATTAGAACGCGTAGATAAGCTGTGCCGCCAAGGTGGTCTGATTTTTGTCGGCACGCGAGGATCCCTTCTTAAAAAAAGCTTCATCAGCCCAGTCTTGGCGAACCTCGACCCGGCCGAGGAGCATCTTCGTGAATTTATAAGAACCGGTCAGAGTCACTTCGCCCAATGTCTGGTCCGCATGGGTTCCAGCGAAGTTGCCGGCCAGACGAGCGCCGTCGCTGTCCTTAAAAATCTCTCCGCGCAGCGCGGTAGTAAACCGGTCGGTCCAACCGTAGGAGGCGATTCCGGCAAGACCTTGCCAGGTAGCGTCCCGGGTCCCGCCCAGGGAAGCCTTCTCTTCGTGGCCGTAGGAATATTCAACAATCAACGCCAGGGAATCGGCCGGCTTGATCGTCGCCACGTGGCTCATGGTGAAGCGTTGGTTGCCGGTGTTGCGAAACTGCTCCGGTCCGTAAATAAAGTTGCTGACCAGCGCAAATTGATCCATCGGCGTAAAGCTGAAACCCCACAGTCCGGAAGGCTGCTTGTTGTTATCTTTGGGGTTATCCCAGCCGGTGACCAAGCCCGCGTTGATCGACAGAGTTTTGAGGACGGGATAACTGAAGAGCATGCCCAGGTGGCGCAGCGGAATGGCGAAGTTGAAAAGAAACGAGCGGGAAATGTTATCGTTGTAGGCGCCGGGATTTGGCAGAATCTCCGTACCCAGCGTGGTTACGAAAAGGCCCCCCTTGACGCCGATGCCGGCGCCAACGGGAACAGTCGTTGTCAAATAAGCCTCGCGTAACTCGGCCGACGGCTCGTCTTTGAGCCTATTGCCCCAAAGAGTCGCTTCCCTCAAAAGCTCGCCGCCTCGGCCGAAATCACCCGACAGGCGAAAGCCTACTCCCCAATCCTTTTCGGGCTTCTCGACGAACAGATGGAGATAATTGAAAACAACCTTATCGTGATCTTTGTCAAAGTATCGTCCGCTGATGTTCGACGGGCTTCGCGGCTTATTCGAACTCCACGTGTAGCTGGTATCCAGAAAGCCGCCCATGCTCAAGCCCACGGCTTTTTCCAATCCACCTTTGCTATCGGCAATACTCTTATCGAGCAAACCGACGCTGCCGTCCAAACTCAACCAGCCGGGAGCCAATGGCTTGTCGTCCTGAGCATGCAGCGATCCTGCCGCCAGGAAAACAACCCCGAGAGATAGGATAAATCTCGCCAATCGTTGTTTCATCTAGTGAACCTCCTCGAAATCAAACGAAAGTTAATACTGCGACCACGGATTTTTGAAAAAATAAACCGTGTGATAAGCGAGCAATTAAAGTGCCACTTGCTGCCAACGTCATGTGTTTGTTAACACGCCTGAAATTGCGAAATATTCTCTTTCGCCCGAAGCCAACAAAAACAGCGAATGCCTAGAATTGAATCAAGCATGTCTGTTTTGTGGGCAACCGGCAACGGCGCTTCTCGATCAGATTCATAGTCTGTCACTCACCGGTGAGTATGTGACCAGGACCCTTCTCATACGCTCGCCTCTCCGCCGTCGCGCCGCCGCCCGCGCGGCCGGCATACGCGCCGCACGAATTCGGAGAGAAATCTTTCCCCGTAATATTTCAACGTAGGCGCATAGCTGTGAGTATCGGCAAGAATTTTGTCGGGCAGCACGTATGGAGCAGCCGCCAGATCTTTGGAGCGCTCATCAATCCAGCGCTCGATCATGCGCGGTGTCACTTCGAGATGAAACTGCAACCCATAAATGGATTTACCGACGCGAAAGGCCTGGTTGCGGTAATGCGCCGACGAAGCCAAACGAACCGCTCCCACCGGCAACTCGAAACCATCGCTGTGCCACTGAAACACCGTGGCGCTTTCCGGCAGATAGCCGAGCAATGAATCGACCTGGCCGTGCGGTGTGATTGAAATCGGACTCCAGCCGATTTCCTTTACCGCCCCATGAAAAACTTGCGTCCCAAGGGTCGCCGCTATCAACTGCGCCCCTAAGCAAACGCCGAGTATCGGCACGGCTTCATCGATCGCCGCGCGAATAATCTTTTTTTCCCAGCGCAGAAACGTAAAGCCTTCTTCTTCGTCGATGCCCCTGGGACCGCCAAGAATCATCAGCGCGCTGACGTTTTTCCACTCTTCCCCCGGCATTTCACCATCGAACAAACGAACGATTCGATACTCTGCTCCTTGCCTTTCCAACACCTCGCCAAAAAAGCCGAGATCTGCCAATGGGTCATGCTGAAAAACCAGGACCTCTGACATAGGATGTCCCAATGTAAGTGCTGAGTAATGAGTGCTGAGGGCTGAGGTATTTGCTTGGCGGGTGCGCTGCTTCAACTCTCGAGTAACTCTCAGTCCTCATACCTCAGTCCTCAGTCCTGCTCCCTGCGGAATTTCTTAGACCGTTCCCTTGGAAAGCTCCGTCGCACCATACGGCGCCGTAGATCCAACCATCTTCCCCAAGGGGTCGACCAGCGCGGAACCTCTCGCCGTGACGGTCACGAAATCGGGGTAGGCAACGTTTCCATGCTCCCCGATATCGAGGCCTTCGATCTCTTCTTCTGCCGGCACGCGAATACCCACGGTCGCCGCGATTATCTTCCAGAACACCAGGGAGATCGTGAACACAAATGCGCCGACTCCGACGATCCCGACAAGCTGTTTCATGAGTAGCCCGGCGCCGCCTCCAAAGAACAAGCCGTTACCAGTCGTGTTTGGGGTAAAATGATCCTGCGCAAATAGCCCGACGCACAGCGTGCCGAACACGCCGCAAACCAAGTGCACCGAAGTAGCGCCGACCGGATCGTCGATTTTAATCTTGTCGAAGAAGAGCACCGAGAGGACAACAAGAAAGCCGGCAATGAGTCCGATGATGAGCGAGCTCGGTATGCTCACGAATGCGCACCCTGCCGTGATCGCTACCAGGCCTGCCAGCGCGCCGTTTAAAATCATACTGAGATCCGGCTTTCCCAGAAGAAGCCAGGCCGTCAGCGAAGCGGAAATCGCCGCTGCCGCACCGGCTGTGTTGGTCGCCACTGCGATACGCCCGATCGCTCCGGCATCTGCCGCCATCGTGCTGCCGGGGTTGAATCCAAACCAGCCGAACCACAGAACGAAGACGCCAAGCGTTGCCAGCGCCATACTGTGACCCGGAATCGGCAGCACCTTACCCTCTTTGCTGTATTTACCAATGCGCGGACCAAGCACGATGATGCCCGCCAACGCGGCCCAACCGCCGACCGAGTGCACCACCGTCGAGCCGGCAAAGTCGAACATGCCGAGCTTGGCGAGCCAGCCGCCGCCCCAGATCCAGTGACCCGTGATCGGGTAGATGAGGGCGACCATCAAAAAAGTGAAAATGTAGAAGGAGCCGAATTTGATGCGCTCAGCGACGGCGCCGGAAACGATCGTCGCCGCGGTCCCGGCAAAAACTAATTGAAAGAAAAACTTCGTCCAGAGCGGAACGCCCGTCCAGTTGATCGAGGAATAAACTCCCTTGTAGGTATCGCCCATCGCCGGACTGTTGTCCGCACCACCGACAAACCACAGCCCCTGAGTGCCGAAAAGCGCATTGCCGTCGCCGAACATCAGCCCCCAGCCGAGTACCAAAAATGCCAGGGAGGACGCCGCAAATACTATAAAATTCTTGGCCAGAATCGTTACCGCGTTTTTCGCGCGACAAAGACCAGACTCGACAGTGGCAAATCCAAGATTCATGAAAAATACCAACATGCCGGCGATCAACGTCCACATCGTGTCCATCGCCACCTTGGCGCCGCCGATCTGCTCTAATAACCCTTGCGTAAACTGCGCCGGCGCGGCGCCGGGATCTTCTTTCTTCGCTTCGGCTGACGGCGCCGCGGAGGCTGCCGCCGGTGCTTCCTTCTTCGCCGGCTCCGTAGGTATTTGTTGTGCGTAAACCGTGCCCAGCGCTAGACAGAATCCCAACGTTAGCACGAGTGCTGTTAAGCTTAAAAACTTTCTTGCGTAATCCATTTTTTTCCTCCTCCGGAAATCAACTTGGCCGGTTAGATCGCGTCCTCGCCTTTTTCTCCCGTACGGATGCGGATCACTTCTTCCACCGGTGTCACAAAAATTTTCCCGTCACCGATCTTGCCGGTTTTCGCGCTGCCGGCGATCACTTCAACGACTTTCGCCGCCTTTTCGTCAGGCACCAGAATTTGAATCCTTACCTTGGGCAGAAAATCGACAGAATATTCCGCGCCGCGGTAAAGCTCTGTGTGGCCTTTTTGGCGTCCGAAACCTTTGACTTCTTCCACGGTCATGCCCTGGATACCCGATTTCGTTAGCGCTTCTTTGACTTCGTCCAACTTGAACGGCTTCACGATCGCCTCGACCATCTTCATAGAGACTCCTTCGCTGCCGACTCTGCCAATAAAATCAATTTGCGATTTGCGCTCTGGATGCATAGAGCAACCGCGATGCCAGGAAATATTTGAAGCCGCCAAAGACACCGCTAGTGGGTGAATTGGTTAAAGATTTGTGAAGAGTGCAGATGTATTTCGACTTAAATGGGTCTGCACCCTTGCTCAGAAATTAGGCTTGTCGCCTAATTTCCGGGCAGCCGGGATTATTCATGCGCCGAGAAAAACGTACGATACGGCGTAGGACGAGGAGTAAGCCTGCTGCTGAATTGGATTCAAAACGTTCACGGGGCTCAATCCGTTCAAAACGTTTTGAACGATTGGAACTAACGAATTGAACTCTGCCGAGGTACAGGCCCATTTCCGCCAGAGGCGGATCAGCCTCCGGCCGAGGCGGACGACCGGAAAGGCTTGCTCCTCGCGCGCTAACGCTGCGAATAATCCGCGCTAATTTTCAGCAGATTGCCGTCTGGGTTGTAGCAAGGGGGGACAATCCGTCAAAACCCGCCGCGCAGCTTCGTCACCACGCGCGCGAATTTCTTTTTAAACTCCTCGGTAGAGATGGACTTCTCTTGGCTGGAAGCGCTGCGCGCCAATTTTTCCAGCCGCTCGGGGATTTCAAAATCCTCTTTTTCCAGTCGGATCATGTATTCGCGCGCCACTTTGTAAGAAGGTTTGGCGATGTCGACGGCGCGCACGGTGGTCTTTTTAGTCTTGGGATCCAGCAGATCTTTGAACTTGAGGTACTGCAATTCACCGTTGACGATGCAGACCAGGGCTCCGTCAATGGCGGCGGTCTGCTGGTTGGGGTTGAGCAAAAACTCGACCGCGCCGTAGCCGAGAGTCTTGACGTACTCGCAGTCGAAGGCGACCGGAGGAGCGCAGCGCAACTCGTAGCCGACGGTCTTGTGCACGATCGTGAGGCTCTGACCGCGCGCGGTGAAACGACGTTCGACCAGGTTTTTTAGAATATAAGCCAGATCGAGCTCCGCCAAACGCAGATGGCCATAGCTGTCATGTTGAATTTGCACGCCGTCGATGGCGGTCAGTTCCTCCACCGGCATGCGCTCGAGCAACCCTTCGGCGATCAACGCGACGCCGTCATTACGGTCCCAAAGCGCCCGGCGTTTCAAGATGGCGCCTTCCAAGATGTCGCCGACGGTTTCGAGGTGCACCGGACCGGGAAACTCCTCGGGGATGACGGATAAAGTTGCGCCGGAGGCCTTACCGACCCCGAGCGCCAGATGTCCGGCGGTTCGGCCCATTACCACGACGAAATACCAGCGCCCCGTCGTGCGCGAATCCTCCATGAGATTGCGGACGATTTCAAATCCAAGTTGGCGCGCCGTCTCGAACCCGAACGTCGGCGTCTCTCCGGGCAAGGGCAGATCGTTATCAATGGTCTTCGGCACATGACATACGCGAATCTGTCCCGCCGAAGCCGCGGCGACCTGGCTGGCAGCATACATCGTGTCATCGCCGCCGATGGTGACGAGATAACGAATTTCCAGGGCTTTTAGCGCGTCGACCACGTTCTTCAGGTGGGCCGGATTTTTGGTCGGATTGGCGCGTGAGGTAGCGAGAATCGAACCGCCTTGGAAATGAATGCGCGAGACATCGTCGTGCTCGAGCACCTTTACCCAGTCAGTACGCGCCGCCATCAAATGCGCAAACCCCTCATAAATCCCGACCACCTCGTAACCGCGGTTGCTGGCCTCGAGAGTCACGGCGCCGATCGTACCGTTGATCCCTGGCGCGGGACCGCCACCCACGAGGATTCCGACGCGATTGCTCTCTAGACGGCTTGATTCGTTACTCATAATCCCTCCCGGATCAGCCCTTTCATTGGAGATTCTTTTCTAAAGCATAGCCGATGGCGACGCGTATGCCAGGCCCCCGGCGAACGTATTCGACACGCAGGAGACCAGGAAAGGCTACGCGGCGCGGGCAGAACCACAATCAAATCGGAACGACTTCGCGCGAAGGCGCAAAGAGCGCCATTGAATCGCTCGTGACAAAAATCGATACTGCGAAAATGAAAAACCAATTGCAACGTTTATCGGCTGGTCGATTCCTAGCGTTAATTTTGGATAACGAAGTAACCGTCGGCGAATTTGTCACGGCTCCGCCGCTCCCTTGGACCCGACTCGTGCAGCGCAACGGAGTATTCCAAGTCGCCGACGGATATCCAAACGTTTTGACGGCGGAGCAGGCCAAGTTCGAGATGAAAAACTGGGATCAAGTTTCGTTGCCGACGATCATGCGCCACCTGGCGGAGCTGGATGACGGCGTCGATTACGTGCTGTTCGGCAACAACGCCGGCCAGGGGCTGCCGCTGGCGCGGAGTTTGGCGCCGAGCATGACCGGCAATCGTGCGGCGATCATCTACGCCAACAGCCTGCCCGAGAAAAGCGCCTACGACCGACTCGGCTACAAGGCCTATTTTCGCCGGAGCCACGCGGTCGCCCGGCTGCTTGACCTGGCGAAAACCGCGGGCCGGCCGCTGGCGCTCTGTTTCATCAACACGATTCAGCACAACCAGTCCAACTATCACGACCCCTGATCAACTGACGAAAGCTGGTTGAGCGCTGAGTTCGTAAATCTATTCTTGGTATTTTTAACCGATACGTCTTTTTCGGACGTCGAACAAGGGAAGACCGAGTCGTCGCGTTAAGACGGCACCGCTGACCGCTGTCGGGAATTGGCCGGCAGCGTCAGGAGTTATCCGTGGAGCGTGGACTATTTTTAATTGGACTGCTGATTGTTTTGATCGCCGTGTACCGATGGGTGGCGCGAAGACCCGCCACCCCGCAGAGCACCGTGCGCTTTCTGCTCAGGCGGTATCACGCCTTTCAGAGAATGGGCCTTTCGGAGCAAGAAAGTCTTTTCAGAATCTTGACGAGCCGGCGCGGTTGGCGAAACTTGCCGGCGCCGTTCCTCGCTGAAATCGTCGCACGGTTAAAATCCAAAGAAGACGTTATGCGTTTTGTGTCGCTTGCCGAGGGATACCGTTTGACCCGGGAACGCCTGCCCGATATCGCCAGCAACAAAAACATCGAGTCGGCGATGCGCCAATTGGCTATTTGGCTGGTCAATTTCGGCAATCAGTTGCAAAGCGAAAATCGCCTCAAACAGGCCGAGTTCGTGCAAAAGCTTGCGCTCGGTCTGCAGCCCGAAAAATATTTTACCAAGCTTCCGCTGGCGACCACGTACTATAAAATGGGGCACTACGCCGACGCGGTCCCGCTATTTGAAGAGGGTTTTGCTTTACTGGAAAACTTCGCCGATGAATCCACGCCGCACGAGCAGGGACTTTATCCGGCCGATGGTTTAGCTCCGGGCACATCCGTGGCTGAGTTAAAAGCCGCCCATAAACCGGTGTACGAGGCGTGTCTCGATGCCATCCGTCCAAAACGCGAAAACCCGCCGCGGGCTTCATCCTGAGAAGCATGAACCAATGCCGAGGTATGGCCGGCGCCCAGCTTTAGGTTCGGCTTATTTTTGCGCGATAAAATTCCGCCGACGCTGCCCTAGAAAAATCTACGATGCGCTAACGCCGGCAGCTCAGCGCGCACTCTGGCGAGATAATCCAGATCGATTTCCGCCGTGATCACACCCGGACCGTCGGGTAACTCGGCCAAGATTTTGCCCCACGGGTCGACAATCATCGTGTGACCATGCGTCTTGAAGCTACTTCGGCTCTGGCCGAATTGAGCCGGCGCGATCATGTACAGTTGATTCTCAATCGCGCGGGCGCGCAGCAGGCTTTCCCAATGCGCCTCCCCCGTGTAGGCCGTGAAAGCCGACGGCACGAAAATAATTTGCGCGCCCTGCCGCGTCAAACCACGATAGAGCTCAGGGAACCGCAAGTCGTAACAGACGCTCAATCCCATCGTGCAGAGATCGCCGCTGCCGACGACGACTGCTTCTGCTTCACCAGGCGCGCGCGTGTCGGATTCGCGCAGCGAAACGCCGTTGGCGAGATCGACGTCAAAGAGATGAATCTTCCGGTATGAAGCGACCAGTCTCCCCGACGGCTCGAAGAGCAGGCTCGTGTTGTATGCCTTATCACTGCCGGGGATCTCTTCAAGAATCGATCCGGCTAAGAGGTGGATCTTAAGGTCGGCCGCAAGTGTGGCCATCGCCCGGGAAGTCGGACCGGGAATCGGCTCGGCGGCCTCCCGCTCCGATTTTTTGCTGCCACGCCAGCTAAAAACTTCCGGCAGCGCGACGACCCGCGCGCCCTGTCCGGCGGCCTGGCGCCCCCAGCGCTCGGCTTCCTTGAGATTCGCCGCCTTGTCATCCGAAGCGACCATCTGTACTGCCGCTGCGGTAAACTTCATTTTGTGTGACATTCCTTGAACTTTTGAACCCTTGAACCTTTGAACCAGAGCATCATCAACGATTCAAGAACACCGGACAGGGCGCGTTACGCAGCACGTATTCGGTGGTACTGCCGAGCACCATTTCGATAATCCGGCGGTGGCCATAGGCGCCGATAAAGAGCAGATCGTGATTTAGATTCACGAGTTGCTCGATGATCTTCTGTTCGGGATGACCGCGCGTGGATTCGTAGGTCGTGTCGATGGCGTAGCTACTGAGATAGGCCTTCGTCTGCTGCAAATTATTTCGTGCGACGGAGTCCTCTTTCGCGATCGTCAATACGGTTAACGGCAATTTGAGCCTCGTGCAAAATTCCGCGGCCGATTCCATGGCCGAACTGGCGCGTTGGCTGCCGTCGTAAGCCAGCAGAGGTTTCTCGATGGCAACGAACTGTTTCGTCGAGACAAAGATCGGCCGCGGGCATTTACGAGTGATGGTTTCGGCGGTGGTGCCCAAGAGCCCGGTTGAGAATTCTTCATTGACGCCGCGATGGCCGATGACCACGAGATCGGCAACCTTGGCGCGCTCGCAGATCTCGTTGGCGATCAAACCCATATCGAGAAAAGTCGTGAAGCGAACTCCCGCTCTCTCGCAGCGCGCGGCAAAATCGTCGAGGATCATCTTGCCGCGCTCGTCGAGAATTTCGCGCATCTTGCTCGAGAAATCCAAATAGGGCTCGAATCCGAGGGAGCCGGAGATATCGTGAAAGAAAGTCCCTTCCAGCGAAATGGTGTCGATGATGTGTTGGCCGAACAGCATGCCGTCGAATTTTTGCGTGATCCAAATCGCGTAGTCGAGCGCTGCTTTCGAATGCTCCGAACCGTCCAGAGGCACAAGAACGTTTTTGATCATGCTGACCTCCCGAGGTTTTCGTCCAGTTCGCGAGCGACCGGGCGTTAGTATAAGCGAGCAACTTCGCAGAATTACGATAACAAGGAACGGCTTTATTGCAAGGGAAAAGTTTGCTCGTGGTTCAGTTACTCAAGAGCCCTCACTTCGGTTCGAGATGACAAGTCGCTTGCTTAGTTGTCATTCCGAGTGAAGCGAGGAATCTTTCTCGATGTGAAGGATCGTGGGGTACTTGACTGAACCACTAGCAAAAGTTTGCCCGAGGGTTTACAACCGACGAAGTTTTGTAGATAATCCGTGTTTAGCTGTTAGCGCTTTAACCGATGGCCCCCAAAACTAAGCAGGAAGCTCGTCTACAGGAACTCATTCTGAACGCGAAGCGTTTGAATATTCACGTTCGCACCGAGAAACTCTTGCGCGAAGCAGGCTACCGGGCCAAAAGCGGTAGCTGCCGGGTGCGCGGGCAAAATGTCATCTTGATCGACCGCGACGCGCGCATCGGTGATCAGATCGAGTTTCTCGCCAGTGAATTGGCAGAGCGCGAAAAACAGAGTGGTAACACGCCGCCGGCCGCCTCGGAAAATTAGCTGCCTCAAAAGTTCGCGTCGCTCAGTGGACGCGAATTTTTTTCGCCGCCTCGATCCCTAAAGAAAACTGGTCCCCGCCCACTTTGAGCGTCATCATGCCGAGCGAGGGCGCGACGTCGAGCACATGGACTTTCGCGCCCGGGCGCATTCCGTGATCTTGCAGATAGCGGAGCAAGCGCACGTCGCGCTCGCCGCCTTCGGTGATGTAATCTAGTTCCACATGCTGCCCGTCGACGGCTTCGTTCAGCGGCATCGTTTTGGGCGCCGGAATCGAGCTTGCTCCGGGGATTGGATTTCCATGCGGGCAAGTGGTCGGGTGCCTGAGCAACTTTGCAAGCCGTTCTTCGACTTCTTGTGAAATCGCATGCTCCAGACGATGCGCCTCTTGGTGCGCCTTGACCCAATCCAGACCTAGCAGATCGGTGAGAAAACGCTCGGTAAGAAAATGCCTGCGGACGATATTCTCGGCGACTCTCTTACCGTCGTTGGTCAAATGAATCTCTTTGCGCCGGTTGATCGTCACGTAACCTTCCTTGGCCAAACGGCGCAGCGTGGCGAAGATCGTTGACGGCGACACGCCGGTCTCGGCGGCGATCCTGGCGGCGATAACCGGCCGCGATTCCTCTGAAAGCTGGTAGATCGCCTTTAGATAATCTTCGAGCGCGTGGGTGACGACTTTAGGGGCTTCCATAGCAATTGGCAAGATCAGTATTCGAGTATACGAAATTTCAAATTTTGTCACCGCGAATATCACGGCTCAAATAAATCGAAATGATTTCTCAATGCCGGCTGTATCCTATTTCAGGAATCGGCGAAGTTCAAGGTAATCGACTGGCCGCGGACGCGTAGAGGATCTATTTTGTTCTGGCGGGTCTTGCATGAGCTCGGCGCCGCAAAGCGCGCCCGGAACCGCGCTAGGTTGTTTGTTCCAGGCGCGCTGCCCTTGGATTCGCTGCGCAACGGCCGCCCGCCGGTCGACTCCCGTTCTCCTGGAACTGTTCCGCCGTTTCGGTTATTTATTGCGGATAGGAAAACCGATGGTCGTTATCGATGTCAAGGAAGTCTGCAAGCGTTATAACCAGACGGTGGCGGTAAAGAGCTGCAACTTACAGGTTGCGGCAGGAGAGATCCTTGCCCTTCTCGGACCGTCCGGATCGGGTAAGACCACACTGCTCCGGCTCATCGCGGGATTCGAAAGACCCGACGAAGGGAGCATTCTTATCGCTGGCCGTATCGTCGTCGACGTCGCCGACTCTCTATGGGTTGCCGCCGAGGATCGCGGCGTCGGCATGGTCTTTCAAGACTACGCATTGTTCCCGCACTTAACTGTGGCGCAAAACGTCCGATTCGGACTGCGCAACACCAGCAAAAAGGATCGCGAAACGCGCGTGGCGGAACTGCTTCGCTTGACGGAGTTAGAACCCTGCGCCGAGCGATACCCGCACGAGCTATCCGGCGGCCAACAGCAACGCGTCGCTCTGGCGCGCGCGCTGGCGCCTCGCCCAGGCGTTGTCCTTCTTGACGAACCTTTTAACGGTCTGGACCCTGACCTGCGCCCGCAGATGCGCCGGGAAGTCGCGCGGATATTGCGCCATTTGGGTACCGCAGCGATTCTGGTCACGCACGACCAAGAAGAGGCCTTGGGAATGGCGGATCAAGTCGCCGTAATCCGTAATGGCGAACTCCAGCAGGTGGGAACACCGGAGGATATTTACTACTCGCCAACAACTGAGTTCGTCGCTAATTTCGTCGGACACGCCGACTTTATTCCTGGGGTTATTTCCGGGCCGGAGGTCCATACCGAAATCGGTATTTTTCCTTATCCTTCTGATCTCTCGGCCGGCCCGGTGAAACTAATGATCCGCCACGAGGCGGTGAATTCAAAACCGGGCGGCGTTCTCGCGACAGTCGAGGAACGTGAGTTCCTCGGCGGCGAAATACTCTACCGCCTCCGCCTTCCCTCCGGGGCAACCATCCACCTGGAACAGCGAAAGCCCGTGCACTGGCCCGTCGGCCACCAGGTATCCGTCGAAGTTCATCTCCCCAACGTGGTGGTTTTTCCCGCTTCTCCATCTTCCAGCGAAGGTTCCAACGAGCTATAAGGCATTACTCCAAGAAGTCTTAGTTGGCAGGATCCTCGCCGCTCCGCCGTATCGCGCCGCCTAACTAAGATTCACTCCCTGATCGACGCCATTTCACCTCAAACACGCATGCGGCCACACCGCAAGGTATCCGCTTTGCTGCCGTGATCTCATCGCCGCGGAGATAAGGATGATCCGGCCGATTTGCCGTCGCCGAGCAGAACGTCAGCTTCCGCCGACGGTCGCAAACAGTTCAATGCCGCAGCAACTCTGTCGGTTTTCCGCGCCTACAGGACAAACCATCTCTGCTTCGGGAATCTCCGCCACGCGAATGCTGATGGTGTTGACAAAGCCTGCGTATTCGACTACACGAATAATTAGAATTGGATGAGACTAAATCTGAATTACAACCGCCTGATATCTATTGTATCAGTTGATGCGATCTTTAATTCAAAGGGCGCAAGGAGGAACCGACCGATGAATTTTTTTCAAACCAGCAACGTCTGCGTCAAAGCCATTCTGGCTGGATTACTTTTGGCAGCTTTCTCGACGGGCGAAGCAGCGGCCCAAGAGAAAGTGCTAAACCTTTACACGGCGCGTCATTACGCTACCGATGACGCATTCTATACGGGATACACCAAGGCCACCGGCATTAAGATCAATCGCATCGAAGGCGGCGAGGATGCGCTCTTCGAGCGCATCAAGGCTGAGGGAGCGAATAGCCCCGCCGACGTCTTTTTGACCGTCGATGTCGCGCGCTTGTGGCGTGCCGAGCAGGCCGGCATCTTCGCGCTGGTGAAATCAGCGACGCTCGCTAAACGGATCCCCGCTCACTATCGCGACGCCGACAATAAATGGTTTGGTTTCTCCGCGCGCGCCCGCGTTCTTGGGTACGACAAAAACAAGATCAAGCGCGGGGAGCTTGCGCGCTATGAGGATCTGGCGAGTCCGAAGTGGAAAGGCGAAATTTGCACGCGCCCGAGTAGCCACCCGTACAATCTGTCGCTCATCTCGAGCATGATACTTCATCTCGGCGAGAAAAAGGCGACCGAGTGGGCGCGCGGCGTCGCCACTAACCTCGCCCGTCCGCCCAGGGGCGGCGACACTGACCAGCTCCGCGCGGTCAGCGCCGGCGAATGCGCTATCGCGATTTCTAACCATTACTACTACATCCGCCTGATGCGCTCGGAGAAGCCCGAGGATCGGGCTCTCGTCGAGAAAGTCGGCCTCGTGTGGCCTAACCAGGGCGACCGCGGCACGCACGTAAATATTTCCGGCGGCGGCATGCTCCAGCACGCGCCTCATCGCGATGCCGCCGTCAAATTCCTCGAATACTTGGCGAGCGATGCGGCGCAGACCCTGTTTGCCAAAGGCAACAATGAGTGGCCCACGGTAAAAGGCGTCAAGCTCGCCAATCCGGAGCTCGAGTCGTTCGGCCAGGTCAAGACCGATTCCCTACCGCTGGCGAATCTCGGCAAAACCCAGGCCGCGGCCCAGCGCATCGCCGACAAAGTCGGCTGGAAATGAGCCGGGCCTAACCGCGTTGGCTTCGATCCGCAACGAGCTATGACTGGCGCTGTCGTTGTTCGCCCACGAATATCCGTAGGCTCCGCTGGCGCTCGGCTCGGCTGGCTCGGCTGGGTGTCGATTGTCACCGCCGCGCTCGTGCTCGCGCCGATCGTGGCCGTGGTCTGGAACGTCTTCCTGCCGAGCGAGACAACTTGGTCGCATCTCGTATCGACGGTCCTGCCGAGTTACATCTGGAACACGCTGCTGCTCGTTCTCATGGTGGCTGTCGGCGTGATCTCGTGCGGCGCGCTTTCGGCCTGGCTCGTGACCGCTTACTCCTTCCCGGGACAGCGTGTCATCGAGTGGGCGCTGGTCTTGCCGCTGGCGATGCCGGCCTACGTGATGGCGTATGCGTACACCGATTGGCTCCAGGCTGCCGGCCCAGTCCAAACGGCGCTTCGCGACATCACCGGCTTGCAGGTTCGCGAGTATTGGTTCCCGGAGATCCGTTCTCTCCCCGGCGCCGCAGCCATGCTCTCCTTCGCGCTTTATCCTTATGTTTATCTGCTGGCGCGCGCCGCTTTTCTCGATCAGTCACGCACCACGATGGAGGCTGCCCGGCTCGCCGGTTACGGCGGTTGGGGCAGATTTTGGCATGTAGCGCTGCCGCTCGCGCGCACCGGGATCGTCGCCGGCACTGCGCTGGCGCTGATGGAGGCGCTCGCTGACTTCGGCACGGTCTCGTACTTTGCGGTGAACACGTTTACGACCGGCATCTATCGCGCCTGGCTTTCACTCGGCGACCCGGTGGCGGCCGGACAGCTCGCGACCTGCTTGCTCCTGTTCGTGCTGGTGATGCTATCTCTGGAACGCATGCACCGCGGCGGCGCGCGCTACTCGGGCAAGCGCACGCCGATGCCACCCCAAATGCTGCGCGGTTGGCCCGCCGGGGCCGCCTTTGCACTGTGCGCCGCTCCGGTCACGTTCGGGTTCTTGGTGCCTGCCGGAGTGCTCCTGAAACTTGCCGTTAACGAACCGGAAGCCCAGTTCGATACTCGGATCTATTCGCTTGTAACCAATACTTTTACTTTGGCCGGCGTCGCGGCCGTCGCGGCGGTGGTGGTCGCCCTGTTGCTCGCCTACGCGGCGCGCACCGTGAAGAGCCCGCTCGTTTACGGCGCGAACCGGTTAGCGGTGCTCGGCTACGCGCTTCCCGGCGCGGTCATTGCCGTAGGCATTCTCCTGCCGCTCGGACAACTCGACAACGCGATCGCCGCCTGGGTGGAACAGCAGTTCGGCTTTAAGACCGGGCTGCTCTTAACCGGCTCGGTGGCCGCGCTCGTTTATGCCTACCTGGTGCGCTTTCTCGCCGTTGCCTTTCAGACCGTCGAGGCCGGCCTCACGCGCGTGACGCCCTCGATGGACGACGCGGCTCGCAGTCTTGGTCTCTCGCCGGTGCGCACGCTCGCGCAGGTGCATATCCCGATTGTGTGGGGGAGCCTTGCCACCGCCGGGCTGCTCGTCTTCGTCGACGTGATGAAGGAACTGCCCGCGACCTTCGCCATGCGGCCGTTTAACTTCGACACCCTCGCGGTCGAGGCTTATAACCTGGCCAAGGACGAACGGATCGCCGAAGCGGCCGTCCCGTCGCTCTTGATGGTCGGGATCGCCCTCGTGCCGCTCGTTTTGCTCTCCCGGCAGATCGCGCGTTCGAGCCTGCGCCGGCAGAGCCGGGACCGTGCGTCCGCGAGTTAAACGGGATCGCTCAAATCGCCCAAGAGCAAACTCATGCACATTCTCCTGAGCGCCGTTTTGTT
Organism: Binatia bacterium; assembly: GCA_050735675.1. Lineage (GTDB taxonomy): Bacteria > Desulfobacterota > Binatia > UBA9968 > UBA9968 > DP-20. The sequence goes on along the minus strand of JBOHVN010000157.1, from coordinate 4,514 downwards.
GCTTCTCGCAAGCGGCAGTCTATGGGCCGACGACGAGGCCAAAAGAGTTTTAGCCTTGGTCGACTATATCGGCGGCGACTATCGCAACGCGGTCCAAGCCGGAAAAGTCATCAATCAGGACGAATATCAGGAGATGACCGAGTTCTCGGCGCGCAGCCTGGAGCTGTTCAAGCAACTCAAAGCCAACGAAGGCGGCGATAAGGCGAGCGTTGAAAAAGGTCTGCGCGCGCTGGCGGCGCATATAAAAAATAAGTCGGGTGAAGACGCGGTGCCGCAGCTGGCGCAGCAGATCAAAGAGCGGTTGATCAAAACCTACAACATTATTACCTATCCCAAGGCCGTCCCCAGCTACGAGGGCGGAAGAACGATCTATCTTCAGAATTGCGCCCAGTGTCATGGTGACAGCGGCGCCGGGGACGGGCCCGGCGCGGCGAGCATGCAACCCAAGCAGCCCAAGCCCGCTAATTTTCTCGACCCGGAGTTGATGAACAATCTCTCGCCGTTCAAAGCATTCAACACCACTGCGTTCGGCATCCAGGGCACGGCGATGCCGAGTTTTGCCGCGCTCGCCGAAGAACAAAGGTGGGAAGCCGCCTTTTATGTATTTTCTTTGCGCTTTTCAGCCGACGATGTCGCTGTTGGAAAGAACCTCTTCGAAGCGCGCAAGCTTGCCGCCGACTTCACGAGCCCGGCAACTCTGGCGACGTCCTCAGACGGCGAATTGACAGAGAAACTGAACACCGCCGTCGGCAAGGAAGGCGCGCTCAAAATCTTGGCCTACCTGCGCCAAGGTTTGTTGCAAGCGCGCAAGTCGGATCCCTTGCTCACGGCCCGGAGTTATTTGCAGGAAGCCGTGGACCTTTACGAGCAGGGAAAACAACAGGAAGCGTACCAGCGCTCGGTGGACGCCTACCTGGATGGCTTCGAGCTCGCCGAGCCGGGGCTGTTCGCCAAGAACGCTACTATGGGACGAGAGCTGGAGGCCCAGTTTACCGAGCTGCGCGGTGCCATGCGCAGCGGCGCCGACCGCCGCCGCGTTCGCGATCTTTACGCCAAGCTCGACACCGGTTTGGCAGAGGCGCTCGAAGCGCTCGGCCGCGAGGATACCGAGAGCAAAACCTACACATTCTTAAATTCCGCGTTGATCATCATCCGAGAAGGACTCGAAGCTGCGCTGATCGTCTCAGCAATAATCGCGGTGCTTAAAGCGACTGGCGCGTCACAGGCCATTCATTACGTCCATCTCGGCTGGACATTTGCCCTGCTGTCGGGGGTCGTCACCTGGGTGTTGGCCCAGACCGTACTCACGGTCAGCGGCGCCCAAAGAGAACTGGTCGAAGGTTTCACTTCGCTCTTGGCCGCCATCGTGCTTTTCTCCGTGAGCTATTGGTTGATCTCGAAAGCCGAGGCCAAACACTGGCAGGTGTACATTCAGGCGCGCGTGCAAGAAGCGTTGACCGGCCGCCGGTTATTCGCGTTAGTCGGCGTCTCTTTTCTCGCCGTCTATCGCGAGGCCTTTGAGACCGTACTGTTCTACCAAGCGCTCTGGTTGCAAAGTCAGAACACCCAGATCTTCGTCATCTGGGGATTTTTGGCCGGCACGCTGCTGGTCGCCGTGCTCGTCTACCTGATTTTCAAGCTCGGTCTAAAAATTCCGCTGCGGCTGTTCTTCGGCGTCAGCAGCGCCCTGCTTTATCTTTTGGCCTTCGTCTTTACCGGCGAGGGAGTGAAAGACTTGCAGGCGGTCGGCTGGGTCAGTGAAACGCCTCTGCCGATCGCGCCGCAGCTACCGTTTTTGGGAATTTATCCCACCGTCCAAACGCTGCTGGCCCAGGGTATTCTAGTCATAGCGCTGGTCGTGGCGCTCTTCTGGCTCTGGCGCGGCACGACGGCGGCGAAAACATATAAGAAAGCGTAACTGGAATTTCATGGTAACCCCGAAAGCCGACGCCAATGCCGAACCGTTTCGCTGTCATTGCGGCAGCCTGCTGGCGCGCCTCGTCGCGGATGGGGTCGAGATCAAGTGCCGTCGATGCAAGCGCAGGGTTGTCGTTCCGCTCAGTGCGAGCGCCGTTGAGGACCAAGATAGAGCAGATTCCGGGGTACCATCGGAGAACCCGTAGTCTATAATGGGCATCATCTAACTAATATTGTTCAGTAGTTTATGAGCTAATATTCGTATTAACTAATAATTTAAATTAGGCTTGACAAAGAATTTAGATTTCGATAAACGAACCTAGGTAGCGGCCAGCGATCTAGAATCCAGAGCCCAGCGTTCCGCCACAAGAAATCGGCGGAACTCCGGGCTTTTTTAATTTCTACGGAGGTCGAAATGTACGGCATCAAATCGCGCGAAGGTAGATGGTCCGTCTCACTGTGCAACTGTAGCGAAGATACCGCTCACTTCCATTACGGCAATGTGGTCCTGCATATTTCGCGCGATGATTTGCGCGAGCTTGGTCGTGCCATGCAGTGCGTCGCGGATGGTGTCGGGAACGCCAAAACGGATGATCACCCGCAACTAAAGAAAGGTTTGGTCCAATAGTCATGACGGAAGTCGTTTCCATTATCGTCAAAGGCGGGGTCGTGATGGTTCCCCTGCTCGCCTGCTCACTCATCTCGCTCACGCTCACCATCGAACGATTGATTTTCTGGGGACGGATCAAGTCGCAAGAGGCGGTTCAAAGCATGCTCGGTTTAGTCGAAGCCGGCAAATTCGACGAAGCGCTCAAAGTCGGGAAAGACTCGTCCCATCCCATCGCGCGCGTGCTGGCAGCCGGTCTGGCGCATCGCAATCCGGCGCCGGCCAAGGCCATGGAGGCCGCCGCCCAAGCGCAGATCCCGGTGCTGAAAAGCCGGTTGGGCGCTCTCGACACGATCATCACGCTGGCACCGCTCTTGGGACTGCTGGGAACGGTGATCGGCATGATCGGTTCGTTCGATATCATGTCCGAGGCCGGTATGGGGCAGCCCCACGCGGTCACCGGCGGTGTCGCCGAGGCGCTGATCGCCACGGCCACTGGCCTGCTGATCGCCATCCTGACTCTCATTCCCTACAACTATTTCAGCTCTCGGGTCGAGAAAGAGTTGGACACGATGGAGCACTTCAGCTCATCGCTCGAATTGCTGCTGCACGAACAAGCGGGGAAGCATTAATGCGCATTCAACGGCGCAACATTAAAAAGGCACGCATTGAAATCATCCCGATGATCGACACGATTTTTTTCCTCTTGGTCTTTTTCATGATCTCGACCTTGTCGATGGCCCAGTACCGAGGCATGCCGGTGAACCTTCCGAAAGCCGCCTCGGGCCAGCAAGCGCCCGCACAGAGCGCCGCCATCACGATTGACAAGCAAGCACGGCTTTTTCTCAACAAGCAGGCGGTCGATAAAGCGGAGTTGGGCGAGTTGTTGCGCCAGCAGCTCGCCAAGAACGCCGATCTGCTGGTCGTTATCAACGCCGACGACGGCGTCGAGCATGGCCACGTCGTCGAAGTCATCGACATCGCGCGCAGCGCCAACGTGGCCAGGATGGCGATCGCGGTCAAACCGCAGGAGTTGAAACGATGAATGATCGCTGGCTGCTCTCGTCGTTTACCGCATCGTCGTTGATTCATTTGGGACTGATCCCCGTGGCGGCGCTGGTGATTCATGCCAAGCCGCTCAAACCGATCACGGTGCCGATTGAGCTGATCGATATTCCGCGCGTGGAACAGCCCAAAAAAGTCAATGTTGCGCCGCTGCCTCCTCCACCGCTGCCAAGGCCCAAGCCCAAACCGAAAGCAATTACCACGCCGAAGCTCGTCTCGAAACCGGAGATTAAAACCGAGCCACAGCCTCCGTTGGGAAATACCAAAGAGGAAATTAAGGAGCCTGAACCGGTTGTTGAGCCGCCGCCCCCGCTCGCTGCTCTGCAGGAAAAACCGGACTCGACCCAAGGCGGCTGGAATACCGGCAGCCGCGCCGCCGAAGCCGAAGGTGGCGCCGCCGGCGCCGGCAATCTTTTCGGCAAAGGCGATATCGGCGTGGTCGGCGGCGGCGGTGAAGGCAGGGGAGGAGGAAAAGGCGACTCGGGTTTGGGGCGCGGCGCCAAGGGCGACGGAGCCGGAGGCGGCGGGCTCGGGTCGGGTGAAGCGCTCTCAGGCCTCGCTCGCCCGCTCGGCGGCTACCAAGTCAAGCCCCGTTATCCGGAATCGGCGCGCCGCGCCGGCGCCCAGGGCGTCACGCTTTTACGCGTTCGAGTGCTCGAAAACGGGCGCGTCGGCGAGGTGAAAATCGAACAGTCAGCCGGTTTTCGCGACCTTGATTTCGCCGCCGTCGACGCGGTCAAAAAGTGGCTCTTCGAACCGGCGCGGCGGCGCAAGGAGGCGGTTTCAGTGTGGGTGATGCTGCCGGTGAAGTTCGAGCTGCATTAGCAGGCTGCTGGAAAAGACTCATATGCCGATCGCCCTGAGCATCGTCGAAGGGTGCGCTCAATCGCCTCACTCAAGCTGGCTTATAGCGTATGGCTGATGG
>JBOHVN010000156.1:0-29492 GCA_050735675.1 Binatia bacterium | reverse complement strand
CGAAACCAGCATGATGTTCATGATGCCGATGCCGCCGACGAGCAGGGAAATCGAAGCGACGCTGCCGAGCAAAACGCCCATGACTCGAGCGGTGGTCGAGGCTGCCTCGGCGATGTCGGATAGATTGTGCACGTTGAAGTCATCGTCCCGCTCCGGGCCGATGCGGTGGCGTTGGCGCAGCAACGTGGTGAGCTGGTCCTGCGCTTCTTCGACGCGCTCGGCGCTCACGGCCTTCACCAAGATGGTATGCACCCAGGTGATGCGCATGAGCCGCTTTTGCATGGTCGTGTACGGAATCATCACGGTATCGTCTTGATCGGCCCCTTGACCCGTCTGGCCCTTGCGCGAGAGGACACCGACGATCCTGAACGGAATGTTTCGGATGCGAATCACCGCGTCGACCGGAGTGTCGTTACCAAAGAGTTGCTGCGCCACGGTTTCACCGACGACCGCGACCTTGGCGGCGCTGTCAACGTCGCCTTCGTGCAGGAAGCGCCCGCCGGCCACCTCCCAATCGCGGATCTGCTGGACCTCGGGCGCCACGCCCTGGACCAAGGTTGCCCAGTTGAGATTGCCGGCGATCACCTGCTCCTGGCGGCGCACCAGCGGCGACGTAAAGGCGACCGCCGGCAACTCGCGCGCCATTGCTTTGGCGTCGGCGTCAACTAACGTCCTCACCGCGCCGCTGCCGAAGCGCACTCCACCCTGATTGCTACTGCCAGGGAGAATGACCAAGACGTTGGTGCCGAGGCTCGCGATTTGTTCGCGGATGGTCGCCTTGGCGCCCTCGCCGATGGCAACCATCGCGATCACGGCGCCGACACCGAAGATGATGCCGAGCATGGTCAGAAAAGCACGCAGCTTGTTGCGCGCCAGCGCGCGCAGCGCAATGCGAAAGGTCATCAACCACTGCATTTAGCGCACCCCCTGACCGGCCCAGACTCGGTTCGAGCTATCCGAGATGACCAAGCCGTCCTTAAACGCGATCCGGCGCCTGGCATACTCGGCGATATCGAGTTCGTGGGTGACTAGAACGATGGTAATTCCCTGCTCCGCGTTGAGCCGCTCGAACAGCGTCAGAATTTCCTTGCTGGTTGCGGAATCGAGATTGCCGGTCGGCTCGTCGGCGAGAATCAATGAAGGCCGGTTAACCAGCGCGCGGGCGATCGCGACCCGCTGCTGCTGCCCGCCGGAAAGGCGATTCGGCGTGTGATCGAGTCGATCACCCAGACCCACCAGCGCCAGCACCTCCACCGCGCGCGCATGCCGCTCCCGGCCCGAGAACCCGTTATACATCATCGGCAGTTCGACGTTTTCCAGCGCCGTGGTGCGCGCCAGTAAATTGAATCCCTGAAAGACGAAACCGATCCGCTTGTTGCGGATATAAGCCCATTGGTCGGCGGAGAGCGAGCCGACTTCCGCGTCATCTAAGAAATACCGGCCCGAGCTCGGACGATCGAGACAACCAAGAATGTTCATGAACGTCGATTTTCCCGAACCCGAGGAGCCCATCACCGCGACGAACTCGCCGCGCCCGATCGCGAGATTAATGCCGCGCAGCGCGGGTACTTCGACATCGCCCATGCGATAAGTTTTATGCAGATCTACAACACGGATCAGCGCGCTCATCTAAAGCCTATGCGCGGCCGGCTCGGCTGAAAAGGATTGGCCACGCCGGCTTGGCCCTGGCCGCTTGCGTTGCCCGACATGCCGATAATCACCAAATCATTTTCGTTAATCGGTCCGCTGATGACTTCGGACTTGGAACCGTCGGTAATACCCAGCTGGACATCGACGGCCTGGGCTCGAGCACCTTTCAAAACGTAAATCTTTGCCTCGCGCACCCGCCGCACGCCGCCGCTACCGCTGCTCCCGGGCCGGTTTGTGCGCCGGGCGCCGACCTGTGGCGCTGCGCGGCTGCGCTCCTGGCGCAGCACGTCCTGCGCTTCGTCTTTTTCCTCGGGCGGTCTAAAACGCAACGCCATGTTGGGAATTGCCAGAACCTCTTCCTTTTCACTGACCAGAAACTGCACGTTGGCGGTCATGCCCGGCTTAAGCAACAGCTCTTTGTTATCGATGCGCACCACCGCGTCGTAGGTGACGACGTTCTGAACAATGGTCGGCGCGTTGCGCACCTGGAAAACTTTGCCGCGAAAACGCCGGGCCGGGAAGGCATCGACGGTGAAGCTCACCGGTTGTCCTTCGTAAACGTTGCCCACATCGGCCTCGTCGACGCTGGTGTGAACCTCCATTTTGCCGAGATCGTTGGCGATGGTAAACAATGTCGGCGCCTGCAGCGACGCCGCCACGGTCTGGCCCACGTCGACGTTGCGCGAGATGACGATGCCGTCGACCGGCGAACGAATCACCGTATTGTTGAGATCGACCGTGGCTTGAGTCAGAGCGGCCTTGGCCTGGGCGGTTTGCGCCTGATTGACGTTCAATTGCGCCACAGCAGCGTCGTAGGCGGTCTGTGCCGCGTCAAGATCGCTCTGCGCCGTTAACTCCCTTTTGCGCAGCTCGCGGTTGCGCTCAAACGTTCTCAGCGTGTCGGCCGCGGTCACTTTTGCCTTGGCATAGTTGGCTTCCGCGGCCAGCACATTGGCGCGCGCCTGGTCGACTGAGGCTTTGAACTTATCTTGATTGAGTTGAGCGACGACTTGGCCGGCCTTCACTTTGGTATTGAAATCGGCGAACAGCTTGTCGATCGTGCCGGACACCTGGCTGCCGACTTGAACGGTGACCACCGCTTGCAGTGTTCCGGTCGAGGACACGACCTGGCGGACGTTAGCCTTGCTCACCGCCACTGTGAGGTAAGGCGATTCGATCGTCGAGTTGCCCATGCGCCAGTAGGCAAATCCCGCGCCGCCGATCAATAGCAACGGCGTGGCTATGAGCGCGAGTTTTTTTGACTTCATGGCTCTTGGAGCAAGAGGCGAAACACTTTTGCCGCAAAGTCGTTGGGTTCCCGCTTGCTCAAGCGTTGGTAAGTCAACCCGGTGGTAATCTCGGCGTTGGCTTCCTGGTCTTCGATGACTTGCTCCAGCGTAACGCGAAAACGCGACACCGGCGCCGCGCCGCTCATCTCGAATTGCAATTCCTTCACGCCGCCTTTCAAATAATAGTTTACGCCGCGGTCGCTCACCATCAGCGTAATTTTGCCGCTCTTCCGGAGGTTGTTCGCCGTCGAGCTATTTTTCCACAGCGCCATGTCGAGGGTGGCCGGGTCTTTAGCCACGACTTCATAATAGGATAACAGCGCCGGATGCGCCCAGCCGGCTTCATCGATAGTAAAAATCGGAATAATTTTGCCTTCATGAGCTTCGACCTCTGCGCCGGCCATGCGTTGGAGCAGCGCGGGTGTCAGTTCTTTGCCGAGCAATTGCGACATCGCTGGTTTCCGATCTTTCTAATGGGCATAATTCTGTATGATTTACTTTGCGAGATTGAGCTCCTGTCTTTTGCCGAAACCTTGTTGATTGTCGATAAAGAAAACATTTTCCGGCACGACGCGGTAGAACTTGACCTTAAGGAACGCTTTATAGAAAACCCCGCTCGCCGGATCGGTGAAGAGCTGGATGACGTCGGCGTACTTGCGCGCGTACACGGCCATGGCTTTGGCTTTGTCCAGCACTCCGTCTACCAACATAACTTTGCCTTCGAGTTGAATACCCTTGATCGCGCGCCAGTCCTTATAATCTTCTTGAATCGTCACCGCAACCCGGGGGTTGACCGACAGATTCTGGCAGTGGCGCGAATCGGGCGCCGAAAAAAAATAAAGCTCGAGATCGTCGCTCGCGTAAAAAACCGTTGCGGCCCAGGGAATATCGCCGGCGCAGGTCGCCAGCGTCATGGTGTTGTGGGACTGAAGGTACTCGAGGACTTGCGCTTTTAGATCGATAGACATCGTTGGAATGACGCCTAAACCACCTCGACGCACGGCTTTAGGCTACGACGGCCGACGTGCCGGCGGCGCTTGACGCAACGCCGCCAGATTGACCGTACCAGCGCAGAGCATGGTGACTTTGAGCTCATGAATCACACCGGCGATCAATTCTACCACCTTGCCGGCAGACTCCAAAGCCGCCGCCAGCAGCGGTTGCCCGAGCGCTCCGAGGTCCGCGCCCAGGGCGATTGCCTTTGCGATGTCCACGCCGGTACGAATACCGCCCGACGCGACCAGTTGGATTTCCGGCAGCGCCTTGCGCACGCTGATCAGCGCTTCTTCCGTGGGAATGCCCCAGTCTGCAAAAGCGGTGTCGGGCCGCTGGCCCATTTTGGCCGCACGCTGCGCTTCGACCGCCGACCAGGAGGTGCCGCCTTTGCCGGCGACATCGATCGCCCTTACTCCGGCGCGTTGCAAACGCACGGCGACATCGACCGATATCCCGTTGCCGACCTCTTTGGCGATAACTGGGACTTCGATCTCCCGGCACACCGCGGCGATCTTCTCGGTCAATCCTTTGAAATTTCGATTGCCCTCCGGCTGCACCGCTTCCTGGAGTACATTTAAATGGAAAATCAGCCCATCGGCGCCAATCATCGCCACCGCCCGGCGGCACTGCTCAATACCGTAGCCGTAATTGAGCTGCACGGCGCCCAGATTACCCAGGAGAAGAATATCCGGCGCCACATCGCGCACTTGAAAGGAGCTTGCGGCCGACGGCTCTTCGATGGCAACGCGTTGCGACCCCACGCCCATGGCCAGGCCGAGCGTCTGCGCCGCGGCCGCTAAATTGCGGTTCACTTTGCGTGCGAGATCGAACCCGCCGGTCATCGACGAGATTAAAATCGGCGCCTTGAGTGGCTTGCCAAGAAAGGTCGTGCCGATATCGATCTCGTCGATATCGAGCTCGGGCAGGGCGTTGTGGACGAAGCGGTAATCTTCGAATCCGGTGCTCGACGGACTCGAAACACTGCGCGTGTCGAGACAGAGTTCGAGATGTTCCTTCTTACGCTTTTGAGTTTGGCTGAGGGCGTTTTTGACCCTGCGCTTCGGCATGATGGTGCGGTGCCGGATCGCTCACCGCTGTTTTTTCGCGGCTTGGCGATCTTTGACGGCGGCGAGCGTGGTGGTCTTCCCGGCATCGGGATGGCGGCTCATGCCTTCGTCATCCCAGCGCTGGAAGAGGCCCACGTCGATGTCGAATTGATCGAGAATCCGGGTCACCGTTTGGTTGATCACGTCATCCAAGGTTTTCGGACGATGGTAGAAAGCCGGCACCGGCGGAAAGATCATCGCGCCGATGCGCGTCAGCGCGGCCATGGCTTCGAGATGGCCAAGATGAAGCGGCGTTTCGCGCACGACCAGGACCAGTTTTTTGCGTTCTTTTAAAACCACGTCGGCGGCTCTGACCAGCAGATCGCCGCCGAGCGAATGCGCGATGGCGCCCATGGATTTCATCGAGCAGGGCGCGATCACCATACCCTCAGTGCGAAACGAGCCGCTGGAAACGCTTGCGCCGACGTTATTGATGTCGTGCACCACATCGGCCAGCGCTTCGACTTCCTTCACCGAAAAAGGCGTTTCCACTTGAATCGTCATCCGGCCGGCCTTGCTCATGATCAAATGCGACTCGATATCATCGATCTTGGCCAAAATCTCCAGCATGCGCACACCATAAATCGCGCCGGTGGCGCCCGAGATGCCGACGATCAATCTCTTCTTTTTGCTCATGAATGCGGAAACTCCCAAGTCAGTTGATCGCCGTCGCATACGCCGAGATGCGCCTTCAAGCGCACCGCCGCAACGATCTCGATTTTATCGCTCGGATAATCCTTGACTTCCGGAAGCAGGATCGCCCCCTCGATCGTTTCCAAAGCGGAATCTTTGTCACTTAATATCCCGATTGGATAAAGCCGCGCGCTGCAGAAACCGCCCTCGATCGATGCCAGTGGGACTCCGCGGGCTTCGTTCCGCATGCGCCGCCAAGTCTCGGCATCTGACGCCTCCTTGGGCCGCACGTTCAGGGTAGCGGGGAACGGCGCGAAACCGAGACTTTGCTTGAGCGCGAGCTGCACCCAATCCATGGCCATGAATGATGACGCCAAGCCCAGATCGGAAAAAATCACCCCGGTCATACGCGCCATGAATGCATGCTCTAATGGCCGGAGAGCGAGGCCGCTTCACCGCCCCGCCTGACTTTGATGACCTCGGCCAGGATCGATAGCGCGATCTCCGCCGGTGTCTCGGTTGCGATGTCGAGGCCGATGGGCGCGTACACTTTTTCGATCAACACTTCGGAGATTTTATCTTCGTCACGAAATCTTTGGAAGCAAGCCTTGATGCGCCGCCGGCTGCCGATCAGACCGATGTATTTGGCCCGGCTGGGCAGCACCACGCGCAGACAGGGCTCGTCGTAAGCGTGTCCGCGGGTGATCAAGACAATGTAGCACGACGGCGTGATCGTCATCTCCTTGAGCATCTGCGCCATGTCGCCGACCAAAACTTCATCCGCATCGGGAAAGCGCTCGCGGTTGGCGTAGAGCAGACGGTCGTCGATCACGGTCACGTAGAAATCCAAGACTTTGGCGATTTTGACCAGCGGCACGGCAATATGCCCGGCGCCGACCACGATCAGCTGCGGCGGCGCCGGCATGACCTCGAAGAACACTTCCAGCTTGGCGCCGGCTTGTGGGACATCGATGGGAACCAGCTTCGACTTTTCAGCGCGCAGGCGCGCTGCGCTTTCCTGGACGATCGCATCCACCACGCTGGCGTCGCCGATCGTCTCGCCGACAACAGCGCCGTCACGGACGAGACATTTTGCGCCCGGCTCAACCCGCGCGTTGCCATCGACCTCCACAACGGTGGCGAGCACGGCAGCCGCGCCCTGCTCGCTGATCCGCACCAGTTCCTCTGAGAGGGATCTCATTTGCTCGTCGTCGCCTCTTGATCACGCTCTTGCCACCAAGGATCGATAAACACGTTCATGATGCCGCCGCAAACCGCCGGGCTGTCCGAGGAAATATCGTCGAGCAGGTCCACGCGCACGGTCCTCGGCTTGCGCGTGCGAATCACCTCAACGGCTTCGCGCTTGACGTCCGCCTCGCCGCAGCCGCCGCCGATGGTGCCGAGAATTTCGCCCCAAGCCGTCACCACCATCTTGGCGCCGACCTCGCGCGGCGTCGAACCCTTGGTCGAAACGATCGTTGCCACCGCCAGAGTCTCCCCCTTGTCAAGAAACTCTTTCACCTGATGATAAATCGAGTCCTTCTTTTTGCCTTCTAGGTCCGCGTCCGTATAGCAAGCCCCGGGTCCAGCCATGTCCGTTCCTCCGAATTAATGCTTCAGTACTATTCCATTTAGCCACGAAGGTCACGAAGAGCACGAAGAAGAGCTAAAATTATTCAAACCCTTCGTGTCCTTCGTGCCTTCGTGGTGAATCCTGTTCTTATGCCTTTGATTGTGGCGTTCGTATCCTCAATCTTCTCTACGCCACCATCTTCTGCAACGTTCGTCCCAGCGACACCAGACTATTAACGTTGTGCACCGACAAAAACAAATCGAGATACGGCAGCGCGGCTTGCATACCCTTACAGAGCGGCTCGTAGTTGTCGCTGGCCAAAAGGGGATTCAGCCAAATGATTTTTTTCGCGCGCCGCTTAAGATCCTGCATTTCGCGTTCGAGCAGGCTCACGTCGCCGCGGTCCCAGCCGTCGCTGATGATGACGACCACGGTGCGATGCGTCACCATGCTCGGCGCGAAGTTGCGGTTGAAGGTATGCAGCGAGCGGCCGATGTTCGTGCCGCCGGACCAACCCAAAATGCTGCCGGAGATTTTTTCCAGCGCGTTGACGATGTCCTTGGTGCGAATCAAATGCGTGATGCGGCTGAGCGACGTGCTGAACACGAAAGTCTCGACTCCCCAGAGCTCGTTTTGCAGGCCGTACATGAACTGAATCAGAAAGCGGCTGTAGCAATCCATCGAGCCGCTGACATCGCAGAGCAGGACGACGCGGGTTTTCTTGATGCGTTTTTTGCGATGGACCAACTCGATGACTTCGCCGCCGTATTTCATGCTCCGGCGCATGGTCCAGCGCGGATCGACGGTATTCCCCTTGCGCCCGATTTTCTTGCGCCGGCTGATTTGGGTGGCGATCTTGGTGGCGATGAGCATAATCGCGCGGGCGATGGCGCGGCTCTCTTCGACGCCCATCTCGCTGAAGTCTTTGCGGTTCATCAGCTCCTGCGGGCTGTAAGTCGGTATCGAAAATTCGTCGAGGTTTTCCAATTGCAGGTTTTCGTTCGCGATCGCCTCGGACGCCGCCTCTTCGAGGCCCCCTTCTTCGTCGCCGCCCTCGGGCGCGTCCGATTCGGCCGGCGTGCCTTGAATTTCCATGGTCTCCATCGGCACCCGTTCATAGCTCTGCTCGCGCCAAAAACAATCAAAAACCATGTCGAAGACCGGGAAGTCTTCTTTTTGCAAGATCAGGTTGGCGCGCAGCATGGCGCGAAAATCCGATCTCTCGCCGATGTCGACGAGATCCGCCGAACGCGACGCGTCGAGCACTTGGCTCAGGCTGACTTTGATCCCCAGTTGTTTCAAAGCGCGCGCGAATGCCATCAGGTTCGGCAAGGTTCCCTTGCCTCGCGCCGAGGCGACGTTGTTGACCGCGGTGGCGACTGTTTCGGGCGTAATATCCATGTCTCGCTAGCTTACCATCTCCGGTGAAACTCGCAGCAGAGCATCTAAATTGAGCTGGCGGTTCTCGATCTGCTCACGCAAATGATGCAGGTCCTCGCGATATTTGAACACGCAGCCCATGGTCTCCACCACGCTCTTGTCGTCGAGATTTTTCCGATTGAGCGCGATCAAAGCCGACGCCCAATCGAGCGTCTCGGCGACGCCGGGCCGTTTATAAAAATTCATTTCCCGGACTTTCTGCATGAAAGCGCAAATCTGCTGGGCCATTTTCGCCTCAACTTCGGGGAACTTCGTCGTGATAATTTCATATTCCTTCTCGAAGCTCGGGTATTCAATCCAGTGGTACAGACAGCGGCGCTTGAGCGCATCGTGAATCTCGCGGGTGCGATTCGATGTCAGAAACACGTACGGACGGTGCTTTGCCGCCAAGGTACCGAGCTCGGGGATAGTGATCTGAAAGTCCGATAAAACTTCGAGCAAAAAAGCCTCGAACTCCATGTCGGCGCGATCGATCTCGTCGATCAGCAGCACCGGCGGAGTGGCGCCGTCGGTTTGAATCGCCTCGAGCAGCGGGCGCTTGATCAAATACTCTTCGCTGAAGATTTCGGTCGCAACTTTCGCCTTGTCGCCATGTTCGACTTCCTCGAGCTTGATGCGCAGCATCTGCTTGGGATAGTTCCACTCGTACAACGCCGTGTTGGCATCGAGCCCCTCGTAACATTGAAGCCGGATGAGCTTCGCCCCGAGCACCTTCGAGAGCACCTTGGCAATCTCGGTTTTGCCCACGCCCGCCTCGCCTTCCAGAAGCAGCGGTTTGCCCATGACCAGTGAAAGGTAAACGACCGTAGCCAAGGCGCGGTCGCAAACATATTGCTCTCCGAGCAGGATTTCCTGGACTTGTTCAATCGTCAGTTGATTTGGATTCACGCTTGTCCCTCACCGTAAAAAGATTGCCGGCCGCCCGCACGGCAGGCTGATTAAGTCCCTGATAGGAATACAGAATCACCCCAGGGCGGTAAAATCGAGTTAACATACTCCCTTTCCCCACCCGGATCAAACTTCTAAGCGCGGCAAACAGCGCCACCGCGAGGGCCGACTCCCGGTTTCTTTGAGCAAGCCGGCAAAGTCAACGCTATCGGCAAAAAGATAAGGTTTGAAGCAGCGCTTTTAACGCCCCTGCCTAAACCAACACTTCCATCATAACAAAGCAATAACGAATAGGAAAATCAGGCAGGGCGCGGGAGTGATCCGACGAGCCAAAAATGAACCTAAAAGAGAAACCGCGCCTCTGGGGCGCGACAAGCCGCGACTGCGCGTGTCGCTTGCGCTAGAGATTGGCCAGGTCTCCTGGTTTTAATTAGCCGCGATGTAAGCGTCTTGAAAATGTGCCTTATTGACCAAGGACTCCTTCAAGTGCTTGGCAGCCCGAAGATCGGAAAATTGTCCAACTCGAACACGGTGCCAAGTCTTGCCCTCGACTTGTGCAGTCAGCACATAGGCTTCATAGCCGCCTTCGCGCAGACCGCTTGCGATTGCCTCCGCATCGTTTCTCCCAGCCAATGAGGCAACCTGTACCGCCCATTGTCCGGCCGCCGGTTTGCGCTCCTTTTGGGGTTCAGGAGCGGGTCGCACTGGAATGACCGGCGCCGGCGCTTGACGCGTGAGCGATAGTATATACGCGGGCGGCGGCGAACTGTTCTCGGCAGCGCCTTCGTTAGTGGGCGACGGATCCGCCGGTGGATTGCCCGCTCCTGGCGCTCTTGATTCGAGCGCCGCGGGACCCGCTTGCGCTGTGTCACGGCTCAGGCCTCCGACCAAACCATCGTTCGCCTCTAAAGAGGCGCCGGTGCGCGGTACAAGCCTGCTCCGAGCGGGGGGCGGCGGTCGCTTGTCATCCGCTTTCGGCTCGACTGAGTTTGGTGCCTCCGGCGCCGTCTTCGGCTGCGACTTGGCCCGATCTCGCTCAATCCGCTCAAGCTCATTTCGCACCGCCGTAACTTTCGACTTGAAATCTTCGGTGACCTGCTGGGACTCGCTTTGATTGCGGATGACGGACGGCGTGATGAGCATGATCAGCTCGGTGCGTGTGCTTTCATCGCTCGTCGTACCAAAAAACCGGCCGAACACGGGTATGTCCATCAGGTACGGTATCCCGCTGCGTGACCTGATTTTGCGTTCACCAATCAGACCACCGATCACCAGCGTCTCGCCGTCATGCACCACCGCAGTCGTTTCCGCATCCTGGGTATTGAATGAAGGAAACGTTTCGTTCGTGCCAAACGGCACGTCGTCACCGCGCTGGCTCACTTCCGCCTTGATTTGCAGGTTCACTAACCCCTTCGAGTTCACCTGCGGAATGATCGTTAGAATTCTCCCGGTGTTGCGGTATTGGATCGTAGTGCTCGAAGAAGGCGTCGCTGCGCCGACGGCCGCATTGATCGTACCTGTGGGGATGGGCTCCTCGCTGCCGACCTGAATTCGGGCCGGCCGATTGTCAGCCGCGAGCACACTCGGCGATGAGAGCAGTTTCACCCGTGAATCGGTCATAAGGGCGTTGACGAGAGCCTGAACATCCGAGCCGCCGAAGATGCCGGTTAGGCCGCTTCCAAACGCCGGCGCTACGGGGAATTTATCCAGGCTGCGCAGCGCGCCGCGCGAGTTGAAGGTCTGGCCGAAGATGGTGACCCTCGACCTTCGCAGAATCTCGTAGTCGACACCGAGAGACTCCGTATCACTAAGATCCACCTGCAGGACCATCGCTTCGATCAGGACCTGGCGTGGAATGGCATCCAGATCTTTCAGGATGTTCCTGATATTCTGAAACTCCTGCGCGGTGCCGTAAATAATCAGCGAATTAGTCGCGGGGTCGGGTACGATGCGGAGCTGTTCTTGCTGTTGCTGCGCTTGCGTGGTCGGCGGCTGAGTCGGGAGTGGCGGTCGCGCAACACCGGGAACGGGCGGCGCTATACCGGGTTGAGTTGGCGGAGCAACTTGTCCCGGAACGGGAATGGTCGCGTAGGCGCCAAGCGGGGCCGGGCTCTGCTGGCCGAACGAACCCGAAGACCCGAACGGGGAGGTGGTCGTGCCCCGTCCCGCCATCCCGGGTGTACCAGTGGCAGTAGTCGAGCGGTGAAAATCCTGCAACGTACGCGTGGTATCACGCCGGCCCGTAGACGGATGGCCTAACGCCTGGCTCAACACGTCCGCCAGCTCTGTGGCTTTGCCGTTCTCCACCGGATAAATGAAAATGCGCCGGCCCGGCCCTTCGGCAACGATATCGATGCGATCCAACCAGCGCTTGGCGTAGGTCCAAGCCGCCTCGCTGTGGCTGATGACTAAGAGCTGGTTAATTCGCGGCAACGCGATGAACTGCGCCGTGAAGCTCTCGGCCTGCGGCGCCGACGCCGCGAAGGACTGCATGATTTTGGTCAATTCCTGCGCCAATTCCTCGGCGCTCGCCACCTTCGGCTGGTAGACTTCCATGCGCGTCCCGGCAAAAACCTGCACATCGACCAGATCGGCGATCTCAATCAGCCGCTGAATATTGGACGCCAGATCCATGATGATGAGAAAATTGCCGCGCGGGTATTCAATGATCTCGCCGCCCGGCTGCAGAAATGGCGTGAGCACCCGCTTCATTTCCGCCGCCGCGAAAAAACGCACCGGAACCACTTGCAGCGCAAAGCTGTCCTCTTTGCTCCGTCCCGCCGGTCGCGCCAAACCTTTGCCGTCTTTGATCGGCATGATGTGATAAAGATTGCCCCTGCGCACCGCCACCGCGCCGTTCATGCGCAACACCTGATGAAATACCGGCAGCAGATCTTCGGCGCGCAGCGGCTCGGCGCTGTTAATCGTGACGCTACCCTTGACTTCGGGGTCGATCGTATACGTCAGGCGGAGCTGCTGAGCGATGATGTGAATAATTTCGACCAGGTCGGCGCGATTGAAATTCAACGAGACCATGCCGCCGGATGGGCTCGAAGGCGGCGGCAAGAATGTCCGTGGCGCACCGGCGGGCGACGGCGCCGCTTGAGAAGCCGGAGCGTCCTGTGCTGGCGGCACGCTTTGCGCCGCGGCCGGGGGTTGTCCAGGTACCGGTACGCGACGTGGAATAACCGGCGGCTTAGTGCTCGGCGGCGTGACCGGTTCTGTCGGAGTTGAGGGCTGAGGTACCGCAGGAGTTGTTTGGCTGGGATTCGGGCTTGGTTGGCTCGGTGCCGGCGCTTGTTGCGCCACGAGGGGAACCGCCAACCCCGCTACGGAAGCCCACACCGCAAATCCTGCCATGCGCTTTCCTGCCATCTAATTTCCCCTCCTAAGGCTTAAGAATTCGGATCCGGAGTTCCAGGAACGGGAATTCTCCCACGCCTCGGTAGATTCGGAATGACACGGGGCCGAGGCGCGACAACTCCCGGCGCAACGGCTCGACCCGGAGGCGCCGGCCGCGGCGCGGCCACTTCGATCTTCCGGAAGTAATCCAACAGTAGCTCAATCCTCGCGGCGTCCTTGGTAAACACAACCTTTTTGTCAGCGATCTCCGACAACCTGTAACCCTCGACGTTATCGCCGAGCTTCAATCGTACGGGCGTTGCCGGTTGAGCCGGCGGCGCCGGACCCGTGCCCGCGCTTGTGCCGTCCTGCAAAATCGCAGCACGATTGCTGCCGATGATGACCGTCCCGACCAGAATCATATTGCGAACACGCTGAGCCGCCCGCGAGCCTTCCTCGGCGTCACGAGTCGCTCCCGCGCCCCTTTCCGGATCAAAAAGGTTTCGGCTAACGATCATGTCCGAGTTGGCCGGCAAACGGGGCGCCAAGTCTGCGGTCTGTTGCGCTACAAGCGGCGACGGATTCGTCTTGCTCGGAACCGGCAAATCCCACGGACCTCTGTTCCAGGTGACATATACGCTCCAGCCGACGAACCCAGCCGCCAGTGCCAGAAAAATGCTGAGTAGTGAAGATCGTGTTAAAATCGCTGTTTGTCCTTCCCGCTCCTTGGTTGTGCAAAGAAGATTAATTCACGAGGCTCCGAGGCGAGATCAAATTAACGGCTAATTATACATTTAAGGGTGAAAATTTTAAAATCATTTCAATCAATCCCATTGTGGCGCCGGCAAGCTAGGTCAAGGGTTACACTGCTCGATGATTAAACTCGCTTTTGCGCCGCGGCGATCACCTGGCTACGGACCCAATCTCGCGCACTATTCAGAATCGGCATTACTCAGTAGCCGAGCTCCCGGTTTTTGCCGGAGCGGCGACCTCAGGCCGCGCGTATCCCGACACCATCAAACTGATTCGTAAATTCTGCGCCGGAGCTTGCGGTACTCCAGGCAGCTGGGGAAATCCGATGGGGCGGAAAAGCGACCGGACATTGATTTCGTCGATCATGAGCAACTTCGGCGACGATTCGATTCCTTTGATCAAGTTCACGATTTGATGGATCTGGCCGCCGATTTCCAATTGAATGCCGATCTTCGAAAACGAGCCGGCCGGTTCGGGATTGAGCACGCGCGTCGTAATAACCTGCGTGCCTTCCCGTACCGCCATCGCTTGCACGGTTTCCTGCAGATCGGAAGCGCTCACTGACGGCGTGTCGCCGGAAAGAAATTTCGACTCCTGCGCCTGGATCTGCGCGCGCGCCGATTCCAAACCCGCCAGCATCGCTCCTTTTTGGCCGAGAAAGCGCAGGTTCTTAGCCAATAGTTGCGGTTGGCTTTCAAGTTGGCTCTTGACCCAGGTTCGCCGCCCAACGAAGGGCGTGACAATCGCATACTTGATGACGAATACCACGAGGATAGCCAAGGTTAGAATCACTAGTGCGCGTTCGCGCCGGGATAGTCTGCGCCAAAAATCACTCATGGCTTCGCTCTCGGATCTCTCACCGCGGGAGCTGGCGCTCCCTTGACCGGCTCTTGGAGATTTCCCTTTGGTTTCTCGATATCCGCCTTTAAGGAAAATGTCTCGCGATTGTCGCGGCCGCGATTCGACGGCGCGTTGAATCCAACGTTCTGAAAAATCGGCGAACGCTCTAACAGCGGAATCAGCGCGGAAGCATTTTCGGCATTGCCCTGAATTTCCAACACGCCGGTGCGATAGCGCAAATTCGACAAGTAAGCGCTGTTCGGCACCGTCCTGGAGAGATCCTCCATGACCCGCAGCACCTCGCCGCGGCGCTCATTGAGGCTGGCGAGAAAACTTGCTTCTTTGCGCAGCCGTTCAAACTGTTCTTCCTCCCGGCGCAAAGCGTCGACCGCCGGCGCGAGCTTCTGGTTTTCCGCTTGCAGCTGCCGGAGGCGTAGCTCGTCTTTGATCGGGAAACTCACTCCCAAAGCGATTAAGGCAAGCAAAAACACGCTCGCCAGCACCGTGTTCAACAACGAGAGATATTTGCCGCCGTCGCCGTCACCGTTCTCATGGCGCAAAAAATTGGCTCGCAATGACGCTTCGCGCACACCGCGCAAAGCGGCGCCGATCGCTGGGATCGCTTCCGGCTCGCCGCGCGCCGCGAATCCTTGCAGGTGCGGATTAGCCAGCGCGGCGATATCTCCCGCCTCTGCCAGCCGGCTGCCCGCCGCGCCGTTGAGCGCGGTAAGATCGCCGCAGCGAAACAAGTCCGGCACTTGGCGGGAACATTCGAGTAATAACTCGTGACCGGCTCCATGCGCCCATTCGACGGTGGGAAGTCTGTGGCTAAACAACAATCCGGCCGTCGGTTGCCAGCCGTTGGCTTTGACTTCGACGCCGATCATTTCCCAGTACCCCGGGTGGCCCGCGACCACGGCGACGTCGCTCGCGTTCGCTTGCCTGGCAAAAAGCAAATAATTGGCCAGCGCGGTCGCCGTTGTTTCCACGCCTCTCGGCTTGATCCCGAGGGATTCAAATAGCACGAGCACCCCGTCCAGGCTCTTCTTGGGAATCGCAAAAACATAAACGCTGAGCTTCTCGCCTCTTTTGCCGGCCGGCAGAAAATCGTAATAGATGTCGCCGCGTTTGAACGGCAGTTGCCGTTCGATCTCGTAATCAAGCACCTGCTGGAGATTGTCTTGCGCCGCCAACGGCAAAAAGACCTGCTGCACGATCGCATGTTCCTGCGGCACACAAACGTAAACGTGATCGCGCGCGGCGTTGATATGCGGCAACAGGGAAACCAGCGCCTGCCGAAGCCCGCGCTCGCGTGAATCGCTCTCAGCCTTGAAGGCAATTTCCCGAACATCTTCGGTGACCCAACCGGTGAGCTCGGAGATCGCCTGGCGGTTGTCGCGCTCGGGAAGCTCGCGCTCTTCCTGCTCGAGCATCGACACGGTCAGAAAGTTCTTGCGCAAGCGCACCATCACCAGCCGGTCGCTCATCAGATAGAGTCCGATGCTGGTGAGAAAATCCGCCCGGGAAAGATCCTTAATTTGACGTAAACCGGTCATGGTTCGTACCGCTCTCGTGGGAGTTCTGTCAACAATTTTTCTGCATTCGGCGCATTGTAGCGCATGATTCAGCTTTCTGGTAGTGGCGTGTCGCGATCCAGCCAGCGCATGAGCTCGAAGCCCTGCGCGCCACCGAGCCGGACAACGCCCTTGACGCGGCGCGGCGCGCCCGCCTTCGCTACCCGCCCTTCGGCTTCCACGGCGACGACCGATGGATTGGTAAAGATAAACATCTGCAAGGTCGCGTCGCGGGCGCCGATGCCGAGCAGGGGAAGTAAATCCTCGAGGGTTTTATCCGAAAGTTTCTTACGTTCATCGGCAAACGCCCGGCATCGTTCCAAGGGAATTCCCGTCAGAGCGTGAATCACTTCGGCCGAGGCCGTGCGCAGATTGACCCGATCGATCGGGCTATCGACCGTAAAGATATCGCGGAGCGCGGCGCCGCGAGGTTTCTCCGGCGTTGGCGCGGTCGTTTCAGAACGGCCGAACAGTAAATCCCGCGTCACCCCCTTGATCCATAGCAATTCCGCCACGCTATCGAGGGGGCCGTTTTTCGTCGTGTAAGCCGGCGCGAGCGAGGCATAATAACTATTCTCGGCGCCGTTGGCGCGGTGCAGGTCATCGGGATCGCGCCAATCCATGATCGAGTCGACCAATACATCGCGCTGCACGGCGTCGATTCCTAAATTGGTGAAAACGCGCCGCAGCGTTTCCTCGCTTACACGGTTGATATTGATCTTGCCGCCTTCATCGACGAGCCGGACGCGGAACGCTCCGGCGCCGAGATTTTCCTCGCGCCACTCGCCGTCGAACGGGTCGGTCTTTGGTTGCCCTTGTTGAATGGCACGGCCTCCAGTCGGCTGTCTGAGAAAATCATACAAACCCCGTTCGAAAGCCGCCACCGCGAGGTAATATCCTTGAGTCTCGTCGCTAAAACGATGCGCGCCGCTCGCTTCCTCGCGCGCTGCGGTGCTGAATTCGAACGCCACCACGAAAAGGAAAATGAAAATCCACAGCACGACAATCAGCGCCACGCCGCGGTCCTGAGCTAACTTCACGCGCGGAAAACAGTTATTCGACTGCCGATTCATGGCCTCAACACGTGCATCATAATGGGAAAAATCCAGCGCACCTCGTTGCCGTGTCGGTCGCGGTAAGACAAGCGTACCGCGCGTGGCAACATGCGCCGTTCCTTGCCGTCCCAACGCTCTTCCCAGATTTCTGCCTCAGGCTCGGGGTCCAGGTAAGCAATGCGCATGCCTTCGACCCGATCCGCCAGAACCACGCGCTGACTTTCCCCCATCGGACCCTCATCGGTGTTGAGCCGCACCGGTGTCACTTCTTCGAGAAGCAGCGCCGCTTCCGCGCTGCCGTTGCCGTCGGCCCCAATGTAAATTTTCGCCATGCCGCGTCCGCCCATGCCGTGCGAGTAGGCCGACACGAAGGCGAGGCTGTCGCTGGCCCCCTCGAAAAAAACTTCCTGCTCCTGCGGCGAGCTACGGTAGGGATAAGCGGAACGAATATAGCTGCCGAGAAGATCGGCCACCGAGCGCTGTTTCTGGTTGCGCGCGGCGCTTGCCTGCGATTTATCCACGGCGCTGTGGCTAAGCGCGAAGGCGCCGTAGAGGATCGTCCCGAGCAGCGCGAAAATCGTCAGCGCCAGCACCACCTCGATCAGCGTAAAGCCGGCCCCATCGGCGCTTCGGCCCAACGCCCGGCGCGCCCTCGCTCGCGCCGCGCGGAATAAAGTCTTGCCGCTCATGGGGTTTTCCTGGCCAGACGAAGAGTCTTCAATTCCAGGTGACGCTCTCGCCCGCCGTCGGTCACAACCAACTGCAGAGCGATTTCTTTGAGCTCCCAGTTACTCCCAAGCCCGAGCGCCGAGGGTTCATCGCGCATCGTCTGAATCTGCGCCGTCCAGCGGCCGTCTGCGCCGAGCTTGCCGTTGTCGGAACCTTCCAACCATTTTTTTCGCGCTAACAACTCATCCATCACGCGGGCGCCGTGAGCGACGGCTTCGCTGTTTACGGCGCTGCGCGCCTGCAGGCGCAAGCCTTGAGAAAAGATCTGCAACAACGTCACCACGCCGAGTCCGACGATGGTCATGGCGACCAGAACTTCGAGCAGGGTGAATCCCCGGCAAGGTTTAAAGTTCACGGTTAGTTAGCGCGCCCAACTTCAACTCTACCGGTCAGGGCCTCGAGCCGAATTACGTAAGCCGTCGATTTTGCGCTGTCTGCGAGCACGATCTCGCCGCCGAGGCTGCTTCCATTGGGGAAAAAATAGAAACGCTTGAGATCGCGATTCACCGCTTCGCCGCCGCCGACGGAGACAAACCTCACTTCGCGCGGCAAGCGCACCTCGGTGGCGCGTGCGGCTAGATAACTGTTCTCCAGTAAATTCACGACGAGTTGTTGCGGCACTCCGTCAGACAGCGCTTTGCTTCTCAGATCGCGCGCCGCCGCCGCCAGTCCAAGCGCCGAGCTGCGCACCTCGCGATCCTGCAGCCCCTTTTCTATATTGGGCAGCACGATGGCCATGCTGACGCCGAGCAACAACAGCACCAAGATGAGTTCGAAGAGAGAGAAGCCGTGGTTATTTTTCCCAACTGGTAACGTCACGATTCGTGTCTTGTCCGCCGGGAGCTCCGTCGGCGCCGTAGGAAAGAATATCGTAGGAGCCATGTTCACCGGGACTCTTGTAAACATAGGGCTTACCCCACGGGTCGGACGGCACTTCTTTTTTCAGATACGGCCCGTCCCACCGTTCTAAGCCGCCGGGCTTCTGGTTGAGCGCATGCAAACCTTCCTGCGACGTCGGATAGCGCCCGACATCGAGGCGAAAGGTATCCAGCGCCGTGCCTAAAAGTTCGATCTGCGCCTTGGCGGCTTTTGCCGTGGCCTTTTCCTCTTGCCTAATGAACTGCGGCACGACCAAGCCGGCAAGCAAGCCAATGATAGCAACCACGACGATCAGCTCGATGAGCGTGAAGCCTGCGGATGCAGTGGAGTTTGGAGTTGGGAGTTTAGAGCTCCACGTTATGCCTTTAACCGGAGGCCCGAGACCCGAAACCCGAAACTCTTTTCTTCTAGAATGGTAAGTCATTGATGCTAAAAATCGCCAACAACATGGAGATGACGACGATGCCGATGATTAATCCCATCGCCAAGATTAAAACCGGCTCCAAGAGCGCCGTCATTCTCTTAGTGCTCCGCTTGACCTCCTGATCGTAGTAACTCGCGACTTCCGCGAGCATGCTCTCCAATTTACCGGTTTCCTCCCCGACTGCAATCATATTCAACGCCAATGGCGGAAACAGTCCGCTATCGCCGAGCGGCCGCGCCATGCCTTTCCCCTCACGCACGCGCGCCTGCACTTGACTGATCGCGCGCGCCAATAAGCGGTTGCCGACGACGCCTTGAACCGTGCCCAACGCTTCCAGGAGGGGCACGCCTCCCTTCAACAACGCCGCCAGCGTGCGGGAAAAGCGCGCCGTCTCAAATTTCCGCAGCAGGTCGCCGATCAGCGGGCTGCGCAAACTCAGCCGGTCCCATTCACTTCTTCCCTCCGCGCTTCTGGCATAAAATAGCGCGCCGATAACGGCCGCGCATAGCAGCACCAACATGAGCCAGCCGTACTCGGCCAAAAATTGGCTAAAAGCGATGACGACCTTGGTAATCCAAGGCAGAGCCTTGCCATTGTCGCGAAAAATCGCCGCGAACTTGGGGATCACGAAGACGAACAAAACGATTAGAGAAGTTCCCGCAGCCGAGGCCAAGATCAGCGGATAGATCAGCGCTGACTTGATGTCTTCCTTAAGCGCCAGCGTGCTCTCCATGTATTCGGTCAAATATCGCAGCACGCCCTCCAGGATGCCGCCGGCCTCACCGGCGCGGATCATGTTGACGTAGATCTTGGGGAACACTTCGGCATGTTCGCCCATGGAAACGGCGAGAGATTTTCCCGCGCGCACGGCTTCGACAAGCGAGCGCACGGCCTTGCTTAACTCACCACCTTCGACCAAACCGCCGAGTATTGAGAGGCTGCGATCGAGCGGCAAACCCGCCGCGAGCAGCGCGCCGAGCTCGCGGGTGAACTGTAAGAGCTGCTGCTGGTTGACTTTGCGCTTGGTCAACAGCGGGACCTGCTGGCGCGGCGCGCCGGTCGCGCGCTCGCTCGGCATGGCGATGCGCAACGGCATGCAGCCCATCTCGCGCAAGCGCAAGACTACGCTTCGTTCGGCGTCAGCCTCCATCACCCCCTCGACGACTTTGCCCGCCTGATCGGCGGCGCGATACTGAAAAAAGGCCATGACTGTTTGAAACGGCCGTTCAAACGTTCAATGTTCAAGGGTTCAAAGTGAAGACCAGTGGGCGCTCTGTCTTTGAACTTTTGAACCTTGAACCCTTGAACGGTTTTTACCCCTCTTCCCGCGTGACCCGTAACACTTCGGCCAACGTCGTTACCCCTTGGCGGACTTTATCCCAGCCATCGTCTCTGAGCAGGCGCATGCCCAGTTGCACGGCTAGACTGCGGATCGCACCGGCATCCGCTCGCTGCACGATCACCTTGCAGATTTCCGCGGTCACGGGAAGAAACTCAAAGATGCCGACCCGACCCAAATAACCCGTGCCGCTGCAGGCGTCGCAACCGGCGGCTTCCCAAACGGTTCGCAGCGCGCTGCTCTCGTTAAAATTTAGCTCCGCCGCCAAGCCGTCCATGCCAGCGAACGGGACTTCCTTGCGGCAGCTGGGGCAGAGCCGGCGCACCAATCGCTGCGCTAACACGCCCAATAGAGACGATGACAACAAATAATCCTGCACGCCCATTTCCAGCAGGCGCGAGATCGCGCCCGCGGCATCATTGGTGTGCAGAGTCGAAAAGACCAGGTGGCCGGTGAGCGCCGCTTGCACGGCGATCTCGGCGGTCTCGGCATCGCGGATCTCACCGACCATGATGACGTCGGGATCCTGGCGCACGATCGAGCGCAGTCCGTTCGCAAAGGTCAAACCGATCTGCGGTTTGACGTGAATTTGATTGACGCCGCCCAACTGATATTCGACCGGATCTTCGATCGTAATGATCTTCTTGCCCGGATCGTTGATCTTTTGCAGCGCGGCGTAAAGCGTCGTGGTTTTGCCGCTGCCGGTCGGTCCCGTGACCAGAATCATGCCGTGCGGCTTCAAGATCATTTCATTGAATTGGCTAAGCAGCCCCGCTGGAAAACCGAGCGTGTCGAGCTGGGTAAAAATTTGGCCGCGTTCCAGCAGGCGGATCACCACGCTTTCGCCGTACAAGGTCGGCACCGTGGCGATACGAAGATCGACGTCTTTGCCCGCAAGGCGCGTCTTGATGCGGCCGTCCTGGGGCAAGCGGCGCTCCGCGATATTGAGTTGGGCGAGGATCTTGAGACGCGAAATAACCGCGGCTTTGAGCTGGCGCGGCGGAGATTCGACCTCGTGGAGAATTCCGTCGATCCGGTAACGGACCTTGAGCTGATTTTCGAACGGTTCGATGTGCACGTCCGAAGCGCGGCTTTCGAGCGCGCGCACGAGCATTTGGTTGACCAGTCGAATGACCGGGACCTCAGAGGCCATGTCACGCAAGTGCGCGACGTCTTCTTCGTCGCCGATGCCCTCGATCGGGTGTGCGACGGCTTCTTGACCGCCGTCCTGCGCGTAACCGCTGCTGTACAGCGCTTCGATGCGCGCGGCGATTTCCTTTTCGCGGGCGAGCACGGGCCGCACGCGCAGCCCTGCGGCAAGCTCCAGCGCATGCAGCCGCGAAACGTCGAGCGGGTCGGTCGTGGCAACCACGAGCTCGGCGCCGTCGATCTTGACCGGCACCATCCGAGCCAGTTTGAAAAACTCGCCTATTCCGGCGGGCAGCTCAATCGGCAGCGTGACGTTGGGAATGTCGCGCAGCGACAAGAGCGGAATATCGAAATGATCGCGCAACACCGGCAACAAGTCTTCCTCCGATAACAAGCCCAACTCGACGACGAGTCGAGTGAGCGGCGACTGTTGTTCGGTTTGCAGCTTGATGACCCGGTCCAGCTCCTCGCTGGAGAGCAGCCGGCGTTCCACCAGACGCTCGGAAAGACTGATCGATGTGTCCATGAGATTTATCCGCGACTATTTCTTGGCGCCCGAATCCGCCCGACCGTAGCGGTCTTCCAAGCGAACCACGTCATCGAGCTCGGGCGTCGACACTTCTAAAACATCACAATCTTCGACCGCCGTCATACGATGCTTCATCCCCGCAACGATGTGCAAGCAGTCGCCGGGAGAAAGCTCAAGTTTGCGCCGTTCACCGTCGATCTCGACATCCATCGCGAGCGCGCCCGACAACAGGCGAATCGTCTCATCTTTCACCACGTGATACTGATAGCTCAAGGATTCGCCCTTGTTAATGTGCAAGACCTTGCCGACATAGCGCGCGGTGTGCGCCCAGATAATTTCGTAGCCCCAAGGCTTGTCGACAATCCTGCCTTTTCCTATCAACTCGGACTGCATATGAGGGTGAGATTCGGCACGGCGTGACAGGAGGCTTTCGACGCGAGCTAAGCCGTACCGAGTCTTATGGCGCCAATCATAGCAAATTCTGGCGAAACTGGAAATCGAACTTTTAGCGCGGTAGTGGTTCAGCGCAGTCGTTCCATCCCCCTTCATCTCCCCCGCGTCGAGATTGTGTCAGAATGTCATTCTGAGGCCCGGCCGGAGAATCTGCTTTTTCGTAAGCCGTTGGAAAAGCAGATGCTTCGCTTTTCGCTCAGCATGACATCAAGTGATTTGTAATATTGCGACCCAGTCTCGTCACCGCGGGAGGAAAGTGGTGGGGCTCCGCGGCATACATGTGGGCGAGAGCAAAGAGAGTGAAAAAAAAGATCCGGGTTTCGTGATGGTAAAAAGGAACATCGCCGAAACCGGTGACAATCGCGGCAATCCAGGAGGCGGTAAGACCCAATCCCAGGAGTCGCTCTGGTCCATCTCGCCTGCGCGAGGCGCGCCACAGCCGTAGCAACGTGTGGCCCAACAACCAGAGGTACGCGAACAAACCGACCGAACCGGTTTCGGCAAACAGTTCAACGTAGACGTTATGCGTGTGCAAAACCGGGCTATCCTCAAGTATGGTGCCTTTGAGGTAGGGCCGCAGCGATTCTTTCAAACGGCCGCGACCGTATCCCACCCCGAGTATGGGATGGTCCATGCCAAGTTGGAGCGCGCTGGTTAAGCGCTGCAAGCGCTCGCGTATGGCCAGATCGTCGTGCGGCCGGGTAACCGAGGCGAGACGATCCTGAACGGAAGGAGACACCAGCAGGCACGCCGCCGCCACTGTCATAAGCGCCGTCAAATATTTCCATTTCCCTAACATTACCGCGAGATAGAGCATCGCCGCGGTCCAGCCAAGCCACGCGCCGCGGGAAAAAGTTAGAACCAGCGCGAATATCTGGCTCGCGCACGAGAACACGCTCACACCACGCCACCAACCCGTTCGTGCAGTCGCGAGGAACACGCCCAATGGGATACTCATGGCGAAGAGATACCCCGCGGTATTGGGGTGATCCAAGGGATAGCCAAAGCGGTGGGACAGCGAAAGATTGAGGATCGACGGATCATGGACCAAACCGCGCACGACGAGACCTAGCGGGAGCACGGCAAGCAACACGGGAAGCCAGCGTTTCTGCGGCGCGGCGGCAAACAGATCGACGAGCATGAGCGCGTGAGCACAGCCAAAAAAAAAGTAACGATAATCCCCCGCCTTATGAAAATCCGGCAGCAAAGAGATCGTGACCGCGAAAAAAAACCAGAAAAGCGGCTTAAGCGATCCTAACTCGGACAATCCCGTGGGCGCCCAACCGCTCCGCGCCAGCACGACTAACTTGAATGTCAACCAGAAAAGAAACGTCGTCCGCGAGATGCTCCAGGCGCTCATGCTCACGTCCGGCGAAAAAAACTCGACGCGGCCGATGCCGAGGAAAACGATCGACAGCCAGGCGCCGGCGATCATACCCCGCCGCCACCAGTCGAGAAAAACTTGCATGCGTCGAGTTATTGCTCAGTAAAAAACTAGAAAGGCTAGGGTCCCTCGCTGTGGGGAGGAACGTCGGCTGACGAGCGCGGCAACCGTCCGTTGCGAAAACCACCGAACAGAGTCACCGCGAGAATCTTCATATCGCGCCAAAGCGACCAATTCTCGATGTAGTCCAGATCGTGCTCGATGCGCCGATCGAGCGACGTGTCGCCGCGCCAGCCGTTCACCTGCGCCCAGCCGGTCATCCCCGCCTTGACCTTATGCCGCAGCATATATTTAGGAATGGACTTGCGAAATTCTTCAATTAACGGCGGCCGCTCGGGTCGAGGCCCGACGAGGCTCATATCGCCCCATAGAACGTTGAACAACTGCGGCAGTTCATCCAGGCTCGTCCGGCGCAGCCAAAACCCGAACCCGGTCACGCGAGGGTCCTGGTCCTTCGCCCACACAGGACCGGTCGCTTTTTCGGCATCGTCAACCATCGTGCGAAACTTGAGCATCTCAAACCTGTTGCCGTCCAGTCCCATGCGTTCCTGCCGATAAAGGATCGGCCCGGGCGAGTTCAGCCGGACGACGACGACGATCAGAGCCATCAACGGCGCAAAAACAATCAGCGCGACCCCGCCGACGAACAAATCCACCGACCGTTTGAAGACGACGTTCCAGCCGTCGAGGGGCGATGCCTGGAGGGTCACGATGTGGAGATCGTCAAATTCTTCAACCCTGCCGTGTAATCTGGCGAATTCTCCCAGATCGGGCACATAAAAGAGCGTCACCGGTTCATCGCCGAGCCAGCTTTGAACTTCGCTCAGCCGCGCCGTTTCTTGCAGCGGAAACGCGACAAACACCTGATCGATTTTACCGGAACGGATCAAGTCGAGGAAGTCGTCTCGAGTTGGGATGAGTGAAACTCCGAGGGGCTCGCCGCTATCGCAAGCATCCTGCCCCATGAGATGCAGGCCTATGACCGAGAGTCCAAGATGACGGTACCACTGGAGCTTGTGGACCAGCCGCTTTGCCTGGAGCGGGGCGCCAATGACGATGACGTGACGGAGATTTTTCCCCTTCCTGCGCAGATAACGCAGCCCTTCCCGAACCAGCAGATGGCTGAGGTTGAGAGAGGCCGCGCTGAACGCCCAGAACATAACGACGACCACTCGGGATAGAATAATCTCCCGCAAAAGAAAGATGACGCCGAAAAAGATCAACATCGCCAGGCTGACGCCTTTAAAAAGATCGGCGGTCTCGCGCCAGTGCGTGGAGATCCTGCGCGGCCGGTAAAGATCGAGAAGCTGAAAAACCACGGCAAAGATCGGCAGGATCAAAAGCCATGCGACAACGTAATGGCGAAAAACATAAGGCTCCGGCACGAAAGGAATATTTGCATAAAAGCGCAAGAAATAGGCCAACCACCACGACAGTGTCAGAAACATGAGGTCATTGACCAGCATGAGACTTTTGAAGAATTGGCTATGGCGCTTTAGCATCGCTTAGTTCTCCGCCGCGTGTTCGCGCAAGCGAGCGGCCAGGTAATCGCTGATTTGAACTTTAAACCGATCCCGCGAAAATCGGCAAGCGTGGCCGCGAATCGCCACGGGCTCGAATCTGTGTCGATTCTTTTGAAACTGGCGCACGGCTCCGATCAAACTCTCAGCGGTTAACTCCCGGTGAAAAACTCCCGTCGCAAGCTCTACATTATCCAATGGCAAGACAGATTCAAGCGCGCCGCCGGCGCCATAGGCGATCACCGGCCGCCCGCTCGCCTGCGCCTCCAACGGCACGATGCCGAAGTCCTCTTCTCCCGGGAAGATCAGCGCCTGGCAGGAAGCGTAGAGAGTCGCAAGCGCCTGATCGCTCACCCACCCTAAGAATTCGATATTCGGCTGGGCCAACTTCTCAAGCTTTTTGCGCAGCGGCCCCTCCCCGGCTATTTTCAGCGGAAGTTTTAACTTATTAAAGGCAGCGACGGCAATGTCAATTTTTTTGTAGGGCACCAGCGCGGAAACGACCAGATAATAGGGCTCCTGGCGCTCACCCAATTTAAACCGCTCCACATCCACCGGCGGATGGATCACGGCCGCCTCGCGCCCGTAAAGGATCTTGATCTTGGCCGCAACGTTATTTGAATTGGCGACAAAGTAGTTTACCCGCTCAGCCGAGCGAACATCCCATTGCTGAAGATAACGACGGCACAGAGCCATCGCCGCCCTGGATAACTGAGAAGCGCCGGCGCCAAAGTAGGCATCGTGCTGGTCCCAGACGTAACGCATCGGCGCATGCACGTAGGCGATATGAAGCGCCCGATGCGGAAATATTCCCTTGGCGATACAATGGCTGCTCGAAAGGATAAGGTCGTAATCGCCGAGATCGAAGTTTTCCATGGCGCGCGGAAAGAACGGCAGAAAATAACGAAAATATTTTTTAGCTCTGGGCAAGCGATCGATCCAGGAAGCATTGATATTCAATCGTTTGATAATCGCTGAAACACTGTCTGGATCATAAATCAAAGTGTACAAATCGGCCCCGGGAAAGATTTCGCAGAAAACTTCCAGGCACTTTTCGCCGCCTCTCATGCCGGTAAGCCAGTCGTGAACCAGGGCCACTTTCATCAGATAAACATCGGGTGGGCTTTACCGGAACATAAATACTCATTTGTATTGATCGCCGGCGCGCAACTTTTTTTTCGGATATTCCAGCTTTATGGGGAATCGTTCCTCAGCATTTGAATTGTCATCCTGAGCGGCAGCGAAGGATCTGTTTGGGGTTGGCGACAGAGCCGCACCCGCGTCTCTCAGCCCACGCGAAAAAGCCAAAATAGATTCTTCATCTCGAAAGACCTCGAAATTCGATATCGAAATCCGAAAAAATTTCAAAAAAGCGGAAATGTTAAAATTCAAGACTCAGATCGGAATCGAGAGTGACGAATCAGGAACCGTCATCTCCAGGAGCGCGAGGGATACAAGTCATTTCTCCCTTCGTCAATTCGTTTTTTCCTTTGCGGGCTTGTTGCCTTGGCAAGGGAGACATTCCGGTTTTTGGTGTGGGTGTGCGTGTGATTCAGCAGGGTGCAATCGGCGCGATCGGGGGAGAGATTCGAGCGCTAAGACTAACCCGTCTTCGCTTTTTTCGCCAGCTCCACCACCCATTTGGCCTCCTCTATCGCCTGGCGTGCGTCTTCTTCGGTATACTCCTCGGTCCGGGATGAAATCTATGTCGCCATAAAAGGCCAGTTCCCGTTCCTTGCGCAGACGTTTAGAAATGCCCGCCGCCCGCTTGAGCTCTTTAGAAATCGTTGTCTTGAATCTGTCGCCGTGTTCCAGGAGGAGACCGCCAACGCCGTGATATTTAGGCGGCTCCACGCCTATAGCCCGCAGCATACGTTCAGGGCGAGCTCGACGGTCTCTTGCGCCTCGCGAACAACATCGGAATAATTTTGTCTTCTTCTCAAAGCCTCTAAGGCATCCAATCGAGTTTCGGCCTTCCAGATGTAGCTTTTTGCCAGGTCGCGGTTGGTCATAGCTCAAAAATGTCTCCCGGCTTGAAGTCCGGTTTGAGATCCCAGTACCACGCGTTCCCGCGGTGGATACGCTGGGCGCCTAGCTGCTGCAAACGACCGTGGAGTCGATCTAAAAATCCCTTCAAGAAATCGCCGCGGTCGTAAAGCAACCGAGCATCCTCGACCAGGTCGAGATAAAAGAGCCCCCCTTGTTCCACTTCAGCCGGCGTTTTCAACACGGTAGACAAATCGGTTGATATGCCTTGCCGCCGCAGATCTGAGAGGACCGGCTCCAGTCGTTTCTCGGCCTCGCCAAATTCCGCGATCCGTCGCGTCCGGCCTGGAGGAAGAGCGTGACAAACCACGAGAAGGTCAACATCGGAGTCAGGCCGTTGTGTTCCACGCGCCACCGAACCGAACACCGCGAGACTGACCAGCCGGTCGCCATAGTACTCATGAACTGAACTGAGAATCTCTCGGAGAAGAACTTCGAAAGTTTCCTTTAACATACGAACGAATCTTATCTGTTCCCTCAGCAAAATGCTAACAAGGATCTTTGAGTCGTATTGGAGATCTTGGTTTGCGGAAGAGCAAGAGACTCTTTTCGACTCGGCCTATCCTCTTTCCTATTTTATCACCCGCAGATCCTCTTTCCTCGCCGCAGCGGCGAGGCGGCCGTCAAAACAACCAAACATGACACGCTCGCCCGCCTGTTTGCTCAAAGCCGCCGCCGAGGCAAGATGAATGGCGCCGGCGCCGCGCAAAACATGACTCCCGGCCAACAGACCCGCGGCCCTGACGACACTTTCAGAGACGTCAACGATGAAATAGTCGGCCCAATCTTGATCAAGATCACTCACCACGGACCGGTAATCGGCGCGCGACAGACCCTGCTCCCTGCGCTTTCGCGCCAACGCGGCGCGCGCTTCGGCGTAGGCAATTCTCGAAGTCGCGAGGCCTTCGGCTTGTTGGACATGTTCCCGGACAACAGCGCTTTTGGCTTCCTCAACGTAGATTTTTACCAGAGCGCTGGTATCCAAGTAAAGGATCACCGTCGCTCCTCGAGCACGATATCGGCCACGGGTTTTCCTTTAACCACGATGGAACGGGAGGCCCCTTTGGGCTTTCCTCCGCTCCAGGTTCCAAGACCGGTCCTTGCCAGTTTTTTTAGCTTCTCGACGGCCGCGTGCTCTTGCGCAGGAACGATCGTCGCAACGATTTTTCCTCTTTCCGTGATCATGATGGACCGGCCCTTTTTGACCTCTCTCAGATAGTGGCTCAATTTGTTTTTGAGTTCCCGGACACCCGCTACCGTTTCCATGATATTTTCCCTCCCGGTAATGTAGCTACAATATAGCCGCGCCGCTGACTAGCCCACTAAGAGTGTTCCTTCTTCTTTTTTCAAGGTTGCGGTTCCCGGCTTTCCTCAGCCTGTCTACAGTCTCACCCGGATAGCTTCGCGATGTGAAATTTGTCATCGACAATGTCGGCTTGCGGTAGCTGCTCACGCCGAGTCGCGTTGACCGGTGGCCGCGCCACGGGAGGACTGGCATTCACGCTTCTCGTTTCCCTTGTTTCCGTTAAAACTCCCGACTAGAATGTCTTGCGCATGGAGATGTCCCAAAGCCATCGAAGCCTTGAAAAAAACCGAGACCCTAAGTCCAAGTAAGTTGGCTCTAGGTTAGCAGTGTGCTGAAAAAAGGGTTGGAATGCTTCGAGGACCTCAGCATGAACGGAAAATTTTTAATGATACCAATCCCATCCGTTCGTTCCTTCGTCAAGCTCAGGACTGGCTCTGAGCCGTGTCGAAGGACTCCGAGAGAGTTTTTCAACAACCTGCTAGACTAGTTTCTGTCGCGAAATTGCCTATTATACCCGGTGTCACGATGCGGCGCC